>NZ_JH114143.1:17703-45433 GCF_000224595.1 Prevotella sp. C561 | reverse complement strand
CACGGCACGCCTCGCGCGCGTATGCGTGAAGGAAAAAAGTAGGGGGAAGGGTTAGGGACCTGGCCTATATGAGAGAGAGAGAGAGAGAGAGAGTACAAAATTATTTGGAATTACCAAATAATTTGCGATATTTTTTTCGTCTTTCTTCGTTAAAGAATTTAATACAGCACAAATAGAGCCTACACCTTTATTTCCTAATAAAGTGCAAACATTTGCCGAATTAATATTCTTTATGACTCTCATCGTTATTACGAGTTAATTTTATTTTAACTGGCCGCAAAGGTAGTGAGAATATATGAAACAAACAAGAAATTAGCTAAAAAATATAAAAACATTTATCTTTCCTTACTCTATACATCACCTTTATTAATTGATAACTAATCAGCAACAGTATTTATTTGCAAGAGGTTTCTTACCCTTACAACAGTGGACTCAAGAGCCTTACCATTGATTCCCACAATCGTTGTAGGAAAGAACGATGTGTAAGGTTTCGCACATCTTCTAAGGAAACACACTCTTCTTGGTCCTTTAAGAAGATATCCTTTACTTCTAATGCTATTTTCTTATCATAGAAGAAAGCATTTGCTTCAAAGTCATTCTCAAAGCTACGGAAGTCAACATTAGTAGAGCCAATCGTTGCTATGCTATCATCGGCAACAAGAAGTTTCGAATGATTAAAACCAGCCTTATATAAATAAACTTTTACTCCCGCCTTCACCGTATCTAAGACGTATGTGCGTGAAGCCCATTCCACAATCTTTGTGTCTGTCTCGTAAGGGATCATCAGTCTTACATCTACTCCCGACAAGGCTGCAGTACGCATCGCAAAGAGAATAGGGTCGGTAGGAAGGAAATAAGGGGTCTCCATATAGACATATCGCTTAGCACTGGCAAGCACCCTCACGTAACCTTGCTCAATCTCAGGCCATAAGCTTGTTGGACTACTGGTGACAATCTGAATAAGACTATCATTCTCCGCAACCTTACTAACAGGATAATAAACATGGTTGGTTATTAGTTCACGACTCACAAAGAACCAATCTACCAAAAAGGCACGTTGCAAACCATATACCGCTGCACCAGTTATCTTAACATGCGTATCACGCCAAGCCAATTTCTTTATCCCTTTCACATAACGATTGGCAATATTCATACCACCGATAAAACCCACCTCACCATCAATGACACATATCTTACGATGATTACGATAGTTCACCTTACTGGTAAAGATTGGGAAGCGTACAGGCATGAAGGCATATACTTTTATTCCTTCAGCACGCATACGGTCAAAGAAACGATTCTTTGTTTTCCAAGAACCTACATCATCATAGATGACACGTACCTCAACTCCTTGTCGTGCTTTATCAATCAAAGCATCAGCAACAATCTGTCCCAAGGGGTCACTGGCAATAATAAAAGTATCTAAATGAATATGATGTTCAGCCTTACCAATCTCCATTAACAAAGAAGGAAAGAACTCGTAACCAGAAGTATAGATCTCTGTTTCGTTGTTCTTAAAGGGTAAGACCCAGTTCTGATTCATGAAGAGCTTGATGAGTTCTCGATACTCATGAGGCAAATGAAGCCTTTTCTGCTCTACAAACTCCAGCATGGAATGCTTCGTCAGCTGGTCCATACTATACTGCCATATCTTTCGCTCCTTACGAGTTGTCTGACCGAAGAAGAAATAAAGAATGATACCTAACATTGGAATAAAGGTCAACACCAACATCCAAGCCATTGTTTTGGCTGGCTGTCGGTTATCCATCAATACGCGCACCATCACCATTATGACGATAACAACGTAGATGACTAAGAATACCCAATGTACGTAAATCATCTTTCTCCTCCTTTTCTTATCATTCTATCTTGGGAGTATTCTCCCCTGCTCTTCCCTCTTCTTTTTCTTTCTGCTTCTCCCTCAACTGTTGTATATGAGCCAACTGGCTTAAAACAAATTCCTTGTTTTCAGGTGTATGAAGCATGTTATGCAAATGATCTTCAGCCTCATCCAACTGCATAGTCTTAATTAACATATAAGCTTTTCGGCGTTGTAGGAAGTTTAAGAACGACTGAGGCATAGGGTTCTCACCCTCTTCATAATCGTTTGCTATCTCCACGTATCTATTAATCTGCTCACCTATCTGCATAAACGTACGGAAGTCTCCCATATTAACCAGGCAATTCACGTATGTCTCTATTTGTTCAATACTATTTGATTGAGCACTATATGCAAGGTAGTAATGGGCCCGCTCATACTGATGTAACGCATTATAGCAGAAACCCACCCAGAAAGCAACATCAAAGAAAGTCTCCCGTTCTCTCTTCTTTAGCTTATGGAAATCAAGTTGAAGACGCTTATAAACATTCTCTAAATAGGCCACTGCTTCATAGTAACGCTTCTGTCGATAGAGAACCTTACCCCGATAGATATACTCAGCAGTATTAATATTAACAATGTTAGCTATCAGCAACTGCTCATCCGTTAGTTGTTTCTGTTCGCCATTAGCCATTTTACTCTTCGCTTCCTTCCACATATAGACAAATTCATCATGGAACTGTTTAGCTGAACGGAGGTCGTAAGCCAACAAAACAGAACGCGACTGCACCTCTGTCTCCTGTGAATGGAATGATATATCAGCAGAAATATTCAATGGGAGAAGCGTTGCGACAACTTGATAGTAGAGTATGCTCTCACAGCTATCAGCTTGCTGAAGACTAAACATCATGCGCCGCCGCTTTGTAGGATGAGACGGAAGAAAGAACACAAGGTCGAGCATTGCCTTCTGACGAACAAAGCTGTTATCAGCTATCAACGCATCTGATAAGTTATAATTCGCAATAGCAGTACAGTCATCAAGGCACATCACCTTATCTGTCACTATCGTCAACTCAGAAAAGACAGCATCCGCCATACCAAACGCCCGTACCATCCACTGGCTTAACGTAGCAGCTGTCGCCTCATCATGTCGCCATCCAGGAACTGTCTCTTGGTTCATCAGCTCCATTTCTCTCAATAGAAAGAGCTCACGTCCAGCGTCTTTCAGCGTCCGCTCCACGTCTGCCGTTCCTATATTCCTTGCGTCACTCCTCACCTCATTGAAGTTTCTTATAAACGCATTCTGCCATGCGAAACAGTTTTGCATAGCCAATGACAATATATCCTTAGCCCGATATTGGTCTAAAAGAAGTGTCGTCATGATGTGTAGGTCTATGACATTCGTTTCCTCATTGACTGAGTAAGCAAAGCGAGGACCATCAGAATTGATATTAAACTGGTTGCACACATGACGTACAAGATTAATTTCTTCCATCTTCGCCTCGCCAAAATAGAGGAAAGACAACTCTATCTGTGGATGCTGAGCAGAGATGAATATACCAAAGTGACCGCTCTGAAAATCAAAGCGGACGATTATATCGTTACCATCTTTCTGCCAGTCTCCCGTACAGTTAAGCGACCTAAGGGCTTCTTTTATAATTCTCTTATTCTCGCTGACGTCAAGGTTTGACAGTTGAAGTGACGGTTTGAACAAATTTCTAAACATATTCATCATGCCAGAATATTACTACCTGTTTTCTTTGCCAGGCTACTACGAAGACTCTGAATCTTCATTATCTCTTCTATTATCTCTTGCATCTCTTTCGGGTCTTTCACCTGTTTTAGTCGTGCATTCAGCTCTTTCAAGCGAGAAGACACATACTCAAGACGTAAGTCAGCAACGAGGTGTAAGACACGATCACACAGTGTTTGTTCAGTTTCCTTCACCTGTAAACTCTCTGCAAGTTGGAAGCGATCAACACTTAGTCTTACTGCTACAGAGGCAATATTAATATCTGGATGCTGTGTAAAATACTCCTCTGCCTTGAAGTTTTCCTCCCCACTATGCTCTACAGCTTCGTGCAATATCCTTGTATATAACTCATTTGAAAAGCTGAGGTTGTCGTTCCCAAGGTCGCATGCTATGTACTGTGCTACGGTCACATTAACTATCTTCCCGCTATTATCATCCTTCACATTACGGAAGATAATCTTCTCGCCATCCCTAACTACAGCCTGAATGAGCATTTGTTCTACCTTTGATGCTGACTGATTAGACGTCATAGCCTGCGCCTCCTCACGCTGTTCCTCTATGTCTGCGGCCCGATGTTGCTGCTGTTCACGTGTCTGTTGTTCCCGATTAGAATAGATATTACGGTTCATCTGCTCCATCAGTGTACGCTCTGACACGCCCGTACGATTGGCACACTCACGTATATATGTGTCACGAAGTATTGGGTCTTTGATTACAGAGATGCTCTGAACGATAGACCCGACAGCCTCTGAACGCTTGATAGGGTCGGTGACTCCTTTCAAGAGTACGTTAATCTTAAAGACGATGAAGTCTGTCTGATTATCTTCAATATATTTTCTGAAATCCTCCGCACTGTAACTACGTGCAAACTCATCTGGGTCTTTACCGTCAGGAAGCAGTAGCACCTTCACGTTCATAGCCTCGGCTAAGAGCATATCTGTTCCTCGTAAGGCTGCATGCTGGCCTGCCTCATCACCATCATAGAGTAGAACAATATTAGAAGTGAAGCGATGAAGAAGACGTATCTGATGTACTGAGAGTGCCGTACCGCTATTGGCAACAACGTTCTCAATACCACACTGGTGCATAGAAACTACGTCGGTATATCCCTCCACCATATAGACAAGGTCGTGCTTGGCTATGGCTTTCTTTGCTTGATAGATGCCATAGAGTTCTCGCTCCTTATGATAGACAACGCTATCAGGTGAGTTGACATACTTCTGACTTACTCCCTTCGTACGAGAATCCAGCAGACGACCACCGAAGGCAGTCACCTTACCACTCACGCTCAGCCATGGGAACATCACTCGACCATTGAAGCGGTCGACGAGTTCGCCATTCTCTCGTTCAAAGCAAAGACCTGTCTTTACGAGAAACTCTTTCTGGAAGCCTGCCTTTAAGGCTGCATCAGCAAAGGCATGACGGCCCGAAAGGCAGAAACCTAACTGAAACTTATGGATGATATCATCTCTGAAACCACGGCTACGGAAGTACTGCATACCAATAGCCATCCCATCAACATCGTTGTGTAAGATGTCATTAAAGTATTTCGCAGCCCACTCATTGACCAAGAACATTGATTCTCGTTCATTCTCCTGCTGCTTTTCTTCATTCGTCAGTTCACGTTCATGCACCTCAATATGATACTTATTCGCAAGCCACTTAAGGGCTTCTGGATAAGTCAACTGCTCATGTTCCATGATAAACTTCACCACATTTCCCGCTGCGCCACATGAGAAGCATTTGTAAACACCTTTCACTGGACTAACAGAGAAAGATGGTGTACGGTCATCATGAAAAGGACACAAACCTTTATAGCTTGTTCCCGTCTTGCGTAAAGATACGAAATCGCTGATTACTTCAACGATGTTCGACGCATTCATAATCCTATCTACTGTCGGTCTATCTATCATTATGCTACAAAGATAACACAAACCAATGAGATAGCAAAGTTAGAACAAGAAAAAGATAGATACCTCCTACAAGAAAGCCTTGACATAAACAGTCGACATCTATACCAAGATTTGATAAAATTCTCACACTGGATTCAATAAACGTTATATTCTTTCTTCACATCCTGCAGCAATTCCTCTTGTCTTCTTTCCTTTTTGCTCATAATAATCTTCATTGCAAAAGGTTGGGGCAATAGAAGAAATTCTGTTCCTTCACCGACCTCGTTTTTCAGATAAGGTTGTGCCTCATAAATAGAGGTAACATTATAAACTTCAACTCCTTTTTTCTTCTTTCCGTCAAACTCTTCCTGAATATAATTAGAATAGCGACAACTACTTAGGTAAAAGGAGTTATCCAATGAACGATACTCTACCTCAACATCAATCTGCCAGTCCTTATATTGATGTCCGTATATAGCATTGATTGTTGAGCGCACAAGTGCATTAGTACGGTGCTGTACATTATAAGCCAAACCCGTAGAACGTTTTGCCCTGAGGATGACATTTTGTAGGGTATCTATACATAAATAGCCCGAATCTTTCCAATCTATTTTCGACTTGAATAGGAGTTTTACCACATTGACACCCAAGCTTTCAGACTCATTATCCACATAGAACCGATGTTCCTTCACAAACTTCTCATCCATATCAGAAACAAAGTCATGGTAAAGCGTATTTTTAAGGTTACTATAGTCACAACCAGCTGACTTATCCTTAAAGGTGATAACATTCTGCAAGGGAGAGATTTCAAAGAGTTCCTTCTTTCTTACCAGTCCATTACTTACAAAGCGATATAACACCGTATCGCCTACATTCTGTGTCTGATACTCATATCTTAGAACTCCATTACTTCTATACTTCTTTGCTTTCGTCTTTACAAATTTCATCAACATGGGTTTAATCCATGCTGGCTCGCCCGCAGGACTCACGACAACTTCCGAAAGCAACTGCATACTTTGCTCCATAAACAGTGTATCAGACAATACTTTCACGCTTTCTTTCTGATAGTTTATATGCGAGATCATCAGATTATCAAAAGCAAAATCCACAACGACTCTCCCCTGTTGGTCGCTAAACGTACTCCTCACTTTCCCCATGTAGGTGGTATATACACTTGCTCTGCTCACTGGGATATTATTTGCTTTATCCCAAATAACGAACGTCTTCTGCGCAAATGAAGTCACAGAAAAACATAAAAAACAATGCTAACGATAGTACGTTTATTCATTTGCTATATTAACTTTATTTATTTGCAAAATTCTTTTATCTTCAAGGAACTACAAGTATCAAAACTTCAAAAGGGTTAGAACTCACCACGCAAAGATATGAAAAAATAAAAGTACACACAATATTATCTTCTTATATTAGATAAATTATGTACTTATAAACATATTGTATCATAACTATACACGCCCTTCTTCACCATGATACATACAACTTCAAGGAATTATTTTCATGAAAAGAAATATTTATTTTCACGACAAAAAATATTTATTTACGTGAAAATAATGCCGAGATGAGCAAATATAACAAGATAGAACAAGCTATAAAAGAGCTTTCTGATAGAACTTTTCCATTGGAATTAAGGGTTTTATAAATAGTAAAAAAGAAGTTGCCTTCCATCAACCCCTACACTATTTTTACGATATACATTCAAGTTTAAATCAGTTATTGGGATTCTACTTCCGTAAAACAAATGAGGGTACAACTCTCTTAAACTACAACACCTCCTCTAACTCCAACAAAACAGCTCATAGGATAGTTCCTAACAATCATAAACACAGTAAAGCTGTTTTTTGTGCAACTTTTTTGTTTATGTTGCAAAAAAGCTGTACTTTTGCCCCCAACCAAAGCTATTGAATATTAAATAACACATTATTATATTTATGAGTTTGAAAATTGTAGTACTTGCAAAGCAGGTACCTGACACAAGAAACGTGGGTAAAGATGCCATGACAGCAGAGGGAACAGTAAACCGTGCCGCCCTGCCTGCCATCTTCAACCCAGAAGACCTAAACGCTCTGGAGCAAGCGCTAAGACTAAAAGAACAAAATCCTGGCTCTACTGTAGGCATATTAACCATGGGACCTCCACGTGCTGGAGAGATTATCAGACAGGGTCTCTATCGTGGTGCTGACACAGGTTGGCTGCTTACCGACCGTAAGTTTGCTGGTGCTGACACTCTCGCTACTTCTTATGCTTTAGCGACAGCTGTACAGAAAATCGGTGATGTAGACATTATCATCGGTGGACGACAGGCTATCGATGGTGATACAGCACAGGTAGGACCACAGGTTGCACAGAAGTTAGGCCTAAATCAAGTTACTTACGCAGAGGAAATCCTAAAGATAGAGGATGGTAAAGCAACTATCCGCCGCCATATTGATGGTGGTGTAGAGACTGTCGTAGCACCATTGCCAGTTCTCATTACCGTGAACGGCACTGCTGCTCCTGCCCGTCCTTGCAATGCTAAGCTTGTCATGAAATACAAGTATGCTACCTGTCCGATGGAGCGCAAGGGCGATGAACCTTGGGCACAACTCTACGAGGAGCGTCCTTATCTCACACTGAACCAGTGGTCAGTTGCCGATGTCAACGGTGATGAGGCACAGTGTGGTTTAAGTGGTTCACCTACAAAGGTCAAGACTGTGCAGAATATTGTATTCCAAGCTAAGGAGAGCAAGACGCTCACTGGCTCAGACGAGGACGTTGAAGGACTCATCAAAGAACTGTTAGGAGAGAAGATTATTGGTTAAAAAACGACAGAACAACTAACCAACAAAACAAGCGACTGGCCCATCCCCTCCCCCAGAGGGAGGGGCGTAGAATGTCCTGATGCTTTATATTAGCTATAGACATCATAAGGGAAAGAAAATTTATGAACAACCTTCTAATAAGCCAGTTACCCTACAGCAAGTGACACATTTCACTCCCCTCCCTCTGGGGGAGGGGTAAGGGAGAGGGGCCAGTTGGAGCCACTTAGGCTAGTTAGTTGGATTAGTACTTGGTCGAACATTTGATTTATGAACAACGTATTTGTATATTGCGAAATAGAGGAAACCACCGTACAGGAGGTTTCACAGGAGCTGTTGACCAAGGGTCGCAAGCTCGCAAATGAGTTAGGTGTGGAACTCCATGCCATCGCTGCCGGTAGTGGTATTAAGGGAAAGGTAGAAGACCAAATCCTGCCATACGGCGTAGACAAACTCTTTGTCTTTGATGGTGAAGGACTCTTCCCTTACACATCAGCACCACACACAGACATTCTTGTAAACCTCTTCACCGAAGAGAAGCCACAGATTTGTTTGATGGGTGCTACCGTTATCGGTCGTGACCTCGGTCCACGTGTATCGTCATCCTTGACCAGTGGTCTTACTGCTGATTGTACTCAACTTGAGATAGGTGACTACGAAGACAAGAAAGCTGGCAAGCGTTATGAGAACCTTCTCTATCAGATTCGTCCTGCTTTCGGTGGTAACATCGTCGCTACTATCGTCAATCCTGACCACCGTCCACAGATGGCTACCGTACGCTCTGGCGTTATGCAGAAGGCTGTCTATGAGGGTAAGGCAAAGGGTGAGGTTGTCTATCCAGATGTTGCGAAGTATGTACCAGAGGTTGACTATGTCGTAAAGGTTATCGACCGTCATGTCGAGCCAGCACAGAACAATTTAAAGGGTGCGCCAATCGTTATCGCTGGTGGCTACGGTGTTGGTTCTAAGGAAGGTTTCGACCTACTCTTTAAGTTAGCTAAAGAGCTTCATGGAGAGGTTGGTGCCAGCCGTGCAGCAGTTGATGCAGGATGGGTAGACCACGACCGTCAGATTGGTCAGACCGGTGTCACCGTCCATCCAAAGGTTTACATCGCTTGTGGTATCTCTGGCCAGATTCAGCATATCGCTGGTATGCAGGACAGTGGTATCATCATCTCTATCAACAACGACCCAGACGCACCTATCAATGCCATCGCAGACTATGTCATCAATGGCACCGTTGAAGAGGTTGTTCCGAAGTTGATAAAGTATTATAAGCAGAATAGTAAGTAACAAAGAAGTGGCCCCTCCCCCTTGCCCCTCCCCCGAAGGGAGGGGAGTAAAATGCGAAAAGGGAATAAGAGGACTACTGTCGCTAAATACTTATTATCACAAGAGGCATAGCGTGTATAATCATTGACTAACTACCGACCTATGACTAAAGAAAATAGAAAGAAGTGCACCTACAAGACAGCCTCACCTGACAGGTACCATATTCTAAAGGACTTTGCAAAGGAGAATCGGATGGATATGACTTTGGCTGAAGAGGTTCTTTGGAAGGAATTAAAGGGTACAAGAGGCGACTGTCATTTCAGAAGACAGCATCCTATAGGTGACTTTATTGTAGACTTTGTATGTCTTTCACAGAACTTAGTCATAGAAGTAGATGGGGCTTACCATAAGCAACCTCTACAAGAGGTAGACGATGAAACAAGAACAGAATACCTTAACGAGATGGGCTTTAATGTTCTTAGATTCACTAACGAAGAAATATACACGGACATAGACAATGTGATAGAACAAATAACCGAATTTATAAACAACGAATAAAAAGAGTCCCCTAACCGTAAGAATCAATACATTCTACTCCCCTCCCTTTGGGGGAGGGGCAAGGGGGAGGGGCCACTCTTACATTTTTTATCATGGCAAATTATTATACTGACCACCCAGAAATAGCGTTTCACTTGGAGCACCCATTGATGAAACGCATCGTAGAACTGAAAGAGCGTAACTACGCTGATGCTTCTACACACGCTGACGCACCGGTAAACTATGAGGATGCTATAGAGAATTACAAGCGCATCTTGGATATCACTGGTGACATAACAGCAAATATCATTGCACCTAACTCTGAGGCTGTCGACCTTGAAGGTCCACACCTCATCGACAACCGTATGCACTATGCCAGCAAGACCTTGGAGAACATTGAGGCTACACGTCAGGCTGGATTGTGGGGTGTTTCTATGCCTCGCCGCTATGGTGGACTGAACTTACCGAACGTAGTATTCTCTATGATGTCTGAGTTGATTGCTGCTGCCGATGCTGGTTTCCAGAACATCTGGTCTTTGCAGTCTTGTATCGACACACTCTATGAGTTTGGTAATGAGGAGCAGCGCCAGAAATATATACCACGTATCTGTGCTGGCGAGATGATGTCAATGGACCTCACCGAGCCTGATGCTGGTTCCGACCTTCAGCGTGTAATGCTCAAGGCTACCTTCGATGAGAAGGAGAACTGCTGGCGTCTGAATGGTGTGAAACGTTTCATTACCAATGGCGACTCTGACATCCACCTCGTTCTTGCACGTTCAGAAGAGGGTACACGTGATGGTCGTGGTCTTTCAATGTTCATCTATGACAAGCGTAATGGCGGTGTTGACGTACGTCATATCGAGCATAAACTCGGTATCCATGGTTCTCCTACCTGCGAGCTTGTTTACAAGAATGCGAAGGCAGAACTCTGTGGTAATGTCCGCATGGGTCTTATCAAGTACGTAATGGCATTGATGAACGGTGCTCGTCTTGGTATTGCAGCACAGTCTGTTGGTCTTGAGCAGGAGGCTTACAACGAGGGATTGGCTTACGCTAAGGACCGTGCACAGTTCGGTAAGAAGATTGTCAACTTCCCTGCTGTCTATGATATGCTCTCTCGTATGAAGGCGAAACTCGATGCTGGTCGTTCTCTCTTGTATCAGACAGCACGCTACGTTGATATCTACAAGGCATTGGAAGATATCGCACGTGACCAGAAGCTCACCCCTGAGGAGCGTCAGGAGATGAAGAAGTACAACCGTCTTGCCGATGCTTTCACACCATTGTCAAAGGGTATTAACTCTGAGTATGCTAACCAGACAGCCTACGACTCTATCTCTATCCACGGTGGTTCAGGTTTCATTATGGAGTATAAGTGTCAGCGTCTGTACCGTGATGCACGTATCTTCTCTATCTATGAGGGTACAACACAGTTGCAGGTTGTTGCTGCCGTGCGCTACATCACCAATGGCACTTACCTTTCTATCATGAAGGAAATGCTCGAAGCTGAACTTGCTTGCGACTGTATGCAGGGCCTGCGCGACCGTGTTGCCAAACTTGTTCAACTCTACGAAGAGGCTGTTGAGAAGGTGAACGCAAGCGAAAACCAGGATGTTCACGATTTCCTTGCACGCCGTCTTTACAACATGACAGCCGACATCATCGGTTCTCTCCTCCTTATCGAGGATGCTTCTAAGGCACCAGACCTCTTCAAGAAGTCTGCCCATGTCTTTGTTCGCATGGCTGAGGAAGAGGTTATCGGCCACGCTGCTTACATCAAAGCCTTCAACCCAGAAGACCTCGAACAGTTCAAGGCTGTGGAGGAAGAGACGGAAGAAGCGTAATCCTTTCATTAGGATTAATACCATACAAAAGCAACTGAGCACTATGCTTGGTTGCTTTTTTCGTTACTGAATTAGCGCTGATAATATTCGTCCATGGCCCTTCTTCGCCCCACTAAAGCTATTGGCAACAACAAAGCCGATATACCGAGCGAGGGGAAGAAAAACTGAAATAATTATAAATCTTGGTGGTTATCTGCTTATTTATACCTACCTTTGTCACGCACATTAAAAGGAGAAACAAGATGAAAAGATATTTTCAAGCAAGTATGTTACTAATGGGCTTATTGCTCATTCAGTCGACAAAGGCATCTGCACAATGCCCTATCAAGGAGCAGATAATGAATGGTGACGATGGCGGAGAAGGTTTAGAGAAGGCTAACCGAGAACGGGATAAGACTCCGGTCAGCCACACGCTGATTATCTTCTTCGACAAGAAGACGGGTAGTAAACCACTCTTAAAAGCCATCAAGAAGCAGGGCTGCACCCTACTCTATAAATACAAGGAGTTCAGTGGGGTTGCTGTTAAGGTTGACGAGAAGCACGACATTGATCAAGCTATCGCTGATTTCAAGAAAGTAAAAGGTGTGACGAGTGTCAACAAAGACGGTATCATGCAAATACAGTAACTGCCCCTATCCTAAGACTAAAAGTCAAGCCATAATGTGAGTAGCATTGTGGCTTATTTTTTCCACCTCAAATGCGATGTCAGTTCGCTCAAAACTGGTAGTGACGAAACCCACTTTTATAAGCAAGAAATAACCCCTAATACTACGAAAAAAGTTTTATTTTTAGTTGCTGTCACATTTAACATTTCACGCAACCACACTATCATCCAATAAGTTAAGAGCCAAACTTGCATGACAGAAATGACAGGAAAATTATTTTTCAAGGATTTCCTTCTCCTTAAAGAATAATTGATTCACTACCTTAAAAGCAACTTTATACAAACATCACAGCTAACCATTCACTAAGAAATAACATTTAATACGCTATCAGAAAGAAATAGTTGTGAAGATAATAAATTTATCGTATATTTGCAGAGGAATTATCCTTTAATAAGATTTTCACAATGTTGAGCAGAGTTATCATAGATGGATACAAGTCTATCCAACATACAAATGTAGAACTAAGACCTATCAATATCTTGATTGGCTCAAATGGTGTTGGCAAGACTAATTTCATTTCTTTCTTCAAGCTGATAAACATCATCTATGAACAACGCCTACATAACTATACGATGCAGAACAGTGCTGAGAGGTTGTTTCACTATGGTTTGAAGCAAACCAGCGAACTAAAAGGATATTTAGCATTTGAAGATAATGCCTATGAGGTAAGACTTCAGGCACGAGACAACGGAAGTCTGTTTATTGCCGAAGAAAGAAGCTACTACCAGTCAAGCTCCTTCAATGTTTCAAACATAGATGAGAGCCAAATTAAGAACTCATCAAATTATAGAGACAGGTGGCTTAGAGACTATCTGCAAAGCTATAAAATCTTCCATTTCCACGACACAAGTAAAGGTGCACCATTGAGGAGTAGTGCTAATATTAACGACAACCGCTACCTCAAGACAGACGGAAGTAACCTCCCAGCCTTTCTCTTCATGTTGCAAGAGAAGTATCCGAAGACTCTAAGAAGGATAGAGTTGACTATCCGTTCAGTCATGCCTTACTTTGGTAATTTCTCTTTAGCACCATCTCTACTTGATGAAAGCCAAATCAACTTACAGTGGAGTGACATCGAAAACAATGAGAAGTATTTCGATGCCAACGACTTGTCTGATGGTAGCATACGCTTCATTGCACTGGCTACCCTGTTGTTGCAACCTACCTTACCAAAAGTCATTATCATTGACGAACCAGAACTTGGTCTTCATCCAACAGCTATTGTTAAGTTGGCTGGCATGATAAAGTCTGTTGCTTCCAGAGGTTGTCAGATTATCGTATCCACGCAATCTGTAAACCTTATCAATAACTTTGACGCAGAAGATATTATCACTGTCGACCGCAAAGATAAGCAATCTACCTTCAACAGACTAAACAACGACACATTACAACATTGGTTAAATGATTACTCCTTAGGAGAATTATGGACAAAAAGTATCATCAATGGACAACCGACCCTACTATGAAAAGACTCGTAATAATCGCAGAAGGCGAGACTGAAGAAAGTTTCGTCAATAACATACTTCGCCCTTTTTTTGTTCCAAAGGACTATACAATACCATACAATGCTTTAAGACAAAACACTCACATGGTGGAATGTCTAAATATTCTTACATCAAGAAAGACATTCTGAACACGATATATGAGAGCGATGTTGTCGTTTCTATGATGATAGACTTTTATCGTCTACCATCAGACTTCCCCGGTTTTGGCGAGCTTTCAAATTCTCAAACCCATCAAGAGCAGGCTGACCTACTCGAAACAAGAATAAAGGAAGACTTAGAAGAAACCCAAAACCAGAGATTTGAGAACTTTATCCCTTACATTCAACTACATGAATTTGAGACCTTAGTCTTTGCTTCTGCCAATGGCATAGACATCTTATTCGACAGAGACGAAATAGATTTTAAAGGGTTAATGAATGTCGTCGAGGAGTATCCTAACCCCGAAGAAATTAATAACTATCCTGACACAGCCCCTTCTGTTCGGTTGAAAAAACTCATTCCAGGTTACAATAAAGTACTACATGGTATAGATATTATTAATACGGTGGGTATCTCTGAGTTACTTGAGAAGTGTCCCAGATTCAAGACTTGGATAGAAAGTATGGTAGAGGCACTTGTATAACCAAGCCACCACAACCATACTCTCCACACTTATTCCCTTACCGACTCATTGTCAATATAAGTTCCTTCCCTTTCTCTAAGTTTACAGTTCCGCTATAAATCTGGTTATCTTTGTTTATCTGTTTATCGGCGGTAGTGTGATGAATCTCCAACTGGTAGTTGCCAGAAGGGATATTATTTATCTTGAAATCAACATCATAACGACAGATGCAGTTTGTCATCATGTCCTTATCGGGATACAGGATGAGAATAAGCTTACCCTCACTGCTGCTTGCTCCTACATGGAACAGGTCGATTGCACAGTTATCCATGACGTCTACAAAACGGGCCGTGACAGTATTGTCCGCACCGAGTAGGAGACGTAACACAGACCGCTGCCCCATAAATTGATTATAGTAATCAGGCCGAGACTCCATCAGAGAGGCTGAGGCTTTGCAGCCTGACGACTTCACATCACTTATCCCAACATTCCCAACAACTGCGTTCTCCGTCGTACATGACAACATTAGCACTGACAGACAGCATATAGTCAGACAGTTAATAGCTTTCCAATATTTCATACGTATATCTATTTATAGGGTTAGTTAACACAAAAGTTTCTTTGCAAATATAGTGTTTTATTTTGTAGAATACAACTCTTTTCTTGCAAAATAACCTGCATCATCTTATTTTAACACCCAAGCTGTTAGCCGCAGCCACCATCGTCCTATCTCTACACAAACCGTGTTTTATCTTCAACGATACGGAAAGTACGTTCCTCTGGGAGTGGTTCTATCACATACACCACACCTGCTCGGAAATTAAAACTCATCTCTTTTTTATAAAGTTCGTTACTCATATTGCGCTTTGAAAGAATACGCTCCTCATAGAATACGAACTCCACTCGGTGTCTTCCTGCGGTCAGGAAGCTACCATCAAACCATGAGAAACTTACGCCACGACCAGAATTAATATCATCAATCTTGCTTATTGTCACCATCATGTTCTTAGCACCTTCATTCCATGAGGGGAAGAACAATCGGCAATGTTGGGGATTACGACGGAGCCAAGCACTTTTCTCTATACGAAAAATAGCAACTATCGCCACGCTCACCAGAACTATCATCAAAACAGGTAGATAGACAAACAACCCCCTTTCATAGAGTAAATCAAATCCAATACCAGAAAAGGCTAAACCCACGAATATGCCGAAGAATGCTATTATAGATAGGAAGTACCAAACAAGACCGCCTTTAGAAAAGGTCTTAATACTGGGTGCCGAATGAAAAAAAGAGTAACGATAGAATAGTTTATTAAGCCCATAAATAAAGCCGTATGCTCCTAAAATAATAATGATAGATACAATAAATGATTTCATCTTATATTTTTCTTTATTTAATTAGTTTCTATTTTTGATTGGACAAGGGGATTGGGGTGAGGGATGAGGGGTGTTAAATGTTGGGTGATGAGGGATAGATAATGAGAGTGATAGGGGTTGAATAGTGGGCGACATGCGGTGATTCTGACCATAAATCTTACTATGCAAACAGCTGATAAACATCTGCTCTCGAATTATTTTCATGAAAAGAAATATTTCTTCTCACGTAAATAAATATTTTTTTTCACGTAAATAAATATTTTTCTTCATGAAAATAATTCGCAATGACAGGATGGAACACTATCGTACGAGGACAGAAACGGACTGACGACCCAGCTCTGCTGACTGACAGAGAAGCATCTTGTCGACCTATGCAGAGAAGGTAGAACCTCCTAACTGATGACGTTATGCAACTCATTCACAAAGTCTTTCAGCCCCACAAAATACTCACCAAAGACATCCCGCCACCTGTTTCGGTTCAATGGGTACTCCATGAAGTCACTCATTTTTAGGTCACCATTCTCGCTGAGATAGTTCAGTATCTCTTTCAGATACTGTTCTTGCTCACCTGTCAGGTTGCCGTCTTTGATAAAGCGGGTATAGAGGGCTAACGCTTTCTGGCGGTCTACACCTTGAATGACACGGATAAACGCAGCCACATTATGGTTATATTTCTTTCCATTCGTAGCCTCATCAAACTCCGTGCGTGTACCTAATTCTTCCCAGAAGATACGTTGCAACTCATTGACATCAGCTGTCGTCAGCTGCTCAAAGTTCTGTATCTTCCTTAGCACTTCATTGTCTGTATGCTTCGCCAGATAGTCTATCACACGGTCGTGATAGGTGGCTTTCAGCGTGACAGGAGCAGCCACAGCATCCGAACTGATTGCATCTTCGATATTGATAACAAATCTTCTCTCGTCCCTACTCTCAGCTAACACATGCACCAACTCACGTAGTTCCTTCCTCACTCGTTCAAGACTATTCAGCGTACAATGGTCCCAGAAGGCGGCAGTCTGCACCTCCTTAATCGTTTCCATCCGCTCCCTCACAGCTGGGATCGTGGCTTTCTTCTCTAAGAGTTGCGCTATCTTAATCACACTCGCACGACTGTTATCAGCCTTCACCGTACTGTCTAACTGCTCTAACTGCAGATAGAGCATCAGCACATCGAACTTCTTTGCAGCCTCATTCTCCTTCGGACGCGGCAATAAGTGGGCTATTCCCTTCAGTTCGGCAACGTCTAATTCACTCAGACAAACCCACGCCTCCCGCTCACGATAGGGCTCTATCGTCTGCAGATGTGCTCTGACATCAATGCGAGCCCTACTGAGTTGGCTCACCTGTGCATGTAGGATTTCCTTCAACTCGTCATGTAGTCGACGGTCGTCTTCCTTCTCTTGATGTTCTGCCGACTGTAGTGCAGCAGCGATATCGAGCCTCAACGCAAAGAGTCGTTCGGTCAACGACTTCACAGCGACAGGGTTTGCGCCATCACTATGTACTGAGAAATACTCAAAGTTGCCACACCAATCGAAGATATAGAACTCTTTCTTGTCAGCATCACCAAACACCTTCGGACAAAGACGAGTACCACGTCCTATCATCTGCATAAACTTTATCTTCGAACGAACACACTTAAAGAAGACGAGGTTCAGCACCGATGGCACGTCAACACCCGTGTCAAGCATGTCAACACTGACCGCTATCTGTGGGTTCTTATCCATCTGTTCGAAGTCAAGTATAAGACTATGTGCCTTGTTGACATAGTTATCAATCAGCTGACAGTAGTCGGGTTCCTTCTCAGGATAGAGCGTACGGAAACGTTCGACGATGAGTTCTGCATGAGGATGGTTCATGGCAAAGATGATAGTCTTGCCTATCTCCTCCCCACTCTTCACCTTTAGTCCCTTTTCCATCAACTCCATCAATACCTTGTCAACGGTATCTATGTTGAAAAGATACTTGAAAATCTCTTGCGGAAGGATGTCACGATGATACTCGTCGTCGGGTCCTAAACCTGCTAAAGACTTCTCATAGTCCATTAATCTTTCGGCTTCTTCACGGTCCTCCTTCGACATTTCGTCCCATTTTGCACCACGTTCCATTATCTTAGAGTGATACTGAAGTGTCTTATAAGGACAGAGATAGCCATCTCTAACAGCCTCATCAATATCATAACTGTAGTTAGGCATACCGTTATCCAACTGTAGGAGGTCGTAGGTGTTACGGTCTATCTCGTCACGTGGCGTGGCTGTCAGACCGATGAGCAACGAGTCGAAATAGTTGAAGATAGCACCATATCGGCCAAAGACACTTCGGTGGGCTTCGTCGATGATGATGAGGTCGAAGCGGCCAACACTAAAGGCCTTGTCTTCTCTGTCGAGATAGTTTATCATCGTTTGATAGGTAGAGAAGAGGATGCGTGCCTGCATATCAGGTGCCTTCTCTTCGCTCAACACCGACATAGAAACACTCGGCAGCAAGGCTTCATAGTTTTTATGTGCCTGACCGACTAAGGCTGTGCGGTCTGCAAGGAATAGCACTGTCTTCACCCAATCATTGCGCATAAGGATGTCGCAGAGCGAGATACTCACACGTGTCTTACCTGTTCCTGTTGCTAAGACGAGTAGTCCTCGACGGTGCTTGGCATTAAACCACTCCACAATACGCTTGATAGCGGTCTGCTGATAAGGGCGGTCAGTGATTTCTTCCTTTATCGTCACGTCCTTTATCTCCGCCCTACCCCGCTTCTGTATCAGTCTTTCGAGGTCGTCCATAGAGTGGAAGGAGACCACGTCACGGTCTGGATAACCCATTCCGTCAATGACCTTTGTCGTGAAGCCATTGGTGTAATAGATGACAGGGCGCACACCATATCGCTTCTCTAAGCAGTCTGCATAGAGTGTTGCTTGGTGCCGTCCTTCTGTTATGGCACGGCTGGTGGCCTTCGCTTCGATGACAGCCAAGGGCTTACCCCCACGACTAAAGAGGACATAGTCGGCATAGCCTTTCCCCGAGGCAGTGGGCATCCCGTCCACTTCCACCTCTATACAAGCCTTTCCGCCCAGCACCTTTCCCTTCTCGTCTAAGAGTTCCCAACCTGCTTCCATGAGCATATAATCAATGAGATACCTCCTTGTCACGGCCTCACTGGCAAGACTCTCACGAGGTAGCACCACTGGTTTTGGGTCATCGAGCGACTCTTTCCGTACGCTATTGACCACCTCCATCTCCACCTTCGGTTCTGGACTCTTGACGAGGGCGACTGGGGCAGACGGTGAAGAGATGAGTGTTGCGTCGAAAGGAGGTATCTCCTTAACAGCATCCCAACGCCCCATAAAACCCGCTACGACATTATAGAGTGCACGAAGACAGCGGAAAGCCTTCACCCGATTGACGGGTTCTGCTCCGTCATGGCTGGCCGCATTGCCTATTTTCTTTACTAAGTAAATATCTTCTCGAAACTTATAATCACGATTGACAAAGGCGTCTGTCGCTGGAAGGCGTAACATATCGTTGAGTGTCGCACGTGCATCAACGGTAACACCAGCCATCTTCAACATGTTCTTCATCAGCCATTCAAGGGCCTTACGAGCGTTATTGGCAGACGCATCAGGGTAGATTGGTTGTTGCTCCTCAGCCAACCTGCAGTAGTTATGTAGGTGCTTAAAGGTCGGTATCTTGTCTGCTAACAATAGTATATAATCAAAGTTTTTAGCCATATCGTCTTTCTTTGTCTTTATGTTTCAAGTATTTTGATTGCTTATTTAGTCAAACCAGTATTGCATTCGTGCAGCAAGAAGGGTCTCTAAGTCGGTAATTGTCTTTTGAATAGCTGCTTTCTGCTGCTCTATCTGTTCTATCTTATGCGCAAAAGATTGCTGGAGAGGAAGCGGAGGGAGAATAACTCCGAACTTTGCAATTACCTTTCTATCGCCTCGTGGCATCTTTGCACCTTTCGTATAGGTATTATCATATTCAAAAAAAGAGTCCGAAGATAATACTTTAAATAGGAAGACTGGTGTAATTTTCCTATTGCTTATTCGTATAATAACTACATCACCACTTGCACCTCCACTCTTATCTGCAAGCCATATCTTCTTTAAGTAGGGTCTTATATTACCTAATAATATATCATTTTCTTTATATGCAATAGCACTATTTGCTTTAGGTAAACTATTTGAGAATCGAACGCCGCCCCTGTCTTTTATAAGGTTTTCAACGCCAACATATTGACTTGGGCTTAATTGATTTATAGCAATTCGTTCATTAGGATACATAGATAATTCACTTAATGATATCACTTCCCACCCCTTCTCATTCACCACAGGGTCTCCAAACATCTCATAGAAGATGCTTTGTGCAAGTGTGTCATAGTCTTTAAGTTGCTCTTTCTTTATCTGTATCAGCTTGTTTATCTTATCAAGTTCGGAGACAATGGATAGCTGGGTAGCTAACACTGGCACTGGTATCCTTATTTTTTTGAAATCTGAAATTGCAAAACTGGATTGATTTACAGCATCCTTACGGATACGCATAATATCCAATTTAAAAGATACACTCTGAGTATAATAACAAAGAAACGCAGAATTAATGAGAGACCTATTATGTTTTAATCTCAACAGATTCATTCCATGAATGATATTCTCTCCTTGCTTTCCTTCATAAACAACAGTTCTACCTATATAAGTCTTACTGTTTATATGTGATACGAGTAAATCCCCAGACTCTAAAATATAATCTTTATACTGCTCAAGATCAACAACATCTGCATAACCCAACCTGTCTCTATTAAAGACTCCACCTGATAGAGTTTCAATCCTTGTTATTGGATAACCTCCTGCTCCTTTTGTTTGTTTTATATTAGCACCATTCTTAATATAAGAGAAACATTCTCCTATTTTCTTTAATTCCCATTCCTTTCTCATACGCACACCTCCTTTTGCAGCATGAAACAAGCTTGATTCCGTTCAAACCACTGTATAGCAATCCCCTTGCCTACCCTCTCGCAGCCAAAAGCATATACCCTTGTAAAAGTTAGTTGATTATTCATTCACTCCCTCCTCCAACATTTCAGTGAGTTCGTTATAGCCACTTAGATAAGCTGTTTCATTAGCTTTCAGACGAGAAAGGATGTCGCTGACAGGTTCGTAGCTTACTTTCTCACGTTCTACCTCCTTATACTTATTGATAGAGAGGTCGTAATCATTCGCCTGAATCTCGTCTACTGACACCATAAAACTTTGTTCTCTACGACTGCGACCTGCCTCATCAGCAAGATGATGAAAGCGGTTGACAACATCAGGGATGTCATTCTCGGCTATTGGCGAACGCTTGTCGTCGAGCGAAAAACCGTCTGCCTGCATATCATAGAACCATACCTTATCCGTTCCGCCACTGTTCGTCTTCGTGAAGACAAGTACTGCCGTGCTAACACCAGCGTAGGGTTTGAAGACACCACTCGGCATAGAGACGACTGCCACTAACTGCTGATTGTCGACCAGTTCCTTACGCATAGCGATGTGTGCCTTGGACGTTCCGAAGAGAACACCGTCTGGAACGATGCTCGCACAACGACCGCCCACCTCTAACGAACGCACAAACTGGGCAAGAAAGAGTAGCTCCGTCTTCTTCGTGTCAGCGTAGGCAAGTAACTTCTTGTTTACGTTTCCCTTGTCAAGACTGCCCGCAAAGGGTGGGTTGGCAAGAATGAGTGTGTAGCAAGACTCGTCATTGTTCTGTTCAGAAAGCGAGTCACGACGTGCCAACTCGGGTGCTGTGATGTCATGCAAGAGGAGGTTCATCGCTCCGATACGCAGCATCGTTGGGTCGGTATCGTAGCCATTGACAAGCGAAGACTTGATATGCTTCACCGATTCAGCCGTATAGAGTGCCCGCTCGTGATGCTCCTTGATATACTTCACTGCCTCCACCAAGAAGCCAGCACTACCCATCGCAGGGTCGCAGATAAAATCGTTAGGCGTTGGCTGCATCATATCCACAATCATACGGATGATGTGGCGAGGCGTACGGAACTGTCCGTTCGTTCCCGAAGCAGCCATCTTACCGAGGATATACTCATAGACATCGCCCATCGCATCACGGTTGTTCATGTCGAGTGCATCGACCCCATCGACCACCTTCGTCAGTGTACGAGCATCAGAGATAAGGAAGGTAGCCGACTGCATATACCTGCTGTAGGCACTCTCCTCACCTGTTCCGATTGTCTTGATAAACTCAAAGACATTCTGACGAACCATCTGGAACATGTTTTCAGGACCCGTATGGCGGAATACTGACCAGCGCATACTCTCGTAGGGCACCTCCTGTTCGGTAGTAGGATTCAACCAGTTCTGCCCAACAAGGAAGGTAGGATTCTTTACTTCAGTATCAAAGTCGCGTGCCATATCTTCCTCTTGTAGCTGCTTGTCGTCAAGCATCTTCATAAAGAAGATATAGGTCATTTGCTCTAAAACAGTAATAGGATTGGTGATACCAGAGACGTGGAAGGTGTCCCATATCTGGTCAATCTTGGTTTTTATCTCGCCAGTTATCATCGTTATCAGTTTACGGATTATAGATTGTGCTTGCCCTCTACCAAGCAAGACGACTACAAATGTACAAATTATTTTCCAATTCTTTCACTTTGATTTGAACTTCTTTGGGGTTTAACAAAGCAACTTTATGAATGGAGCTAAGCCTTCGCACGATATGTGCGGAGCCTCCGCACATGTCGTGTTGATGCTCCGCACATATTGTGTTGAGGGTTTAAATGAAATTCCTCTACCAACTCTTTTACTGCACAGGGTTCTGTGCATAGACCTTCAAGCCGAACTCGTTGGCATAGGCATAAACGTGTTCGAGGATGTCAGCCATGGCATGCTCGTAAGGAATCCAATCTTTCTGACGTAGGAAGAAGTAAAGTTCCATAGGTATACCCGCCTGTGTTGCCTCCAATTGACGTACGAGGAGAGGCATCTTCGCATTAACATCCTCACGCTTGGCAAGGTAATGCTCCATATAACGACGGAAGAGAGCAGTCGTCACAACCTCACCCTTTAGGTCGTCCGCCTTAGCAAGTCCCTTATCAATTAGCTGTTGTTTGAGTCCATCGTCAGCAATACGAATGCTGCGAACATCAAAATAAATCATCTTCTTGACCCTTTGTCCCTCTACATCCTCCAATCCTTTCCAGTTTTGGAACATTCCACTAACTAATGTAAGAGGCGGTACGGTGGTAATCGTATTATCTGATTGACGAATCTTTACAGTTGTGAGTGTGATATCAATAACCGTTCCATCCACGAAGCCGCCAGGCAAGGCAATATGGTCACCAATATGTATCATCTCGTTACTCGTCAGACGGACACCAGCAACAAGACCATCAATCGTGTCCTTAAAGACTAACATAAGAACGGCAGAGGTTGCTCCTAAGCCAGCCAACAACGTCATCGGACTACGATTAATAAGGATTCCAACTACCACAATCACAGCAATAAAGATAGCAAGAATCTTCAATACACCACAGAAAGACTTAAGATAAAGACTTGTCGAGTCACCGGGTTTCGTGTTGAGATAGCGCAGGCGGTCGATAAGTTTCGTCACAAGTCGCGTCGTTGCTATGGTAAGATAGACGGCAGTTATTCGTGTCAAAGCCACCTGTACGACATGGTACTGATAGAAGACAAGCGGCATCAACTGCCATATCACCAAGGCAGGGACAATGTGGCAGGCTGTACGCAGCACTTGATGGTCAAGGACTACATCGTCCCATCGAGCTTGCGTACGTTTTACCAGACGAAGAACAAGGGGAACGAATAAGTATTTACAGATTCGTTCGGCAATGAAAGCCAACAAGATTGCTACTAATGTCAATAAGACATGACGCAATACAGGAACGGTATGACCATGTACACCGACTGACTCAATGATATTCTCGACGAAGATTCGTATCTCTTCAAGGACATCTTCAAGGAGATGATGAGGAAGCTTTGGTATCATAATTTCTTTTCTTTTTAAAGGGTTATTGGGCTTATTAGGCTAATTGGGCTAATAAGGCTAATAAGCCAAATTGGGCTAATAAGCCTTATTGGCACAACGCCACACAGATTTTGTTTTGGAAATTACGCATCGGTCCATTGCTGAGTCCACCATTATTAATAATAGAGAAACAGAGCAGATGACCGTTGGAAGCAGTGAGATAACCCGCAAGTGAGCTGACACCCTTCACCGTACCAGTCTTCGCACGTACGTTGCCAGCTGCCGCCGTACCACGCATACGCCTCTTCAAAGTTCCGTCTACGCCAGCTATCGGCTGTGCTTCAAGATAGGCACCATAGATATCTGAACGCTGATAAGCATAGCGCAAGAGTTTTGTTTCAAGTTCGGCACTTACATAGTTATACAGAGATAAGCCAGAACCATCAGCAACATTATAATCACGAGGATTCAGTCCGATACGGCTGAAGAGTGCGTTCTCATACTGGCGTGCAGACTTCGCACTCGCCCATCGTGTGCCACCACTGGCAGCCAATTGATAGAATACAGACTCGGCATAGAGGTTATCACTCACCTTCATCATACGATGGAGCACCTGCCGAATAGAATGTGTACGTGTCGTTAGCAACTGTGCATTAGCAGGTAGCTGACGTTCGCCAGTAGAGCCATTCACCGTCACACCCATATCTTCTAACTTACGAGAGAAGCGATAGGTAAATTCGTCCTTACCATCAACCAACAAAGGGGAGAGATTAGGATTCTTATCATCCCAACACCAACCCTTACCCAAACGGTCGCGATCCTTAAAAGAGAGATCGGCATAGACACTACCTTCTATCGTCTTGATACCTAAATCACGTACGGCACGTGCCATCTCAGTCACGTCTGATGAGGAGAGCATTGGGTCCATACCACCAACACAATAGAGGTCGCCACGCAATACTTGCGTAGAGTCATCAATCACACCAGTATAATAGAGACGTGTCTTAAAGTCGTAATCAGCACCGAGCTTATCGAGAGTTGCAATGGCTGTAACACACTTCATCGTAGAAGCAGGGCGCAAGTGGAGACGTTCGCGAAACTGGTAGACAGGGACATCGTCCGTCAAGTCCCATACCATAACACTTGTCTGTACCGTCTCTAAGAGCGCACTTCGGAGTATTCCATCCAGTCGGGCTGTGATATTCTCCTTCCAACTAAGATGGCTATCAGTGGTGAAAGCAGGGATAATACTGTCTGTATCTTCCTCTTCCTCGCCACTATCATCAGTATCTAAGGCGGCAACCTTCGGTTGTGTGACGACCACAGCCTTAGGGTGCAGAACGTTAGCAACCTCCGTACTATCCAAATATACCTGTGCCTGTGTAGGCAGACTCAACACGACACCGACGACCAGTGCCGATAAGTATTTCAATCTCATACCTTGTTATCTTTCTTTTCTATTCGTTTTTTCAGTGCTGACAAGAAACTGTCGACATTATCAGGTTGTACGCTGACAACACTACCATCTGTCATCTCTAACAGTGCGTAATAGCCCAGACGAAAGGCAAACGGACGCTTCTCAACCCTCTTCACATCAGAGAGGACAACCCGCTTGGTGCGTCCTATGCGTCCTGTCATCACCAGTAGCGTAGCCTCATCTGTCAACACATATTTAGAGTGAATGGCACGGTCTACTGCTCTGAGCGTCACAATGATAAGTAGAAAGCCTAATAAGACCATCACACAGTTCGTACGATGCCACAGACAGAAGAAGGCACCAAGCCCAAAAACCACGATGGCACCCATGTCATTTACCGTTACTTTATGTTGGAAAGTTCTCATATTACCTGCAAAAGTACAAAAAAAAGCCTTTGCACATCCATCTATTACATAAAAAGATAATGGCAACCAACATGTGGTTGCCATTATTAGGGGGGAAGGTTATTAGCCTAATTGGGGTTATTAGCCTAATAGGGCCAATAGACCTAATAAGCCAAATAGCCTTAAACCAAAGTTGCAATAATATCCTCACGGCTACCTGGCAGCATGTCAATGACAGGAATCTCAGGCATTGTGTAGCATCCAGGAGCAAGGCGCATACTTGCACGTGCCACGTTAACAAGCACCTGTGCAGTAAGAGCAGGGTTATTAATAGACATATCGAAAGAGAAATGCTGGTTGTGAGTCTGACCACTAACACCCTTACGAGTCATGTGAACTCCATGACCAACATCATTCAAAGCAGCCACACTTGGTACGGCAAAGACGTGCAACTCGTCATGAGCAAAGTAATCGTCAGCCTTAAGATCCTTTGTTACATCCTCAAGGTTAGCGCCCTCTTCCAACTCAACATAGACCATACGACGATGGATACCCTCGCCGAGAGGAATCGTCATAGAGAGTGCATCCTTCACTCCCTTCTTACTACGGGCTACCACAGAGTGTCCCATTGAACGGCCAGGACCAAAGTTTGTATAAGAAAGACCTTCTGGTGCAAGACTCTCTAACAAGACACGTACGACAGAGTCTGAGCCTGGGTCCCAACCAGCAGAGATAACACTAACGGTATTGGTGCGCTTGTTGTTCTTCATCTGCTTGGTACGATAGTCGAGGATAGAACCATGAATATCGAAAGAGTCTACTGTATTGATACCCAAAGCAGAAATCTTCTCAGCATATTCTGGGCAGCTACGTGTTGGTGTAGCAAGGATAGCCACGTCAACATCCTTCAGCTTAGTTATATCATCAACAACCTCGTATGGGGTCAGTGCTAATGGTTTGTCCTTGTCGCCCTGACGGCGAACGATACCTGCAATCTCAAAATCCTTTGCTGCTTCAAGTGCCTGAACACTGTAAACACCAATGTTACCATAGCCTACAACGGCTGCTCTTATCTTTCTCATTTTTCTTTACTTTTATAAAGTTTAGCTCTCTTATGTCTTGCAAAAGTAACGTTTTATTTGTAAAAAGTATCGTTTTAGTCACATTTTTAACAATATTATATAGTAAAAAGGATGGTTCTTCCGTTAAATGTGTGGACGCTTTTCGTAGTGCTTTAACGTAAGAGCCAAAGTTACTCATTAAACAAAAGTATAGCTGAGACAGTCAACTATCTATCCTATTTCCATCCTCTTTCATTGAAAATCTTTTCGTTTTAAGACTTTGAAAATCTGCAGACAAGGGTTTGAAAAATCATTACATAATTTCAAAGAAAACACCTATAACTAACGGCAAAAACACACACATGAAGCAGGTTTGCAATCAACAGGATATCAATTAGTTACTAAGTATAAAGTAAAAGGTGCTTAGTTGGACTTCAAAAGGGCGTTAGCAAGGGTCTTAAAGAGCATCTTCTGCAACCCAAAAGGGCGTCTTTTAGAAGCCAAAAGAGCATGTATTCAAAATTATGATGTGAAAAATTATAACAGAATAATAAGTTATTAGCCTAATTAGCCCAATTGGACTAAATAGCCTAATTAGGCTAATAGGAATAAATTGTTTGTAGACGACAGATAGACATCACACCTAATTACATTTATCATATAGTTTACCCCCCCTTATAAAACAATCTTATTGGAGGTAAGCTTACCATAGTATGTGGATTAATCTCACTCTATTAACAATCTACACATTTAACGGAAGAACCAAAAGGATATGAGCCTTGTT
>NZ_JH114143.1:0-17683 GCF_000224595.1 Prevotella sp. C561 | reverse complement strand
CATGAAGCAGGTTTGCAATCAACAGGATATCAATTAGTTACTAAGTATAAAAGTAAAAGGTGCTTAGTTGGACTTCAAAAGGGCGTTAGCAAGGGTCTTAAAGAGCATCTTCTGCAACCCAAAAGGGCGTCTTTTAGAAGCCAAAAGAGCATGTATTCAAAATTATGATGTGAAAAATTATAACAGAATAATAAGTTATTAGCCTAATTAGCCCAATTGGACTAAATAGCCTAATTAGGCTAATAGGAATAAATTGTTTGTAGACGACAGATAGACATCACACCTAATTACATTTATCATATAGTTTACCCCCCCCTTATAAAACAATCTTATTGGAGGTAAGCTTACCATAGTATGTGGATTAATCTCACTCTATTAACAATCTACACATTTAACGGAAGAACCAAAAGGATATGAGCCTTGTTACCAGTCTGCCATCTATTTCCTCCCTCACGTCCTCCTTTTGAAGTACAATCCAGTAGGTAGTCGGTGGGTATAGTACTCTTTCTTTTTCTATTTTATACCTTAACAATACAATAATTTATATTCCTGTTACGTTACTAATCTTGTATATACAAAACCCCTTACCACGGTAAGGATTATTTTTATTAGATTATGATTGAATACATCAGGGGCGAATTGGCTGACCTGACACCTGCTTTGGCTGTTGTCGAGGCACATGGTGTGGGCTATGCACTGAACATTTCGCTCAACACTTATAGCGCCATACAAGGCAAGAGCTCAGTGAAACTTTATGTACACGAGGCTATTATGACAGGTGGACGGGACGACAACTATACGCTCTACGGGTTTGCTAACAAACAGGAACGTTCGCTCTATCGATTGTTGATTACCGTCTCTGGCGTCGGTGCTAACACCGCTCGTATGATTCTCTCATCACTGACACCAGCCGAACTATGCAATGTCATTGCCAATGGTGACGAGAAGATATTGAAGACGGTGAAAGGAATCGGACTCCGTACAGCACAACGTATCATCGTTGACTTAAAGGACAAGATTATGCAGAGCGGTATTGCTGACGAACTACATGTTAGCAGCCAGCCTAATACACCAGCTGTCAACGCTGCTATCAAAGATGAAGCCGTCAGTGCATTGACGATGTTAGGCTTCTCCCCTGCCCCATCAGCAAAGGTTGTTGTGAGTATCCTCGCTGAACAACCAGACCTACCAGTGGAGCAGGTTGTTAAGTTGGCGTTGAAGATGATTAAGTAAAAGCGAACCAACCAGCTGGCCCCACAACTGGCCCCACAGCTGGCCCCTCCCCCATCCCCTCCCCCAAAGGGAGGGGCGTGATTACCGCCTACAACTGCACCTTGCTGTATGTTAGAGTTTAGCATCGGTTAGAACTATCCACTGATACCTATACAAGCCTATCCCAAAATAGATTGAAAAGGTGTCAAACCACTTATCTTCTTGAAAAGAAAGTATTACATATCCATCCTTATTATCACACTTCTCGGCAGTATCGGACTGTTGAGTTGGGGACGCTCGGCACTTGGATACGCCTCGATTGCAAGATTTGTGAATACGATAACCCCACCAGATACGGTTAAGAAAGCGAAGCCTATTGAAGTGGAGATTGATGAGGAGACTATTCCTGACTCTTTGCTACACCCTCGTTGGAAGGTGCAGCGTACAACCCCGATTACTTACGACGACCTCAAGGAGAACTCTACCGACCTTATCCGACCAGAGAATATGCGACAGACTGTGGAGTATAATGACTCACTCGACCGCTATATCATTGGTTATAAGATTGGTAAGACTTACGTGATGACGCCAATCATGATGACGCCAGAGGAGTATCGGAAGTGGACGGAGAAGCGTAGCTTTACCGATTACTACCGTTCAAAGAACCAAGAGATACTAAGGGAGAAGGGTAAGGATAAGTTCGACTTCACTGACATGCACTTCTCATTGGGGCCTGCTGAAAAGATATTCGGTCCTGGTGGTGTACGTATAAAGACACAGGGTTCGGCAGAATTGAAGTTCGGTGCAAACATCAAGAACATTGATAACCCATCACTTCCTATCCGTAATCGTAAGACAACGGCAATGGACTTTGATGAGAAAATCAATGTCAACGTGAATGGTAAGGTGGGTGATAAGGTGAACATGAACCTTAACTACAATACCGATGCAACCTTCGACTTTGATACACAGAACTTCAAACTAAGATATGAAGGTAAGGAAGACGAGATTATCAAACTCGTTGAGGGTGGTAATGTTACCTTCCCTTCAAACAACTCTCTCGTACAGGGAGCATCTGCCCTCTTTGGTATTCGTACCGATATGCAGTTTGGTAAACTGAAGTTACAGACCGTTTTATCACAAAAGAAGAGTTCTAATAAAAGCGTTAGTTCACGTGGCGGCAAACAGCTCACACCATTTGAGATTGATGCTGCAGACTATGAAGAGAATCACCACTTCTTCCTCTCACAATATTTCCGCGATAACTATGATGCGGCAATGAAATCATTGCCTAACCTCAAGACAGGTGTAACAATTAATCGTGTGGAGGTGTGGGTGACGAATAAGACTGGAACAACCAGTAATACCCGTAACATCGTAGCACTTACCGACCTCGGTGAGAATAAGAAGATTAGCCGTACTGATTTGTGGGGAACTGGTAACGGACCCGTACCAACGAACAATGCCAATACAGAATACACCACTATCACACAGACCTACCCTGCTGCTCGTAACATAGACCAAGTGACGAGTATTCTTGATGGTGCAGGACTTGTGGGTGGTAACGACTACGAGAAGTTGGCAAATGCCCGACTTCTCAATAGTTCTGAATACACGGTCAACAATGCCTTGGGTTATATCTCACTGAAAAGCGGACTACAGACTGATCAAGTATTGGCGATTGCCTACGAATACACCTATGGTGGCGTAACCTATCAGGTGGGTGAGTTTGCCAGCGACCATACCAATATCAATGAGGCTCTCTTCGTCAAATCATTGAAGAACACCAGCAATAATCCTAAGCAAGGAAACTGGGACTTGATGATGAAAAACGTCTATTATTTAGCTGCTAATATTGAGCGCGATAAGTTCCGCCTCGATGTGAAGTATCAGAGTGATACGACTGGTGTCTATCTGTCATACATCCCTGAACCGCAAGTAAAGAACCAAACACTTATCAAGCTTCTCAATGCTGACCGACTGGATAATAATAACAATCCACATTCTAATGGTTATTTTGATTATGTTGAGGGCTATACTATCAGCAACGGACGTGTATTCTTCCCTATGGCTGAGCCTTTCGGTAATGGACTTCGCAAAGCATTGACCGATAAGGGAGTTACTACAGCCATAGCTGATAAGTACGTTTTTGAGCAACTCTATGATTCTACTAAGACTATTGCTAAGCAGATTGCCGAGAAAGATAAGTTCGTCCTTGTTGGACAGTATCGCGGTTCGGCAGCAAACGTTATCTCGCTTGGAGCCTATAACGTTCCACAGGGTTCGGTAATAGTAACTGCGGGCGGTGTAACCTTGAACGAGGGTTCTGACTATAGCGTTGATTACAGTGCTGGTGAGGTGACAATCCTTAATCAGAGTATTATCGATGCAGGTACAGCAGTCAATGTATCGTTAGAAAGCCAGAGTGCTTATCAACAGGAGCGTAAGACGATGATTGGGGTAAACTGGGAGTACGACTTCTCAAAGGACTTCCAAATTGGTGGTACATTCATGCACCTCTCTGAACAACCGTTGACAACAAAGGTGAATATGGGTTCTGAACCTCTTAACAACACCATTTGGGGACTAAATATCCATTGGAAGAAAGAGAGTCAGTGGCTTACAAATATGCTCAATAGGATTCCATTCCTACACGTAACACAGCCTTCTTACATTACTTTCTCTGCTGAGTTTGCACAGTTGTTAGCAGGTCAAAGCAAGGGAACACAGGACAATGCTTCTTATCTCGATGATTTTGAAGGATCGAAGACAACCATCGACGTAAGTCAGCCCACCTCTTGGATTATCTCCAGTGTGCCATCAGACTTCCCTGAATATTCAGATAAAACAACTCTTCGCAGTGGCTTCAACCGAAGTCTGTTGGCATGGTACACTATCGATCCACTCTTCACTCGTCGTAGTAGTTCTTTGACTCCTGGACACATTAAGAGTGACCTCGAGCAACTCTCTAACCATTATGTACGTGAGATTCCTGTTACCGAATTGTTCCCAATTCGGGACCGAAATTACAGTGGTTCTACCTCTACATTGAATATTCTGAACCTCGCTTACTATCCTTCTGAGCGTGGACCATATAACTTCAATCCGAATATAGATATCAACGGACACCTCACGAATCCTACTGGAACATGGGGAGGTATGATGCGTAAGTTGGATACTAACGACTTCCAAACTGCTAACATCGAATATATAGAGTTCTGGATGCTCGACCCATTCATCTACTCCAACCGACTGCCAAATGCGAACCAGTATGGTGGCGACTTCTATATCAACCTTGGAGAGGTGTCTGAAGACGTACTGAAAGATGGTAAGAAGTTCTATGAGAGTGGTATGCCTGTAGACGGTAGTCACTCATGGACAACCACACAATGGGGTAAAATACCAACACAAAGTACGATTACTTACGCCTTCGCAACCTCAAAGGGTAGTCGTGCGAAACAAGATGTCGGCTTTAATGGATTGACTGATGAAGAAGAACAACAGTTTGCTTCTTATCAGAACTTCCTTACAGCTGCTCGTGCTAACACCAATCAGGCAGTCTTCGACTCGATATGGGCAGACCCTGCCAATGATGACTACCACTACTTCCGTGGTTCTGATTGGGATGCAAAGAAGGCTTCTATCCTTGAACGATATAAGCGCATCAACAACCCACAGGGTAACTCACCAGACAATGACAACAACAACGAGCGTTACGACACCTCGTATAAAACAACGCCTGATGTAGAGGATATCAATCAGGACTACACGCTGAACGAATATGAGAAATACTATCAGTACCATATTAGTATTCGTCCACAAGACCTTGTCGTAGGTCAGAACTTCATTGTTGATAAGCGTGTAGCCTCAGCCTCACTGCGTAAGGGTGGCTCTGAACCTGTCACATGGTATCAGTTCCGTATTCCTTTAGAGGAGTTCCAGAAGCGTGTGGGTAATATCAGTGACTTTACCAGCATCCGCTTTATGCGTATGTTCCTCACTGGTTTTGCAAAGCCTATCGTACTCCGCTTTGGCACCTTCGACCTTGTAAGTGGTAAATGGCGTCAGTATCAGCAGAACCTTACCAACTCTGCAAGCAACTCGGGTACGATGTCAGTGAGTGCTGTGAGCCTTGAAGAGAATAACGACAAGGTTCCTGTTAACTATGTATTACCTCCTGGTATTCGTCGTGGACAAGACCCTAACCAGCCACAATTGGTTGAGGAGAATGAGCAAGCACTCTCTATGGTTGTCAACAATCTTGGAACTGGCGAGTCAAAGGCTGTCTATAAGAATACAACCCTCGACCTTCGCCAGTACAAGCGCCTACAGATGTTCGTACATGCGAATGCCTTTGAACAGAATACAACTAATCTTACAGATAACCAGTTGGCAGTGTTCATCCGCTTGGGTTCTGATTACAAGAACAACTACTACGAGTATGAGATTCCTTTGAAGCTGTCTGCTCCAGGCCATTATGACATGTACACTGGTCAGGATAGACGTATTGTATGGCCAGAGGAGAACATGCTCGACATACCATTGAAGCTCCTCACCTCCGTGAAGAAGCAACGTAATCAGGCACGTGGTTCAGGAACAGCAAGCTATAACCGTGCTTTCTCTGTATACGACACCGATCATCCTGCTAACAAAGTAACGGTGATGGGTAACCCAACTCTTGGTGAAGTAAAGACGATGATTATTGGTGTTCGCAACCTTTCCAGCAGTCAGAAGAGTGGAGAGGTGTGGGTGAATGAGCTACGTCTACGAGAGTTTAACAACGAAGGTGGATGGGCAGCAAGAGGTCAGCTCAACCTACAGCTGTCTGACTTCGGTACTGTGGATGTCAATGCCAGTCACAGCACTGACGGCTTCGGTGGTTTGGAACAGGGTGTTAATGAACGACAGCAGGAGTCTAAGACGGATGTTTCTGTCACCACAAGCCTTGAGTTAGGAAAGTTCTTCCCTGACAAAGCAAAGGTCTCAGCACCATTATATTACAGCGTAACCAAGAGCGAGAGTCGTCCTAAATACAACCCTCTCGACACGGATATGGAATTGAAGGATGCCCTTGATGGTACTGCTAACCGTCAAGAGCGTGATTCTATTGAGTCTATTGCTGTCACTAAACGACTGACAACGAACTTCTCTTTGTCTAATGTACGTGTTGGTATTCAGACGAAGAACCATCCTATGCCATACGACCCTGCCAACTTCTCTTTCTCTTATAGCCACTCTCACTCTCACACATCGGGTGAGACAACGGTCTATGAGAATGAAGACAACTGGCGCGGAGCATTGAACTATAACTGGACACCAGTATATAAGTCTTGGGAACCTTTCAAGCATCTTATCAAGAGTAGGTCGAAATGGTTTGAAATCCTCAAACGCTTCGGACTGAACTGGCTACCACAGAACATAACCTTCAACACTGAAATGGTCCGCAACTACTACGAGTTGCAGGAACGTGATATGGAATCAACAGAGAACAGTCTGTTGCCTCTTACCTTCAGCGAGCAGTTCCTTTGGAATCGTGACTTCGCTCTACGTTGGGACTTGACACGCAATCTCCACATGAACTTCCAAAGTGCGACACATGCTGAGATTGAAGAACCTTACACACCTATCAATAAAGACCTCTATGCCGACCGTTATCAGGCATGGAAAGACTCGGTATGGACAAGTATTAAGCACTTCGGTACTCCACTCGATTACCAACAGAACTTCACACTTTCTTATCAGCTTCCACTCAATCTGCTACCTATCTTTGATTGGGTAAATGCTGATGCAAATTATACTGCATCTTACACTTGGGTGCGTGGAACGAGTCTTGATAATGGTACTTCGCTCGGTAATACCATCACAAGTAACCGTGCTTTGAACATCAATAGTAGCTTCAACTTTGAACGACTCTATAATCATATTCCTTTCTTAAAGAAGACTAACGAACGCTTCAACCGTACTCGCCCAACTCGTCCTAAACTGACAGCAGAACAGAAGAAGGCTGAGAGAGAAAAGAAAGAAAAAGAAAGGAAGGAGAAAGATAAAGACGACGACAAGAAAAAAGCACTGCCAAAGAACCAGAAGAGCTTTGAAAAGGAAATCGTTATCAATGCCGATTCTGCTATCCTTGTTTCACATGGTAAGAATACAAAACGCCTTATTGTCTCTGCTAAAGACGAAAGAGGAAAGGCTATCAAGATTAAGTATCGTAAGGTAGGTGATACGCAGTTGAAAGTCTTTAATCGTACTGACTCTGCCATCCGCATGAAACTTACCGTCACTCCTAAGGAGCCACTCGATAATAAGGGATGGTATAAGACCGCACAATGTGTGGCACGTGCACTGATGATGGTACGTTCGGCAAGTATTTCTTATCGTGACCAATATGCAATGGCACTGCCTGGCTTTATGCCAACGGTAGGTGATGCCTTTGGACAGACACGTGGAACAGGTGCCTTATCACCAGGTCTTGACTTCGCTTTCGGTCTTATTGATGATGATTACATCGGTAAGGCACGTGACAACCATTGGTTGCTTATGAACGATAGTGTGGCTACACCTGCTGTAACGAATCGCACAGAAGACTTACAGATTCGTATGACACTTGAACCATTCAAGGACTTCAAGATTGACCTTACTGCCAGTCGCATGCAGACTACCTCACGAAGTATCCAGTATATGTACATGGGTACGCCTACTACACAGAGCGGTTCACTCACGATGACAACCCTTTCATTAGGTACTGCTTTCGAGAGTCAGGGCAATGCCAACAACGGCTATCATAGTTCAACATTTAATCGTTTCGTACAGTCACTCGACAGTTATCGCGACCGTATTGAGGCACAATATAACAATGCAACCTACCCTGCTTCGTTTGGTGGCGGACACTTCACTCCTGCAGTAGGTTCTGTTAATAAGTATAGTGCAGATGTTATGGTTCCAGCTTTCCTCAATGCCTACACCAGCATGAGTGGAAACGGACTTAACATCTTCCCTTCTCTGCGCAGTTTATTGCCTAACTGGTCTATCCGTTACAGCGGTCTTTCACGCTTGCCATTCTTTGAACAGTTCTTCAAGAGTGTTAACATCAATCATGCTTACCGCAGTATCTTTGCTATCGGTTCTTATCAGAGCTATAGTACATGGCAGGAATACATGAACGGACTCGGTTTCATTACCGATGCAACTACGGGTAACCCTATCCCAAGTTCGATGTATAACATCTCGCAGGTGAGTATCAACGAGGCTTTCTCACCTCTGTTAGGTGTTGACGTAACCCTTCAGAACAACCTCACTGCACGCTTGGAATATCGCCAAACACGTGTGTTATCACTCTCGATGACGAGTGTACAGTTGAATGAAGCCTCATCAAAAGACTGGGTTATCGGTATTGGTTATAGAATCAATGACTTCAATCTGTTCAACAATGGTACACGACGTGTGGCAAAAGGTAAGAAGAAAAAGACATCAGACTCCTCACAGCAAGACAACAGTTCGTCTCGTCAGAGCAGTGGACTGAACCGTGACCTGAACCTACGTCTTGACATGAGCTATCGTCAGCAGGCATCGCTAACTCGTGACATTGCTTCGCTTACCTCAGCAGCTTCAAGTGGTAATACTGCTTTCAAGTTCTCTTTCTTGAGCGACTATACCTTGAGCCGCTTGGTTACTGCCAGTCTCTACTACGACTTACAGATTAATACTCCGCTCCTCTCATCAGGCAGTTACCCTACAACCACCCACGACTTTGGTGTGAGCCTAAGACTTAGTCTGACAAGGTAAACTAAGAGATTACAATTTTGCAACCACGATTGCAAAATATGACCTGTATACATATCCGCACTACCAAACGCAACTTTAATGCAAGCCTAAAGTTTAGTCTAACAAGGTAAGACAACTTTCTGAAAGGAAAAATACAACATTTGGTAAAGAAATCGAATCAGCTTCTTTTCCTTATAACCAATAAAACCTATGAAATCTATTAAGAACAACATAATAAATGACTAAACATGAACAATAAATTAACATCACCAAACTTATTCAGTGATGTCTGTGGCATCATTGAGCAAGGGCGTCAACAGGCTTATGCCGCTGTCAACAAATCAATGATAGAAACCTATTGGAACATAGGGAAACGTATTGTTGAAGAAGAACAAAGTGGTAAAGAACGTGCTGAATATGGCGAAGAGATTATCAACAATCTCTCAACACAGTTGACCCATGCCTATGGTAAAGGCTTTAGTTCAAGGTACCTTCGTTCCTTTCGTAGGTTTTATCTTCTTATTGATGACTATGAGATTTGGAAATCGCGATTTCCAAATCTCACTTGGACACATATTTTCAAGGTTCTACGCATAGACGACGAGACTGCTATGCGATGGTATCTTGAAACAGCATCAAAGGAAATGTGGAGCATCCAAACACTTGACAGACACAAATCTTCCTCTTACAAAAATAATAAAGAAACCTCTTCTCCACTCTCTCTAAAAGGAAAGAATGGAGAAGAGATTTGTCTAAAATGTAATAACTTTTCCACTCCTCATTTTTAATCAAGCACCTTCTGCATTCGAATTAACGCCCTTTTGGCTTGCAAAAGATGCCCTTTTGAAGTGTTACTAACGCCCTTTAAGAAGCCAATTAAGCACCTTTCCTTTTACGAGTTTGCAATCAACTGATAATCTGAATGTTAGAAAGAGGGAAAACTAAAGCATTATTTTATAGTGTCAATAGGAGTTAAAGTCTCATTTGTGTAAAACATTTTCAAATGTCAAAATAGTATTTATCAAACTATAAAAGCATTATCTTCCTACCTAAAAATAAAAACAGACTGCCGTGTCTTAAGGACAAAAGCAGTCTGTTGGGAAAGTATTTTAGAATTTGAAAACTATTAAAGAGGATACTCGTCAAAGGCGTAAAGCACTGTTGAGAGATAACGCTCACCTGTATCTGGCAGCAAGGTTACGATGGTCTTACCTGCATTCTCTGGACGCTTAGCAATCTCGGTAGCAGCAAAAGCTGCTGCACCAGAAGAGATTCCAACTAACAAACCTTCTTGTTGTGCCAACTGACGACCAGCAAGGATAGCCTGATCATTCTCTACTTGGAATATCTCATCAACATACTTATTATTATAAGTATTTGGTACGAAGCCTGCACCAATACCCTGAATCTTATGTGGTCCACTCTCGCCACCACTCAATACAGGAGATGAAGTTGGCTCAACAGCAATAATCTTCACATCAGGATTCTGCTCTTTGAGGTAGCGACCAATACCACTCACTGTACCGCCAGTACCTACACCAGCTACAAACACATCAACCTTACCATCTGTATCGCGCCAAATCTCTGGACCAGTTGTAAGATAGTGGCGTTCTGGATTAGCCTGATTCTCGAACTGCTGAAGGATAATACTACCTGGAATAGAATCTCTCAACTCCTCCGCAGCCTTGATAGCACCCTTCATACCATCCTTTCCACTTGTCAACTTCACCGTAGCACCGTAAGCCTTTACAAGGTTGCGACGCTCCACACTCATAGTCTCTGGCATGGTGAGAATAAGCTTATACCCCTTCACAGCTGACACCAAAGCCAAGCCAACGCCTGTATTTCCACTGGTTGGCTCAATGATTGTAGCTCCTGGCTTTAAGAGTCCTTTAGCCTCAGCATCCTCTATCATAGCCAATGCTATACGATCCTTCACACTACCACCGGGATTGAAATACTCTACCTTTGCAAGAACAGGAGTCTTGAGTCCTCTTTCTGCAGAGAATTTATTAAGTGCTAACAGTGGTGTATTACCGATAAGCTCTGTGAGTTTGTTTACTATCTTTGCCATATTCTTTGGGATTTAATTTCTTACTTAATGTTTACGGATGCAAAGGTACGGACATTTGCCAATATATGAAATACTCTCTTTATGTTATTTAGCATACCACAAACGTGGTATTTACATTAAAATAAGACTTTCTTATTGCTATTCACACAAAAAACCTTATATTTGCATCACGATTGTCACTATATCTACGAGTATGCAGAAATACGCAGATTACATAGAAGAGATTGAGATTGACTCGCTTTGGAGCGGGAAGAAACATATCCGTTGGACACTGGACCGACAGGTGAATATCCTCAGTGGTATCAATGGTGTCGGGAAGAGTACCATACTTAATAAGGTGGTACGCAGTCTGTCACAAGGTGGTGAGTTCCCCAGCCATTCACTGAAGGGTGTCCGACTAAAGGTAAGTCCTAATGATGCGCGGTGGATACGTTATGACATTATCCGCTCGTTTGACCGTCCACTGATGAACTCGGATAGTATCAGCAAGATCAACGTCGATCTTGTTACAGAACTTGATTGGCAGCTTTTCCAACTTCAACGTAAGTATCTTGACTATCAGGTGAACATCGGTAATCGTATTATCGAGACCTTACAAAGTGGTGAGGCAGATGCTGCAGAGAAGGCACAGCGGATTTCTCAACCTAAGAAACGCTTTCAAGACATCTTAGACGACCTCTTCACCGAGACTGGTAAGAAGATTATTCGCTCGGAGAATGAGATAAAGTTCTCATCACTCGGTGAGGAGCTGGCTCCATATCAGCTGTCAAGTGGCGAGAAGCAGATTTTGGTTATCCTGCTGACCGTATTGGTAGAAGACAATGAACATTACGTTCTCTTTATGGACGAGCCAGAAGTGAGTCTGCATATAGAGTGGCAGAAACGCTTAATCGACCTCATCTTAGAACTGAATCCGAATGTTCAGATTATCCTCACGACCCACAGTCCAGCTGTCATCATGAACGGATGGATTGACCGTGTAACAGAGGTTACGGACATAACCGATAAATGATTGTCTGAAGGAGGGAGCAATGGGAAAAAGACTGAGCGACAACCTGTCATCGGCTTATATTGATGCAGCGAACCGATTGAATGGTAAGCGGGCACGGAGAAAGATTATCGCATACGTGGAAGCGTATGACGATATCTTCTTTTGGCGCACTGTCTTAAGCGGTTTTGAGAATGAGGAGCGTTACTTTGAAGTGATGTTACCATCTCGATTAAACCTTACCAAGGGCAAACGGTCAGTATTGATGAACCTCGTTTCGCAGAATATTGGTGAGAACATGATTGCTTGTGTGGATGCTGATTATGACTATCTGCTACAAGGAACTACCCCACTATCCGATGAAGTGAACAACAACCCATACGTTTTCCATACGTATGCTTATGCCATTGAAAACCTACAATGCTATGCACCGAGCCTACATGATGTGACAGTAGCAGTAACGCTCAACGACCATTCTATCTTTAATTTCGAAGAGTTCCTTAAGCTATACAGTGAGAGTATACATCCCCTCTTTGTCTGGAGTATTTGGCATTATCGCCAAGGTATTCATCGACGTTTTACCATCTCCGACTTTAATCGAGTTGTGGAAATTGGTAATTTCTCTCTGCAAGGAGCAACTGAAAGTATTCAACGGCTGCGCCATAAGGTGCAGATGCGTGTACGACAACTACAAAAGGAGAATCCGAACGCAAAGGAAAGCTATCTAAAACTAAAAGACGAACTGCGTTCCTTAGGTGTTACACCTTCAACAACCTACTTATATATACAAGGTCATCATCTCTTTGATAACATAGTTGTACCAGTCTTGAAGCGGGTATGCGACCTTCTTGTGCGTGAACGTGAAGACGAGATTAATCGCAATGCAGTACACGATACGCAACGTCGCAACGAACTGTCAAGTTATGGTCATAGTACGGAGGCGATTATCCCTATGCTCCGTCGCAATGTTGGTTATACGAACGCCGAACCATTCCTGAGATTGAAAGAAGATATTTACACCTTCTTGAATCCACCATCACAACAACCAACAGACTAAGTTTTCTTTCATAACATCACCCTACCCCATGCTTCTACCTACACTTTCTTTACGAAGTGGGGCGTTATCTGCTGTAGTTTTATTATCTTTGTACTCAAAATCTAAACAATAAATTCTTACATGAAGAAGACTCTACTTTTAATCGCAACACTGCTGGCAAGTTATGTCGGCATGGCACAAGAGACTTACCATCCAACGGCTGAGAATCTTAAAGCACGCGAACAGTTCCAAGACGAGAAGTTTGGTATCTTTCTGCATTGGGGACTCTACTCAATGATGGGTACTACCGAATGGATTATGACCAACAGGGATATCAACTACAAAGAATATCCTAAGTTGGCAAAGACGTTCTATCCTTCAGAGTTTGATGCGGATGCTTGGGTAAAAGCTATCAAGGCTGCTGGTGCAAAGTATATCACCATTACAACACGTCACCACGATGGATTCTCACTCTTTAAGACAGCTACCAGCACGTATAATTCCGTTGATGGTACTCCTTTCAAACGTGACATCATTAAAGAAATGGCTGATGCTTGCCAACGTAATGGTATCAAGTTGCATCTTTACTATTCTCACCTTGACTGGGGACGTGAAGATTATCCAGTGGGAAGAACAGGAACTGGTACTGGTAGACCAAAAGAGAAGGCTGACTGGGCAAGCTACTATAAGTTTATGAACACGCAGTTGACGGAATTGCTCACCAACTATGGAAAGGTTGGTGCAATCTGGTTTGATGGTTGGTGGGATCATGACAGCGATGCAAAACCATTCGACTGGCAGTTGGAGGAGCAGTATGCAATGATTCATAAGCTACAGCCACAGTGCCTTGTTGCTAACAACCACCATCATACTCCTTTCCCTGGTGAGGATATCCAAATCTTCGAACGTGACTTACCAGGTGAGAACAAGGCGGGTCTATCTGGTCAGAGCATCGGTCGCCTACCCTTAGAATCATGCCAGACTATCAACGAGCATTGGGGTTATAACATCACTGACACTCTCTACAAATCACCAAAAGAGTTGATTCAGATGCTCGTTCGTGCTGCAGGAAAGAATGCCAACCTCCTCCTCAACATCGGTCCAGAACCAGGTGGTTCCCTCCCAGCTCTTGCCCTCGACCGTCTTCAGTCCTTAGGTAAATGGCTGAACCAATATGGTGAAACCATCTACGGAACACGTGGCGGCATCGTTGGTCCTCACGACTGGGGCGTAAGTACACAACGTGGTAACAAACTCTACATCCACATCCTAAACTGTATGGACTCCAGCCTCTTCATCCCTACTGGCAACCACAAAATCAAGTCTGCCACTGTCTTTGGCACCAACAAACGTGTCAACTTCACAAAGACCGGTAATGGTATCACCCTCAACCTCGACACCGTCCCCACCGATATTGATTATATCGTTGAGTTGACGTTGTAAGATAAGAGTTTTATAAGTAAACATCTTTAAAGATAACCCGCAGCAATCACTTGGTCGCTGCGGGTCTATATATGTATAAGTATGGTTTTCCCCCTCAAATATATTTCATATTGATTGTCAGTGATTTATATTTGTATAGTACAAATATGAAACTTCAAAAGTATTCTAAATAATAAGAATCAATAATTATCGAGAGATATCTATACTCTCATACTATATAGACAACATCTATCGTTTGTTTTGTTTTCCTACTTGTATTCACAAAGATACTTATTCTAAAGTGCATATATTTTTTATACACAACCAAACACTTTAGTCCGATATAATCATTTCTAATTTAGATTGAGTATCTCGAACAATTCTAGCATTTGTGCAGTCATTACTATTTAGATAGATCTGACACTTTTCTAGCATATCTATACACGATTGTTTGAACTCCGAACATTCCTTTTTTGATAGCTTGTTCTTAAATGTCTCATAAAATTTTTGATATAAACCTGCAACCTTAAATGGATAATGTTTTTTTCATCCCCAGGACGAGTATTTGAAAGAATTTCATGTGCATGCCTAAAAGCCTCCATACAAGTACCAACTGACCCGTATTCTATCTCATTCTCTAAAAGGAATCGACAATAATGATTATCAATTTTATATGTTTTATAATTGTAATTTGCATTGGCAAGTGAATAGCATTTATCAAATAAGGTCTTAGATATGACATAGTCCCTGTTATATAATCTAGCAATGGCGTACTGTAGCCAAAAATCTATATTTGTTTTACAAAAAGTGCAGTCCTTAACAACTTCATAAAAACGATACATTTCCATTTTCCATGCATTATCCTTTATATTCAAACATGCCTGAATGGTAGTAAAGTTTACAAAAGTAATTAATCTAATTCTATTGTGGAGTGAATTCTTTGACAGTACATCTAAACATTTTACCAATTGTATAAGAATATCTATCACATCTTTAGGAGTATAAAGTGTCGTAAGTATATATTTTGCTACGATTGATGATCTAAATTTAATGTCAGTAGCTGAAATATCGATAAATTCTTTTATTGTATGATTTTGGCGAAAACTTGGTTTATTTAACAAATCTGCTCCAACCCATGTTGCTATATCCATAATCGTAAAACGAATATGAAAGCATTCTGCAACCATCAAAAATTTGAAAGCATCTTCAAATGATTTATTTTGTGAGATTGATGCTATCGTTTCTTTGATTCTAAACGTAAGATATGGACTAGAAATTCTACTGAGAATAACACGGCAGAATTCGCTTCCACACGTATTTTTGATATACGATTGTCTGTTTGTAGAAGCACTCAAATCAGTCCATAAAGAGTATTTATCCAATAAGACATCCAATGCTCGGATTTCGTTGTCTGATAATTTGTCAATATTTACAACCTTATATCCTTCACCCAAAACATCTTCAATCTCATCAAAAATTACCTCATGAAGAGATTTACGTTCAGATGTTATAATACATATTTGTTTTGAATAATTACGTAACGTTCTAACTTGTTCTCGGGAAGAGTGGTAGTCATCAAAAATAACTATAGCATTTGAGAATCTTTCACATATTTCAACTATCTCCGACATGACTCTTGAAGTATATTTGTCATAAACAAAAACCTCTTTTCCTTCTTTGGCAAGCAATAATTCAAGTTCATTCAAAAAGATAGTTTTTCCATTACCTAAAGCTGATTCAATTAAAATATTATTTGAACCATTCTTAATAGCATCTATACATTCTTGAAGTTTATTTCGGTATATTAAGTATGGATACGAACTATTATTAACTAATGAATGAAAAGCCAAATGCTTATTTATATTTCCATTTAATATTAACTGATAAAAGTCAATATCACGTATTGATGGAACACCTCTATTTATATCTGCCTTATGAAAACTAACTGGGAGGAAAAGCTTAATAGCACTTGGAACATAATTACTTTGACAATCCTTAACCATTTGTACGAATCCATCGAGTCCAGAAGCCAACACATTCCCAAACTCAGATAGGCTACTGACATCTAATTCATCTTCATCTGGTCGTACAACAAATAAAGTCTTATCCTTGATTGTTCCAGAAACTAATATTCTTGCCAAATCTAAATCATAATCCATAGAGAAGCCAATAAATATCAATGCCTCGGAAGCCATAACATCAGATTTGAAAATCTCAAACCATTCTGATTTGGTAAAGTCTTCTGTTAAATAACTAGCAGATGTGAGTTTGAATTCATTATCTAGTTTGTCAGAAGAAAGCGAATCAATAAACCCATTAAGATGAATACAACAATGTCTATAATCCTCTGTTTTCCTATGAATAGAAGATAACGTTTTTGGAATCAGCGGTTTTTGTGCTTTGCCATAAGCTAACTCAATAATGTTATCATAATTTGTTGTGTAGATTCGAAACCAGTTCAAACTTCCAATATAATCACGGGATGGTGATATTGAAGTCGCACAAAACTCCTGCTTAAGTAGAGCTATTAAGTCCTCCGGCGTCTTTTTCTTAAGATATGCAGAAGAAGCTTTTCGCAAATCATCTTTCTTACTTGAATACCCAGCATGTTCCAACAATATATGTGCAAGAGTACCAGCTCCCTTGAACTTGGAATCTTTAGGATTGTTGTTTGTTGCTCCAAAAGAAAATCCAGAACCTAAAAACAACATACAATTTCCCTCAAAAATTTTGTTTATTATTTCAGAATTTGTCATATGCCTTTATTGCTTTATAATTTAAACTCAATATTTCTTATGATATTCCTTAATTCCGCAGCATAAATTCTTGTAAGAACTCCAAGTGTCTGAGAAACAAAGTTCTCAAAACACTTGGATATGTCAGAAATTTCACCTATCTTAGTGCTGCAAACATAACAAGTAAGCAAAAATCTGACATGACAAAGGTAGCAATTAAAAACGAGAATATCACTTCTTTCGGTGGAATTTATCATATTATGGACGTTTTCTCAAAGTTGGGCTTTGAAAAACTTACCGAATCTGTATTGGGCAAACGTGGAAGTAGTGGCAAAGCATTCAGCCATGGAAGTATTTTCGGCTCTCTCTTCTTCAGTTACCTTTGTGGTGGAGAATGCCTTGAGGACATCAATGTGCTTATAGGGCAGTTCAAGCAGAGACCTAATACGCTA
>NZ_JH114142.1:213667-322580 GCF_000224595.1 Prevotella sp. C561 | reverse complement strand
GGATAGTATCAGAGCGTACAAGTGCGAAGTGTCGGATGAAGTGAGAGGTAGGGTTCATCAAATGAGTAGTGACATCCTCAATACATGAACCGCCACAGAAGTAGATACTCATGAGAGAACGGATGATTTCGCTGTACTGATAACCGAACGATCTACACCTTAGACCGAGGGTTGAGTCGATGACAGATGATAATGTGGAGTCAAATTGCTCCATGATTGAAAATAATCCCCCAAAAGGAGTGAGTCTCTCAGATTTAATTTGTATCTTCGCCATGTCTATCGTTGGATTCTCTTGTTTTTTTTGCAACACTAAGATAAGTGAAAATTCTGACATGGCAAAATCCTGAGCAACTTTTTGTTGCTCAGGTACTTAAAAAGTTTAATTTATAATAGTGTTGCGGAATTAAGGTTTTTAGTAGTTTTTAATGCCTTTATTAGTGAACATTTTTGTAGTTGGCAACCTTATAGGTAAAGAATTAAATAAGTAAGGTTGTCAGATACGTATAAAAGACTCATGGTACTGATAAATATATCAATAGTCTATTATGATGGTATTTACGATTAATATTCTACTATTCCTACTTGTCCTTGGTGTTTGGCTATGGATGGATAATAGGAAGAAAAGTAAACAAAAGGATGTAGTTGGCGATGCAGAGGGTTCTTGTAAAAGCTATTATCGTTTCTTCTTCTGGCTGTTTCTACGTTTTTTGATATATGTTCTTGTAACAGTCCTGTTGTTTACAATCATGTTGAGCTTCTACGAAGATGATTATCCAGAGGATTCGCTCTCCTGGTTAATGATTTTTGCAATACTTGGTTGGTTCATTTCAATACCTATTGTTCTTGTTTATATCTGTTCTCTTGTACAGTCGGTTTGGTATCGTAATTATGTGAACAATATCTTTCTTGGACTCCATTGCTTTAATATCTTACAGGTGTTGTGTATTACGGTATTTGCTGTTGTTCCACAAGAAGAATGTACTCCTGAGACGATGGAGGCGTCCTACAAGGCTAATCGGCAGAATATAGAGAGACTTATTAAGGTTACAAGAAGTTGGCTACCAGATAGTACTGGATTCTCTGTAGCGTATTCGAAGCATGGAAAACTGACGGACTGGGGTGTATCTTCAAAGCAAGACGTTAATTTCAAAGGTGATGAGATAGAGTCGAAGAAAGAACAGGAAAGAGAACTACAAAAGATAGGATTAAGTATAGACAGACTCGATTCTGTTCGTTTAGCCTTGCAGAAGATGGGTTATCGAGGCTTGTCTGTCAGTAGAGGTGGTTTTGTAAGTGACTATACAGAAATCGTTTATGGGGTGACTGGAAATAAAGAGTTTGATTATAGAATCTATGATAAACCGCTCACAGACTCACTTGCGTATGAGTTAAATCGGCATTATAGCCTTGTTGTCTACAATCGATATGTAGTGTTTAGTTGTGTGGAGTCATCTGATTATGATTATCCTTTCCCTGGTAAATATGACTATTTGCAGAAACATGCAAGGGCTAAGCGTGTGCAATAGTTTGTAAGAGAGTATATGTATAAGGGTTTTAGTACATCACTACTGATAGTAAAAAGCCTTCATCTTCTGCAAGGACAATAATGCTGCAGACGGATGAAGGCTTTTTATGATTGTGTTTTGTTTACTCTTTAGAACTTGTAAGTGACTGTAGCTTTTATGTTCCGTGGAGCACCTGGGAAGGAACGGAGTTTGTCGTAACCTCCTACCCAATAAACTTTGTTCATTGCGTTGTCGAGATTTAGTTGTACCTGCAGGTTACGGAGACGATAGTAAAGTGCTGCGTTGAGGAGTCCATAGCCAGGATAGACAATGGTATTCTCACGTCTTCCAACCTGTCCGTAACGTTTTGTTACAGCATTGAAACCCAGACCGAAACCAAAGTTGCGTAGCACACCTGTCTGAATGATATACTTCGACCAAATGTTGAATGAGTTACGTGGTGTGTTTGGACGTTGCATACCATAGTCTTTCTCTGAGTTGGTTGCAGTCTTTGTGATAGCAGCATGGGTGTAGGCATAGTTAGCAACGATACTCCAATTAGGAAGAATGAAACCTGCTACATCTAACTCAATACCCTTTGAAGTTTCTTCTCCCACTTGTTCTAATAACTCTGGATTATTTGCATCGTTGGCATTATAGAGTGTATTGCGTTTCTGAAGATGGAAGAAAGAAAGGGTTGTACTGAGTCGTTTGTCAAACCATTCACCTTTCAAGCCCGCCTCCAACAACTGGCTGTATTCTGGGTCGAATGGTCCACCTGTGTTAGGGTTGCCCTGTACGGATGCACTCTGTGGCTCAAAGCCTTTTACCCATGTACCATACACATTCAGATTCTTGTTGATAGCAACGACAGCACCAAGACGTGGAATGAACGCATGCTGCGTGGTACGGGTCTCCTTATTGGTCTTATAATTTAGTACATCAGTGAATATTTCCTGGCGAATACCCAAGAGAAGCTTCACTGGTCCTACCTCCATCTGCTCTTGAAGATAGATGCCATGAGAATACTGCAGGTAAGGAGAGAGTGCTGTTGAGACAAAGATATACTTTGAGTAGTCGCGTTCAATGTTGTTATTATTACTTGTCAAGTCATAGTAAGGCACATTCGTTCGTGGATTACCATCCTTGTCGAGTACGTATTTAGCAATGTTGGCAGGCTTGAAAGCTGTTGTTGTCGTACCGTCTTTTAGCAGATAGCCTCCTGCAGTCATTGCTGATGAGCCTGCTTGCTGTGCCATTTGGAAATAGTCATAGCCCAAGAGGATACGATGATGGACTGAACCCGTGCTTACGTTATAGTTAAAATAGGTGTTGAAACTATTGTTGCGGAAGTGACGCTGGCGTATAAGGCACTGCATAAGAATGCGTGACGGACTTTGTGTACCATCGGCTAACTTCACATACGCATTAGCCTGATTGTGCTCACGAAGGTCTTCATCATAGGAAGAATTCAGATAGGTAGCATTGAAAGAGAGGTTGTCCGTGAACTTATGAGTTACACCAAGCGTGATATTCACGAGGTTCTCCTTTAGATAGTCATTTGTTGCAGAGAGCGAACGACTAATTGGTACTGAATTGAGGTCACCATCTCCAAAGATAGGCTGACCACGGTCAACCTTGCCATCGGTGCGCTGATAAACGATGTCGACGTTAAAGCGTGTCCTTTGTGTTGGGAGAAACGAGAAAGATGGTGCAACGATATAGTTTGTGTTTTCTTGTAGGTCACGGTAAGAATCAGTATGTTCGTAACCGATGTTAAGACGATAAAGTAGGGTATGCTTCTTGTCTAATGGTCCAGTAAAATCTCCATAGGTGTTCAGTGTGTTGAAGCTACCAACGGTTGTTGATACTGTATTGCGTTGATAAGGTAGTGGTTTCTTAGTTACACGATTAATAACACCACCCGGTGCAGCATTGCCAAAGAGAGCAGAGGCAGGACCTTTGATAACTTCAACACGCTCGATGTTTGCTAATGACTGCTGTTTCCAAAGACTTGTCTGTGCTCGCATACCATTGACAAGGTTACCAGAATTACGGTTACCAGTAGTGCGGAAACCACGGATAGAGAAGTCATTATAGAAGGTATATTGGTTTACACCACTGATATTCTTTACAACCTCATTGATAGTTGTTGCACCTTGGTCGCGCACTAACTCCTTTGTTACGTAACCGATAGATTGTGGAATGTCTTTCAAAGGTGTCTCTGTCTTTGTACCGATGAAAGAGTTGGTATTCTTATAGGAACGTTCGTTACGTCCGATAACTTCTACCGTCTGAAGCACTTGGTCGTGCAGATAAGGAGTTGAGAACAATGTGTCTTGTGTTAAGCTGTCAGTTGTGACTTTTCCCGGTGAGTTTGTTTGTGCATTTAGCGGTAGGGCTGCAGAGTATAATAATGTGCCCGTTAATAATAAACAAGAGTGTAATTTTTTAACCATATTGATAAATATAATAATCCTGAAATAATTTATAAGCGGTGCAAAAGTATATATAAAATATGATTACTACAATACCTAAGAGTTGGTATAAATTAGTTTCTGTTAGGTTATTGAGTGACAATATGTAATAATAAGTCCCTACTTATGTGTGGTGTGAGAGCACTTGTAAAAGTTAGAAAGAATGGTTTAACTTCCGTATCTCTCCAAATGTAGCGAGGAATAGAATGTTAGTTTACCCTTATGATAAAGCTGTTAGCTGAAGAGGGGGACGCTAAACGAGTAAGTAGAAATTGTAAGGATATTTCTGTGATTACTCCCTCTTCATTCAGAGAAAAGGCTGTATATGAGGGAAGAAGAGGCCTAACTACGTTCAAGAACATGCTCTTCTTATATGAAGAAGACGCCCTTCTTGCTGCAAGAGGGACGTCTTCTGTGACGCAATCTGTAATATGCTGATTTGTTGTGTGTTATGAGTTTGGCTGTTGGAGATGTTATATCCTTTCGGTGAAGATGTTTCGTACGATGTTATGTAATGATTTTTATTATTTTACTGGTTCTTTTGAAACATGGAAGATTACCTATTACGTTTCTATGAAGATGTTGAGCAAAGTAGTAGTTTACGTTCTGTTTCTTAGTGTAACGTCGGTTGGAAAGTTATTAGTCGGACGGTAAGTCTTCTCTTTTCAATTAACTACGTTACCCAGCAATAATGTTTTTTACACCTCTGTATTCTGAAGAACATACTTCGGAGACTCACCATACTTGTTTGCTTCTGGCTGACTATCTTGTAGAAGGAAAACCAGAATTGTAATACCTAAGGCGATGTTTATTAGATAGAAAACGATAGCTAAGATACCTGTTATGCTTGTTATAGCACTAATCAAAACGTTCATTGCGGCCTGAATATCTTGTGATCGTATGGCTTCTAAATATGCGCTGAAGTTGAAAGACACAAAGAAAAGTGTACAAGAAATTGTTCCCACACAAGCTTGGGCAGCCCACCACCATCCGCTTCTTCCAGTGTCATGCAAACGACGGAACTGCATAGAAATACCTGCAATACTAAGAACAAGTGCTACAAGAGGTCCGACAAAGGGAACTAATGATATAACAAAAGCAGCGATGAAAAGGGTAAGAAAGCCCCACCAATACTCAGAACGACGGATGCGTCCATTGAACTGAAAGAATTTCTTGAATGCGTTCTGTGCTGCTACAGCAAACTCAACTTGTGGTAATTCCTTAAACTGTGACATAATTAGTATAGTTTTATTAGTTAATCTTAGATGCTCATTTGTCTTATTCTTTCAGGAGGTCAGGACGCAATCTTCTAGTTCGCTCCATTGCTTGATCAAACTCCCATTGTTTAATCTTAGCCTCGTGTCCACTGAGAAGTACCTCAGGAACATCCCAACCATTATAACTACGAGGGCGAGTGTAGATAGGTGCTGAGAGCATATCATCCATAAAGCAGTCTGAGAGTGCACTCTGTTCGTCACTGATAACACCTGGAACCAGTCGTACAACAGCGTCAGCAATGATGGCAGCTGGTAGTTCGCCACCTGTTAAAACAAAGTCGCCAACAGAGATTTCACGTGTAATGAGATGGTCGCGTACACGTTGGTCAACACCTTTATAATGTCCTGCAAGAATAATGAAGTTACCTCCCAACGAGAGGTCGTTAGCTATCTTCTGATTGAATTGTTCGCCATCAGGAGATGTAAAGATGACTTCGTCGTACTCCCGCTCTTCCTTCAAAGTAGCGATACAACGGTCGATAGGCTCAATCTGCATGACCATACCAGCTTGTCCACCAAAAGGATAGTCGTCAACACGACGCCATTTATCCTTTGTGTAGTCACGTAGATTATGCAGACGAATCTCTGCTAACCCTTTCTTTTCAGCTCTGGCAAGGATGCTCTCGTGTACGAATCCTTCCAGCATTTCTGGTAATACGGTGATGATATCTATTCTCATATAGGCACAAAGTTAACTAATCTTTTGCTATTACGTTGATAGTTTAGGATTTTTTTGTAACTTTGCTGCAGTTTCTAATATATAAACTAAGAACAGTTATGAAAAGATTCTTTTCCCTCGCTATCTGTATGGTAGCAGCTTTTTGTTGTGCAAACGCACAAGATGTCCAGTTGCATTATGACTTAGGTCATAGTCTTTACAAGAACCTAAGTTCTCGTACGTCAGTAACAACAACAGTAGAAATGTTTAAACCTGACACATGGGGTTCTACCTATATGTTTACTGATATTGACTACAAGAGCGATGGTGTAATGGGTGCTTATTGGGAGATTTCACGTGAGTTTAATCTTACGAAGAATAAGCAGTGGGCTGCACACATAGAGTATAATGGCGGTTTAGGTTCTGGTAAAACTATGGATAGCTATTATGGTAACCGTTATCAGCATGCTGTTCTTCTTGGTGGAGCATGGAACTGGGCTTCAAAAGACTTTTCAAAAACGTTCAGTCTTCAGTTAATGTATAAGTATCAGTTTAAGAATGGTCACACTGGTGCACATCCTTTCAGTGGTTTTCAGCTGACAGAGGTATGGGGTACAACCTTCGCTAAAGGTCTTTGTACATTCTCTGGATTCTGTGACCTTTGGTATGATCCAAATGTTAATGGTAAGTTGATACTCCTTTCTGAACCTCAGTTCTGGGTTAATCTCAATACACTCAAGGGTATGAAGAATGTGAATCTATCATTGGGTTCAGAGGTTGAGATTAGTAACAATTTCGTATGGAACGACAAAGGACAGAATAACCACTTCTATGCTATCCCTACGGTGGCAGCTAAGTGGACATTCTAAGCAGATAATATAGAACTTAATTATTTTAAGATAAGAAAAGAGAGTGTGTCAGAATTCAAATGCCATTTTGATAACCTTACAGTTTGAAACAATTCATTTTAAAAGACCATTTCTATACTCGGTTTTGAGTAAAGGAATGGTCTTTTCTTTGCCTTTAAGAAAAAAATACTTATAGTTTGAAAGTTGTCAAGTTATTAATTTGCATTTTGACACCCCCTCTTTCCCATATATTTTGTATTATTTATATCCTATAAGGTTTATATTGTTAGTACCTAATGTCATTAGAGGTTGTCCTAATAAGTAACAGTGTATAGGTGATAAATGGCGAGATAGTATCTTTATTTGATACTGTCCTATAAAAGTGCCTCAACTCAAATTCTATAATCTCTAATGACTGCATTTGCGTTAAAGATTAGATTTTATTTATGAAATGATAGATTAATGATATATATGAGTTAATGGGTATCTCTTTGAAATGCCCAGCTATATCTGTCTTCATGTATTATGTTTTTCATCGCTTCACGGTATAAATCATTTTCAGCATCAGCAAAATAGATATCGGAGCAAAAGTCATTCCACCACTGCTCAATGTTTTTATAAAAGAAATCTAATTCTTCAACTGTAAATGAGGGATCATAATCGTCTACTGTTATTCCTTTGTCTTTCAGTTTTTTAGTAATACTATTCTCTGTTTCACTTGAGTTTATAGATACATTATACAAAACTGCTTTTTGTGATACCACTTTATCTTTAAATCTTTTTTTCATTCGATCATGCCATGCATGCATTAAAATGTCGTCTGGAAAATAGTTTTTACCATTGTTACTTTTGACAAAAAGATCTTTGGAGATTCTCGCATTATGTCGAAAGAATATTTTCTTTATTTCATCAACATTTTCTTTTAGGTCTGCTTCTTTATCCATTTCAAGAAGAAAACCACTTTGTAGACCACTTCTTGAGAAGATCTGTTTGCCAATAGTTTTTAAAGCATAATGCTCATGTTGCTGGAATGCTTCAGGAAATTTTAATTCATAATAATATATTACTCCTATTTCGTTTTCTTTAACAAATGGAACATATTCATCAGTTTCACTCTTATAATCTGTAGTAGCAAAGAATTTTACAACTTCTAAATCAGATGAAAAATCAAGAAAGTGTGACTTATTATAATAATGTTGTGCTAAACCAGAATAATGCATTCTAATACGGAAAGTATCATGAAGTAATTCTATACCATTTTCCAATAATTGAACAATCGGATGACTGCGAATTAAAAGTTCTAACTCTTGGGAATAAATCAAGAAATCTAAGTAATCGCCGGCATCGTTATGTTTCTTATCTCGAAATAAATTAGGTTTACATGGTTTACCAGGATAATAACTTGATTGTCCACGGTACAAAAATTTATGTTTATATAAATTAGGCTTTAAACAGAAATAGAAATGTTCTGGGTGTGTAAAATCCAAAGGTGCCATCTTTGATATGAAAAAGGATTTCTCTGGAAAAGAATGTTTTAAATGAGCAACATACGGAGAAGCCCACATAACACGAAAATGTTCAGAATTTGTGTCATAGAAATAATCCATATTGGCGATATCATTTATCAAAGAATCGTTAGTATAAGCAACATGTTCCATCTTTCTAAGAAATTCTACAGCATCGTTTATATTGTTAAAAGGATTCTTTGAAGATCCTTTTTCACCCGATAAAGGTTCAACTCCTGTATACGGAACGCTTCTTGTATATTTTTTTTCGATTTTTTTTCGATCAGTTTCTTCCAAGCGAAGTTTATAAAAATAATTACCCTTATAAGGATTTGTTGGCATTTTAAATATTTTTCCATGAAGGTTATACTCGTTAGCGAGAATTTGTAGTGCTCCCTCGAATTTTTTTTTAGGTTGTAAAGATGGGTTACACGGTAGTTGCAGTCCTTTTAAAAAACATAATGCAGTTGCAAAATTTATTGCATCACAGATGGCATCTCCATGCCAGTCAAGTTTTCCTTTAGCTTGTCTTCTTTGGGAAATATACCTGATACGTGCATACAAATCTATTCTTAGTTGAGTAAAACTATTACTACTGCGTAAAAAATCTTCCCCAATTACTATTGTGTCATCTTGAAGAACTGTTGAAATCTGTGGTTCTTTAATTTTTGGGGGGATAATATATGAAGTAAAAATAATTCTTAATGAATCTGCACTTATATTAAGAAAATGACACGCCTCTTTTACAAAGGATTGTGATAATTGTTTGATTTGATATAATGATAACATTTTATATATTTAGATAAAAGATTTCATAATTTTATATTTAAAATAGATTTGATTCCATTATATCTATTGCGCCTAATGGATAATTATTTGTTCTATTTTGTGCAAAACGAGCTATGAATTCATCTTCAGAGATAATAGGGATAGAAAGTTCCTTTGCTTTCTGATTCTTTCCAGAAGTACTTTCTACGTCATTATTAATAAGATAATTCGTTGATTTAGAAACAGAACCAGTTACCTTACCACCCTGACTTTCTATGTACGCTTTCAGTTCGTTACGATTCTTATAATGGTGAACATCACCCGTAACAACGAAGGTTAATCCCTGGCAACTATTACCAGTTGGTGCTGATGATGGCTGACTAACGTTAAGTTCGGCCAATAGATGTTGTAGCATTGATTGATTATCATTATCTTTCATCCAACGTACAAAGCTTGCACTCTTCTCTGGTCCAATACCAGCAATCGTTGAGAAGACATCTTCTGCAGCACTTTCTGTAGCTGTTTTAATAAGTTCCTCCAATGGATAAGCTGATAAAAGACGATTGCAAACATCTTGTCCAACAAGGGGAATGTTTAAAGCAAAGAGCAGACGACGTGCTTCAACATTACGCGCTTTTTCAATAGCAGCCAATAATTTAGTGACACTCTTGTTTCCGAAACCTTCCATTGTACGCAGTTCTGTGGCATGTTCTGTAAGATGGAAAAGGTCAGCATATTCACGAACCCATCCAAGGTTTATAAATTTCTGTACGGTTTGTTCAGAGAGTCCGTCGATGTTTACACCTTCTTTTGATACAAATCTACCAAACTTCTTCAGCTGTTTAGCTGGACAATGTGTATTGGTACAGTGTAGTGTGCGTGTTCCACTAACCTCACTTTCGCTAACTTCTGTAGCAGAATGGCATACTGGGCAAGTCTCAGGAATATGGAAAGTACCAACGCTTTCAATAACGTTAATAACCTTTGGAATAATCTTATTTGCCTTTATAACAGCTATCTTCGTTCCTTTATCACCAATCCCTAATCGTTCACACTCGGAGATGTTGCAAAGTGATGCACGTTTAACGGTTGTTCCTTCTAAGTCTACAGGACGAAAAACAGCTACTGGCGAGATTGTTGAAGCAGCACATGACCATTCTATATAGTCTAATTCCGTTTCCGCACTCTCGTCTTGCCATTTAAAAGCATAGCCTGCACGTGTGGCATGGTGACCAGTGACAGAACCTGTTGCAGCATAAACGGTGTCGTCGTATGAGATTACCAAGCCGTCAACAGGGTAGGGAAATGGTGATGAACTCACACCAGTAACTCTTTCTGTCCAATGATGAATGACCGCTTCTATATTGTCAATGGTAGGCTGTTCGATAACCTCTCTGTCTATAACTTTGAACCCTTGTTGTTCAAGCCACTCCATTCTTTTTCCCCAAGAAGTTATTTCTTCCTCTGTATAAACGAGTGTAAAAGGAATCCAACGCAAGTGGCGGGCTTTTACTTCATTGATGTCTTTCAGTGTGAGTGAGCCTGATGCGAGGTTGCGAGGGTTGGCATATTCTTCCTCTGCTTCCATGTTAAACTGTTCAAAGTCAGGATAACTGATGACAGCTTCACCACGAATAACAAGATGTCCCTTATAGGGAATGGTTTGCAAGATACCATCAATAGCCGTAGAAAGATGAGTAATATTGGTACCAATATGTCCATTACCACGTGTGACAACCTTTGTCAGTTTACCATTATCGTATGTAACAACAAGTGTCAAACCATCCAACTTCCATGAAAGCCATATAGGTCTATTCTCTGCCCATTTAGCAAGGTCTTCTACCTTCTTAGTTTTTGCCAAGGATAGTGCAGGGAACTCATGTTCTTCCTTTTTGCCAGTAACATTATCGGCAGCTACATTTTGTGTTGGAGAATCGGGGAGTATAATACCTGTTTCTTCTTCTAATTTTTTTAGCTTATCAAAGGCTGCATCCCATTCATAGTCTGTCATAAGTTCGTCACGACCATTGTAATAAGCGTCGGATGCAGCATTAAGTTGATCGACAAGTGATTGTATTTCTTTGTTCATAATTAGGTTTGATAGCTGATGATGATAAATTGTTCTGTGTATTTATTAAGTAGGAATAAGAACTGATTGAACCGTTAGAGGCTATTTCCAAAGCTGTTTAATGAGTGCTGCATCAGCCTTCGTCCAATTGAGCTTTGTAAATTCCTCTGGCCTTAACCAGCATGCGTCAATGTGTTCAAGAAGTTTGAAATCTTTATCATGTGCCATACAGTCGTAGGCAGTAAGCCGGACAATGAAATCAGGATATTCATGTTCAATACTCCCGAGCTTTGCCCCTACATAGATATTCCAATCCATCTCTTCGTGTAGTTCACGTCGCAAAGCCTCGTAATCATTTTCTCCCTCCTTTACTTTACCGCCTGGGAACTCCCAATGCTCAGCAATATATTCAGGCCCTTTACGTAACCGTTGGGTGCATAAAAACCTATCACCGTCATGGATAACAGCACATACAACGTTTAGATATTTCCTTTCCATCGTTTTCTTCTATTATCAAGATAATTTTATCTTTTACTTCATACTTTACTTGCAAATATACTACAATTTAGCGAACGAGTCTATCTTTCTTATAATTAATTTGATTTCTTTATGTGCAACTCATTTCTTTTGCTTACCTTTGCGCCAAAGTACAATCGAATTAATATTTTTTATGTCTACACTAACACTTGCTATTATCGTCGTTTTCGTCTTGGGTTATGCACTCATAGCGATGGAAAGTCTGACGAAAATCAACAAAGCTGCAGTTGCTTTGTTGATGTTTGTTTTCTGTTGGGTTCTCTATATGGTTGACCCTTCACCATTTGTGCAACTGATGCACCCAGAGTTTAAGGGTATTGGAGATCAGCTCGTCACATTTGCCAACAAGTTGATAACAGAACATCTTGGAGACACTGCAACCACGCTTTTCTTCCTTATGGGAGCTATGACAATCGTTGAGATTGTCGATCAGAATGGCGGCTTTAATTGGGTTAAAGACGTGATGCGTTCTAAGTCAAAGCGTAGTTTATTATGGAAGATAGCCTTCATGACTTTCTTCCTTTCAGCTATCTTGGACAACTTGACGACAAGTATTGTGATGATTATGATTCTTCGCAAGCTCGTTCAAGACCATAAGGATCGTATGATTTATGCGTCATTGGTTATCATTGCCGCCAACTCTGGTGGTGCTTTCTCACCAATCGGTGATGTAACAACTATTATGTTATGGAATGCAGGAATGATAACAGCTGGTGGCGTGATAAGCGAGATTTTCATTCCATCTCTTATATCAATGATTATCCCAGCCTTTGTTCTTCAGTTCTTATTAAAGGGCAAGTTAGGTGGTGATATGTTAGAGACGGATCACTCTGGTGATACTGAACTATTAGAGTTCAATGGCTCACAACGCAAGATAATCTTTGCCATTGGAGTGGGTGGTCTCTGCTTCGTACCAGTATTCCATTACTTCACAGACCTTCCTCCATTCGTTGGTATCCTCCTTGTATTAGGTATTCTTTGGACGATTACAGAGATATTCTATCGTAGTTTGCATCGTTCAAAAGGCGCCAGTGAGGATTTCTCAAAGCGAGTATCCAACTTATTGAGTCGTATAGATATGTCAACAATCCTCTTCTTCCTTGGTATTTTGATGGCTGTTGCCTGTCTTGAGGAGGTGGGAGTATTACACGAACTCGGTGGAGGATTAAACAGTTTCTTCCAAGGTAATCATTATGCAGTGACAGGAGTCATTGGTGTTCTCTCGTCTATAGTCGATAATGTACCTCTTGTTGCAGGTAGTATGGGTATGTATCCAGTTCAGGCAACAGGCGACATGACAGTTGATGGTATCTTCTGGCAGCTATTGGCTTATTGTGCTGGAGTAGGTGGTTCTATCCTTATCATTGGTTCTGCAGCAGGTGTTGTCGTAATGGGATTGGAGAAGATTACCTTTGGTTGGTACATGAAGAAAATTTCGTGGATAGCTTTCTTAGGCTACCTCTGTGGTATTCTCTCTTATTGGGTTATCCGTACGTTTATCTTTAAGACACCATTGTAAACGACCGTATTATTATTCAAGGAGTATTAGAAATTACATTATACATAAAGCGGGTGGTTCCTCTATAGGTGGGAAACACCCGCTTTACTTGTTCTTTGTTCCCACATCTTGTGGCTTTCTCATTATTTATGAGTCTAAATAATCTACCTTGTATAAGTGATTTTTCATGTCTTAGAACTTATCAAATATTACCGTCATCAGCATGAGTAGGATTGTGGAATATGAAGGAAAACAACTACATAAATACCCAATATAGTTTTATTTTAGTTTGCTGTCATATTTAACATTTCGTGTAAGCTGTTGTAGACTAATGTGTTATACGGCGATGATAGCTGACAGGAATGACAGCAAATTTGGTTTTCAATAAATCAGCCAACGATTGCGAACTCCTCAGATGTACAAGAACATTACCAAAAAAGTTTATGTTTCCCCTTTTATTCTCACCTTCTGATAGGATTAAACTTATCTGTCCAATGGAATAAGCTACAAGACAAATCGATTGTTATGTATTCTTCTCTATGAAAGATGAATTCCCCAACATAAATGTAGCAAAATAGCTTTAATTGATATGAGGATAATTGTTTGCTAACAAGAACCCAAAACGTTCATGGGAAAGTGGACGCTAACACCATGGCGACTCATAGTTATTTTATTTAGAATGGCGCGTGAATGGCTGTGGAGCATGTAGTATATTAGGATATTATATACCACACAAAAAGGAGATAAACACCGATAAATGATGTTTATCTCCAATTTTTTTTGTTGTGTTTAAGTGATGCTTTAGTTGGCAAAGCGTACGTTCTGTGCACTCATTCCAACGATGATGTTACCCTGGATAAGCTTACCTTCTGGTGAGTAGTAGAACACTTCGCTTGGTGCATTATAGCTTGGATTGTCTATAACATAGATGTTACCCCACTTGTCAACATTAACTTGTTGAGGACTGCGAAGCCCTGTCATGTCGAGGTTCGTCTTCTGACCTGTAGCTAAGTCATAGAGGAAGAAACTCTTATCATTGCTTCCGTAAGGAGCATAGAGACAGACAAGCGCATTCTTCTGGGCACTGTATGCAATGGAAGTAGCATTGAAGAGTTGTGTCACTTTGTTGGTCTTTGTGTCAATCTTCTGTACTAATGGCTTTTCTACATAATCAAACATAGACACAATAAATACGTCGTTGCCAGCAGCAATGTTCTGATTGTAAGGGTTGAGACCAACCTCAATATTCTTTGGATTACGGAATGTATTGAGGTCAACTACTGCTACGTACTTACCATTACCGGTCATACTATAGTTTGAAAGGTTTGCATAGAGCTTACCATTCGTAATTGAGATGGCCTCTGGGTGGTCACCCACAACAACAGAGTCAACCATTGGCTTCACTTTGTCGTTAGGATTCATCTTATATACTTTACCGCTGTAGGCAGAGAAGTAAACATACTTACCATCTGTAGCCAAGTAACGAGGCTCAACGTTGTGGAGCTTAATTGTCTGTTCTACTTTACCTACACGGTTCAGAACCTCAATCTTAGAAGATGTAGTACAAGCAACGACAACCTTATCACCAAATACGATCAAGTCTTGTGCATCACCAATCTTGATGCCATTTTGTTCCTGGTAAGCATTGCGATAAAGGAAAGGTGCTGTTGGACGAGCTTGTATGTTGTAATCAAGAATACCAACAGTTCCATCATTTGCACCAAAGTTACCGGCACAAGAAACATACACATCTGTGGTTGATACCTCTGGTTGCTTACCATCATAAAAGTCGTCATCATCGCTACAAGCGGTGAAAGTGAGCGCAGACATGAGGATAATGCCTAACGCAAGTAGATTCTTTTTCATTGTCTTCATTGTTTTGTTTATAATTGATTTTTGATTGAAACCTTTTATTGTGATTATATTCTTGCTCAAAGAACCCAGCTTACAGACAGTCGCCAGTTGGTGCCTGGCATTGGATAGAAGCGAACGACCTCATAGTTCTTATTGCCGAGGTTGCGCACATCAAACTGTACTCGTAATTGCTGCTTATTGATGTTGAACTCCCGAGAGAGCGTTATGCTATGGTCAGCAAATGGTCTCATACGATTGTCTGGAATGTTATAACTCAACGTGTATCGCTCTCCCATCACTAAGACATTATAACAGAAGTCGAGCCAAGGAGTATGTAATAAGATACTTGCTGAACCCGAATGGCATGGGGTATAGGCTATCTGATTACGATAATAGACAGCTGTAGGGTCGCTGATGTCCGTTGCCTTCATCAGACTATAGCTACCTGTCGCACTCACGGACCAATCATTACCCCATCTCTTCTCAATGTTTGCTGATACATCCAGCCCTAATTGGCGCACCTTCCCAGCGTTCATCATCTGCCAATAGAACATCTTTGGCACCGCAATAATCTTATCGGTGACGTTGCCGAAATACCCATCAGCGGTCAAGGAAAGCTGGAGTGTACGATTAAAGGTGTGCGAGTAAGTCGTACCAAGGTTCCACATGCGTGATTTCTCAGGGTTTAGATGGCGGTTGCCGATACCTGTATAATATAGTTCATTGAGTGTTGGAGTACGGAAAATGTCCTTATATCCAAAGCGGAGGCGGAAGTCTTGCAGGCAACGCCACTGCATACTGAAGGCAGGCGACAGTCTGTGAAATCCGTTCGAAGCGTTCCCTTGTTTTACACGTTCGTAGATATTCGTTGCGAGAAGAGATGCATTGATACTGAAAGAACCTATCTGATAGTTGGCTGCTAAGGCTGTCCACAGCGAGTTGCGGGTTGGGTTAGCAGCTTTCGGCAGTGTCATGGATAGATGGTTGTGCGCATAATCCTGTGCGAAAGAAAGGTTTAATCCCTGCAAAGGATTTGTCCACAGCGTTGCTGTTAGGTAAGTCTCGTTCTGTCGATAGGTATCTTCTTTGTATCCACTGGCAGGTATATCAGAGTAGCGTGACCATGAATAGTTCCATTTTGCAGCCGCTTTCATCTTGATACGATTGCTAAATAGGTTCTCATAGAGCATTTGTGTAAAGACATTCTTATCTCTCAGCCGTTCTGCCGAATATGTGTTGTCATAGATGACAGCCCCTGGCAATCCTCTGTTTGACGTGAAGCCGTAAGCTTTCCACTGCAATGTCTGCTTATCCGTGAGCTGATAGCTCATGTTCAGTTCGCCTCGCCACGTCTGTATGTCACTGTTATTTCTACGCTCATGGATGGTCTTGATACCATTCTTTAGCGTGAACCAGTAAACTCCGTCAGCCCTTTCGTAGCTCGTGTATGCGCCAATCGCCAAACGTGAGAGCTGTTGATGATAGAGTAGGGAGGGCGAAAAGAGCCCATAGCTACCCGTGCGCAGTGTTGTTGTGAGGTGTGGCTTGCGATCGGATATGCCTTGTAACGTACTGATATTGATGAGTCCTGCCGAGGTATAAGCCTTTGCACTCTGATAGATATTGTCTTCTTGTCCAATCTGCAAACTGACGAGTGAGACGTTGTCAAGCGTGAAGCGAGAGAGATCTACCTGTCCACTCTGGCAGTCGCCCACCTGTACTCCGTCATACGTAACACCCGTGTGCCCAGCCCCTAAGCCTCGAATATTGACAGTCTTCATACCGCCTACACCGCCATAGTCCTTCACCTGTACACCAGCAAATCGTTTCAGCGCATCGCCCATATCGTGTATGCCGAGACGCTCCATATCCGTGTGTGACAGAGTCTGTATCGGTGTACTTGCCAATACATTCCCAGGAATACGGAAGCCTTTAACCACCACCTCCTCTATCGTCTGTGTGGAGTCATTGGTTACGGTTTGTGCTGTCATACTCAAAGGGCATAACAACAGTAAGAAAGAAGCCAGTTGCCTCATCTTCTTATAATGTATCATAATGGTTCTATGCAGTGCCCTTCCTCGAGAGATGCAATGACTTGCAATGGCAGGTCTTCTGACTTGTTATCCAAAAGAAGGTAAACGCCTTCCCAATCATTTGTTATCAGTGGCTTATGTTTACCTGTGACAGACAACTTACAGCTGCGGGACAGTAGCGGAATCTCACCGCTTTCCCTTTTTAATCATGCTTATAATGAACCTATTGCGCCTACAAAGATACGATAAAGGGTGGAGATTAACAAATAAAGGTATGCTTTTCTGTCTATCGTCTCACAGGAATGTTGTCATAGTGAGAGGATAGACTGTAATTCTATAAGCAGTCCTATCGTTTCATAGATAATGTTCTTTTGAACCGATAAAAGCTGTCCTATCTCAAAGTTCAACCTCAATCAAGGTGTTTTTGAAGGTGTTTCATCTGATGTCCACCCCATTGGTTATCGTCTACATAAACGAAGCCTATGCGGTGATAAAGTCGTTCGGCAGAAGGATTACCAGTGTCGACGAGTAGACCAGTAGGGAGGTTCATCTTCCTTCCTTTCTCTATTGTTGCCTCAAGAAGTAGCTTTGCAATCCCTTTCCCACGGAACTTTTTGTCTACACAGAGCGAATCGATATACAGTTCGCCAGCCGATGTCTCGTCATCCATATCACCGTAATTGCGACCGAAAGCCTTGAGGGCTCCTTCGATGAAGGCTTGTCTCAGCTTCGGAAGTCTCGCACCATCATAACTGACACAGATACCCGCAATCTCGTTATGTGCTGTTAGTGCAACCAATGTGTTGAGATAGGAGTATTGCGAATCATCCCGTTCTACTAACGATGTTATAAGCTGATGGAACTCTTCTAAGCTATGGTCTGGTCCTGCAAACCACTGACAACAGTCGTGGTTCATCGCTTCCATTATCAGTCGGGCTATTACTTCAGCCTGTTCTTTTTGTGCATCTTCAATTCTAATCATATTGCGAAGATACGAAAACTATTTGAGATAGCGTGTTTCTCGTGGGTGGAATTCGTATGATATAAGGTTTGAATAAACTCCCCACCACCTCCTAAGCGAGGAAGGGGTGGGGTGAAATAGGATTAAAGACCTAAATCTTTCATAGCCTTCTTAGCAGCCTCACCAGACTTACCCTGCATCTTTTCGGCAGCTTCCTTAGCAGCCTTCTTAGCAGCTTCAATCTGTTCAGGTGTTGCATTCTTTACTGCATCCTTTGCCTTCTGTAGACTTTCTGTAACGTCCTTTGGGTCCTGCTTTGATGCTGCGTCAACTGCCTTGCCAACAGCCTCAGCAGCTGCTTCATTGCCAGAAGCCTTCAAAGCCTCTTGAATGTTCTTTGAATTACTCTGCATCCACTGCTGAATCTTTCCGATATACTCCTGTGCCTGCTTTGGATCCTTCTGTGCCAACTCAGCCATCTTAGTCTGAGCTGTGGTCAATAAAGCGGCAACACCCTTCTCATCCTTAGCCTTTATCTTCTCGTTGAGTTGGTTGATGAGCTGGTCAGCATCGGTAGGAGCTGCTGCTGCTGTTGCTGAGTCAGGAGCAACAGACTCTGTTGTGTCTGAGTCTGCATTAGCCTTTGGAGCATTAGTTTTACCGTTGTTACAACTTGAAATAGTCATTGCTGCTACAGCAAGAGCCATAAGAAATACTTTCTTCATAATTTTCTTAGTTTAAATGAATTAAAGACTTAATCTATAAATGTCCTCAAAGATAAGTATTATTCTTGTTAGTTGTTGCCTTTTTAGAATGTTTTAACTATAAAAATGTAAAGTTGATTGACTCAGAGATAATGGTCTTTCAACGTGGGTTTAACCTGTGATTCGTTGCTTGTCGATGATGTTAGACGCTCTCCTTAACGGGCAATAACGATCTTCGTCTTACCCTTTTCCAATACTTCGGAGGAATTTGCAACGTGGTAAAAAATCATTACATAAGTGCGAGATGAATATCCTCACGAAAGGAATGTAGCTCTGCTTAAAAGTAAGTTCGTAACTTATAGTAAATCAAAATGTTACGTATAATGCCGAAAAAGACGCCCTTCTTGCTTCAAGAAGGGCGTCTTCAACATGCAAGAAGGGCATGTTCTTGAACGTTGAAAGGCGTCTTCTTGCTTCTTCCTCGGCCTTTCTTCGAATGGAGAGACAGGAGTTTGATGAAATATCCTTACAACTTCTATCTGTATATTTAGCCTTCCTTTGGTCTCTATCAATATCATTGTAGGGGTGTTGTGGGTTTTGTATCTCACAAAGAGATATCAATTTCTCCACAGAGAGAGAGCCCGCTGAGGAATTGTTTAAACGCAAGATATCACAGAGCTTATAGCCGGTGTCAGCGATAGTACTCTGTGATATCTGTCGGTAGAAGCCCTTTTGAAGACTCTTCACGTGTGCAAAAATGCTCTGTTTCGTTTGTGGTATTCGTGAGAGATGATTAATCTCACGCCGTTCCCATCGACATCCTTATTCATCCGCAAAAGGTTAAGATAGGATGTCTATCACGTCTTCAACAATCTGTTCATCAAGTAAACGGTTGTCTGAAAGAAGCTGTTGAAGGTCGAAGCGGTCATAGAGGTCTTTCTTTATACCTCCCACGAGCACCTTCATCTCTGATGTCCCGTAGTAGGCAGCGATACGTTCTCCGAAGCCTCCATCTTTACTACCATCTTCTAATGTGACTACCAAATCGTGGCCTCCCTTCAGTGAGTCGAGCGTCTCTCGGTCAACTTCATTCAAGTAACGAGGGTTGATGAGTGTTGCCTTTATTCCCTTCTCAGCAAGTAAACGAGCAACATTTTCACCCTTTTGATAGAAGGAACCGGCAGCGATAATAGCAACCTTTTCACCCTTCTGTGTCACTTTGTATTTTGCTTCGTAAGCATATTCTCTGTCAACAGTCTCCGTAGTGTGATGCACACCATTGCTTGGTATGCGGATAGCAATAGGCTTCTTATCTTGCAGGATAGCCCAACGTAGCATTGCAAAATACTCTTCACATGTTGTTGGAGCAAGGTAGATAAGCCCCGGAATACTGCATAACATTGGTATATCAAAGAGACAGATGTGGGTGATGTCATTCATGGAAGCAGTGCCGCCCCATGTCACATTGATAACAGCTGGATTAGCGTTGATACAGAGATCCTGTGCTATTTGGTCGTAGGTACGCTGGATAAAGGTACTGAAAACAGTCCATACAGGTCGCAATCCTCCCTTTGCCATACCAGAAATCATCGCTACAGCCTGTTCTTCTGCAATACCTACGTCAACATGTTGTGCGCCAGCTTCTTTACGTTTCTCTGGTGTGAAACCTGCTGCAGAAGGTGTACCAGCTGTCACAGCGACGAGTGTTTTGTCTTGCTTCATCTCTTTCAACAGCCAATCACTAAGTAGTTGCTCGTAGGATTCAGTAGTTGGACGCTCTGGTCTGCTGCCATCTTCCTTATTGAAAGGCATACCATAATGCCATGCTTCCTTATTCTCAACGGCTGGTGTAAAGCCATGTCCTTTCTCGGTCTGGATATGAACTACGGTCGGCTTGTTCGTATCTTTCACGCTGCGGAACACCTCGATGAGTTTTTCTACGTCGTTGCCTTCCTCTAAGTACTTATACTCGAAGCCCCAAGCCTTAAACCAGTTGTGGTTGCACTGGCCATTGCTTTCACGTAAGTCACGTAGGTTTTTGTAGATACCTCCGTGTGGCTCAGCGATAGACATCTCGTTGTCATTCACGACGATAAGAATACCTGTGCCGAGTTCGGAAGCCTCGTCAAAGCCTTCAAAAGCCTCGCCACCAGAGAGAGAACCGTCACCAATGACAGCTATAATATTCTCTTTCGTCCCTTTTATATCACGGGCTTTCTGCAGACCAGTGGCAAGACTCACGGAAGTAGAGGTGTGTCCAACTTCGAAATTGTCATATTCAGGACACTCCGTTGGTGAAGAATAGCCACTAATAGCATTCATTTCGTCGACGTTACCAAGGAACCCTGAAGCACGTCCTGTTAATACCTTGTGTGGATAACTTTGGTGGCTCACGTCAAAAACCAACTTGTCTTTAGGCGTGTCAAAGACATAGTGGAGGGCAACAGTTGCCTCTACAAAGCCGAGGTTAGGTCCAACGTGTCCGCCATGCTTGCTTACACGATTTAATACTGCTTGACGGGTCTCATCAGCAACAACCTTTAATGCCTCAATATTCAGCTGCTTTAACTCGGCTGGAGATTTAATCTTCTCTATATACATCTTCTCTATTTAATGTGAATACATATCTTATTTGATTGGCAAATGTACTTAATTTCTGTTGAGTATCCATTACCTAAACTATTTATAAAACAATTATTTTTATCTTTTTATCAATTGATTGTATCTTTGTATTGCGTTCCTTTTGTTCTATTTAGGTCTTGTGGAAAAGTTTGTTATCCCTGTAATGGAGTTGTATTTTCGGCTACAATCACTTATTCTACTTGTGTTTTGGGCCAGTTGACAAGGTAGAGATGTTCAGTAGCACGAGTGAAAGCGGTGTAAAGCCAATGGATGTAATCGGGTGTGAGCATCTCGTCTGTCATGTATCCTTGGTCAAGATAGATGTGTGCCCACTGTCCGCCTTGTGCTTTGTGACAGGTGATAGCATAACCGAACTTTACCTGTAAGGCATTATAATACTCATCTTCACGCACCTTTTTCATGCGGTCTGCCTTTAGAGGGATGTCTTCATAATCCTCCAACACATGTTGGAAGAGTTGTTCGTTCTGCTCTTGAGTCAAGGCAGGGGCTTCCGTCATCAGTGCATCAAGGATAACTGTCATCTCCTCTTCAGCGTTATTATAGTCGGGAAACTCCAGTGATACATCGGCAAAGCGGAACCCATAGAACTCGCGGACATTGCGAACACGACGCACAACAGCGCGGTCGCCGTTGGCAATGAAGGTTAGTACGGGTTTTTCTATCTCCTTTCCACCTCCTGAAGGGAGTTGCGTAACCTGTCTTGTCGCTTGTGTAGTAACGCTGTTTACATTATTTGTAGCATTGTTGAGGCTGCCATTGAGAGAAGGTGATGGGGGTGGGCTGTTCTTATACTTATTCTTCACGACCATCAACATGTCGCCTGTTGTCAGTTCTTCCTCACGTCCAAGAACCATGTTTCGAATACCTTGATTGAATACATTAGCACGTTTGTTGGAGCGTGTGATGACCATAGTCTCATCGATTCCCACCTCGGAATAGCTGGAAGCCAGTCGTTCGATAAGTTCATCACCTGGTACGATGGAGATGTCAGCAAAGCCCTTGAAACGAATCTTTGGTAGTTGCGTTACCTCATCATGGGTTATCATTTGACGAATAACGGTGGCATTATAGAGAATGCCAGAGTCTTGACTCTGACGAAGAACCTCGTTTAAGTCGCATTCATAGACTGTCAGACCGTAGGCGCGAAGAACATCGGCACGCAGAGCAGGGCTCTCTTCTTCACCTACAGGAGGGAGCTGTGCCTTGTCTCCAACAAGCAGCATGCGACAGTTTCGGTCGTTATAAACATATTGAATAAGGTCGTCAAGTAAGCAACCACTGCCGAAGGTGGTGTTGTTAGACGATAAACTAATCATCGAAGCCTCATCGACCATAAACAAGCGGTCGCGGAAGAGGTTGACATTTAGATTGAACTTTCCATCTAATCCGGTAAAGGCTTTCTCACGATAGATGGTGCGATGGATGGTTGCAGCGGGTTGGTTGGCATTTAACGAGAACACCTTAGCAGCACGACCCGTCGGTGCTAAGAGTGTTACCTTCTGTTGTAATTGCTGCAGTGTACGTACAATCGCACCCGCTAAGGACGTTTTACCTGTTCCGGCACTACCTCTGAGAATCATTACAACACGCTCGTCACGGTCGGTCATAAAGTGTGTAAAGACCTCAATAGCATGTGTTTGGTCGGTTGTTGGTTCAAAGCCAAAGTTCTGTAATATCCTATATTTCAGTTCATCAATTATCATTGCTTAATGTCTTTTACCCTCATTAATTCCAATCTTTAATGTCTGCTTTACCTTCTATCTGTCGTTCGATGTTGTCAGGAAGTTGTGAGAAGAAGTCCATACCAGTGATACGTTCTACCTCATCGACAGTGTTGACGTAGTCAGTCTTCTTATGTCCTTTGGCTGAGACATTCCTACAGATAAAGCCAATAGCCTTCGGTTCGTCTTTCAGACGGAGGATAACTTTGAAGAAGGCTTCGGGCACTTGCACCTTATTCTTACCTATTGTCTTATGCTTTTGATTGAGATAAATAGGTCCACAGACAATATATACGTCGCCATACTCTTCTGCCCATGTGCGGCATTGATTCTCTATTGAGTTCCACAGACCACTGTTTAAGGCTGGGTTCTGTGGACACACATTGGTCATGAGGAAGCTTTGTTCCATTGCTCTCTGGCTCCAATGGTTGTCAGCAGCAGGACACATGTGACCTCGGTCGTAGCCAGAACGCATATAATCGTAGGTGTCGACACGTGGTTCTGGTACGTCTTCATCTGCTTGGAAGGTGATACCCTTGCGCTTAGCAGGACCATTAGTGTGAGCTGCTGTGAGGTGCCATGCCACCCAATTAGGTGTACGTGTATCAGCATTATATGAAGTTGTATAACCTTCGCGATAAAGTAAAAGGGACGGGACATTGGCTTTGCCGATAGGAATCTCTAAGCCTTGTTTTACTTTAAGCGTCTTTCTTTGATTGGTATTTGGGTCCTCATCTGATGTGTTGGGAGCGTCTGCTCTTTCGTTGTTATATGACTCTACAAAGGGTTTGTCTAATGTTGACAAGTCTCCTCTTCGTTTCTCTCCTTGACATGCAACGGCTACTAAGGACAGAGAAAGTATGATGGTTTTTAAGAATATATGGTTCATTGATTGGTATGTTGGTTTTAATGCTATTTATAATAAGGTGGGGCAGCTCCTTATTCAATCCTTTTCCTAATGAGGTGAGAATAGCTTTCTGCCTCAAATGGTTGGTTAAGAATAGAAAAGAAGGGCTATATGTACCTGTTAAGTCTTCTTGTTTATAATAAATTACATGTGTTTACAAAGTTACTATTTTCTTATTACTTAATAGGTGTTTTTCATCAAAGAAGTTTATTAGAGGGCTATCTTTTATTGGTCTTATCCGTTGTTTAGGGTGATATAACAGCGACTTTTTGTAGCGTAAACATTTGTTTTTCTGTATGCTTTTAGCTTTCCCAGTACTGATAAAGGACAAGTTCTTTTGTCCTATTAAGTGTGAAAGGAAGGCGGAGGAGGGAAAGTGCAGTACGAGTTTCTTTCTCTTATCCTTTTCTTTATTGCGTATATACCTTATATACAAATGGTCTTCTTCAGAAAGGAAAACGCTGAAGGGGGTGATAGTCCATGAGACTAAAGATAAAAGAAATTAATCATTAAGTTGTAAAATTATTGCTGAAATGCTTGCAAGTAATGATTTTTAATATTACATTTGCAGTGTACTATTATGGTAGTACACTGTTACTAATAAATAAGCAAGTAATAAATGACGTTATATAAAACAATCTAATAAAAGAAAGAAAGCCTTATGATTCAAGTTAATGAACTGACTTTCAGTTATCCTAAAAGCAAGCACAATGTGTTTGAGGGACTGAGTCTACAACTCAAAGAGAACCGAATTTATGGTCTTTTAGGCAGGAACGGTATGGGAAAGAGTACACTGCTTTACCTCATTGCTGGCCTTCTACGACCGCAAAAGGGTAGTGTTTTGGTTGATGGTTATACTGCTTCAAGTCGTTACCCAGAGATGTTAGAGGAACTGTATATTGTGCCTGAGGAGTATGATTTGCCTAATATGCCACTCAGTAAGTACGCTAAGATTCACGAAGACTTCTACCCTCGATTTAGCGAGGAGGTTCTTGAAAAGTGTCTGACCGACTTTGAGATGTCCTTAGATGTCGACTTTAAGCAACTCTCTATGGGACAGAAAAAGAAGGTGTATATGAGCTTTGCACTTGCTACTGGTTGTCATCTACTATTGATGGACGAGCCAACTAACGGGCTCGACATTCCTTCAAAGGCTCTTTTCCGTAAGGTTATTGCTGGGAATATGGCAGAAGATTCGTCGTTGATTATCTCTACCCATCAGGTGCATGATGTTGAGCAGCTGCTTGATCATATCATCATTCTTGACAATTCACAAGTGATTGTGAACGCATCAACTGAGGATATAACAAATGATTACACCTTCGGTATTCGTCAACCTAACGAGATGGACGACAGCGTACTCTATGCAGAGCCATCCATTCAAGGCAACAACGTGATTGCACGACGTCAGACGGGTGACAACGAGACTACGATCAATCTTGAATTGTTGTTTAATGCTGCAACAACAGGTAAACTTAAATAAAACGAGGAGGAAGAGAATTATGAAGACGACATTTGCAAAAATCATTAATATCAGCCTAATCTCTGTAGCTTGCTTACTTGCTTTAAATTCTTGCTACATCCGAAAAATTGACTACGGAAAGATGGTGACAGAGGAGGCCTCTGTTGATTCGTTTGACACGATAGACATCCGTGGAGCTGGTACTGTTTATATATCACAAGGTAAGAAGTATAGTTTAAAGTTTAAAGGGGAGGAGGAGCGACTTGATGTATTAAGTTTTGTCAATAAACAGAATAGACTGGTAATTGACATGAAAAACCTGATTCAGCATATAGGCTTTTTTGATTTGAAACCTTCAGATAGGGTAACGCAAAGTATTGTTATTTATATCACTACGCCAACACTCTCAAAGCTAAGTTGGAACAATTCTGCTACTGTTATTCTTTCAGATTCTTTTAAACTTGATAAGCTCAGCATTGATGCTCCTTTAGGTGGTAATCTGAAGATAAATAAGATGAATATCAATCAGTTGGAAGTCTCTATGAATGGTTTGGGGGCTATTGATGTTAAAAGCCTAACTGCTAAAAAGGTAATCTTTGATACCTATGGAGAAGTAGGCTTAGGTGTAAATTTCTATCGAACTGATACGGCAATTATCTCTGCGAAGGGTGAACCAAAGATCAATACTACGGGAACAACGTGCTTACCCTTGACCATGGTTACAGAGAAGGGAGCCGTTATTAAAGATAAAACAACAAGAATAAAATAGAATTGAGGAGGATATAAATTATGACAAAGTTTGATTTAGACCGTTTCGGTAAGGTAATGAGCAGACTCTCGGTGATAAGTCAGCGCAAGAGAAGTGTAATCTTTATTACTTTTCTTATCATATTCTTAGTTCTTGCAAAGTTCACTACACCTATGTTTTCTGGAAAGTCTATGGATGATATAGGTTACAAGTCATTCGTTTCAGAAGTTGTAGATTTTATTGGGATTTTTTCTCCAATTGTCTTCTTCGTATTAGGTACATTTTTCATTCAAGACCTTGAAGGGCGTCAGCAACGTATCAATGAATTGATGCTGCCAGCTACTAATCTTGAGAAGTTTGTTGCACGTGTGCTATTGGTTGCAGTGATTTATCCTTTAACTATTTGTGCTGCTTTTATTGTTGCAGATGGATTACAGCTGTTGATTTCAATGCTTATTGCACCCGAAGAAAGTTTTTCTATGGTTGTAGCCTACTTTGACAGCAATTCGTCTATAGGAGATTCGCTCCTATGGGATAAGGTTCTGTCAACACTTATGAGTTATTCAATTGCTATCTTTGGAGGTTTACTTTTCCGCAAGTTAGCTTGGCTGAAGACGACAGTTAGTTATTTAACTGTGATTATTCTTTCTATAATAGGTTTCTTCCTTTTAAAGATATTCCTTTACGAAAGTACAGACTATGAGGTTGTTTTTATAGAGAATCCTTATGCTTCTCTTATCTCGATTGGAGTAAGCCTATTGATGTTCTGGTCTTCCTATAAGATTTACACACGTCTGCAGGTTATTAACAACCGATGGAGAAATATTTAACAAGGCGTGGATTAAATAGTAAGGCTTATGAACTTCGATAATAACAAGGCTATTTATGAGCAAATGGCAGACCGCCTTTGCGATGAGATCATAGCTGGGACCTATAAAGCTGACGACAGAATACCGTCTGTCCGGGAGTATGCCGTTATGCTGCAGGTGAATACGAACACTGCAGTGAAGGCCTACGAGCTACTCTCTCGTGAGGAGATAATATACAACAGGCGTGGACTGGGGTACTTTGTCTCGGCTGGTGCACGTGAACAAATCATGAGTACTCGACGTAAAACATTCCTCACACAATCGCTCCCTTCCATTTTCCGAGAGATGAAACTGTTAGGAATTACTATAAAAGATGTTGAAAAGGAATGGACTATTGCGCAGCAGTAGTAATTGTTCTTTCCCAAATGAAGGCACTTACAAAAGCGTACTACGGATAGAGATTTACCGAAGAAGCTAAACGTCAGTGTTTTATTATACCAATTAAAATAGGCAAAACAGGAATGTATTGATTATAAGTTCCTGGTTTGCCTATTTTATATATGTCATGAGGAAGACTCAATTCTGTTATCGGTTGTCTTGCAGCATTTCGAGTAGTTCTTCCTGTGTCAGTGCATGAGAGATGTCAGAACCCTCAAGAAGAGAGTCAGAAAGGTTACGCTTTGTCTTATGTAGACGTAGTATCTTCTCCTCAATGGTGTGCTGACTAATCAAATGATAGACTGTTACGTCCTGTTGTTGTCCTATTCGATAAGCACGGTCGGTAGCCTGCTGCTCGATGGCAGGATTCCACCATGGATCAAGATGGATGACATAGTTTGCACCCGTAAGGTTGAGTCCCAATCCTCCAGCCTTCAGACTAATGAGGAAGAAAGGACACTTCCCTGACTGAAACTCCTTGACTAACTTCTCGCGCATAGCCATCGGTGTGCTTCCGTCAAGGTAGAGATAAGGAAGTTTAGCATTGTCCATAGCCTTCTTTATCTCCTCGAAGAAACTGGTAAATTGGCTGAACACGAGGGCTCGGTTGCCACTGTCGTTGAGGCTCTCAGCCAAGTCGATGAATGCAAGAACCTTACTGCTTGGGAGTTTCCACTTCTTATCAACTAACGAACAGCTACATGCCATCTGGCGTAAACGGGTGATTTCAGCCAATACAATCATCTTGTCAGCTTTTTTGTCAAGCACCTTCTCTTCCACATGACGACGTCTTATCTCATACATAGCCATCTCTTCAGACGACAACTCCACAGGTAGTTTTATTTCATTCTTAGCTGGTAATTCATCGATAACTTCTGCTTTTGTTCTCCGCAACAGGAATGGAGATATCAGTCGACGCAGCTGATTTTGTCTGTTTTTGTCGTTCTCACCTTCAATTGGTAGGATGAATTTCTGCTTAAATTGCTCTGCACTTCCCAAAAGACCAGGGTTAATAAACTGGAAGAGGTTCCACAACTCAGCTAAATGGTTTTGAATAGGAGTACCCGTAAGGATAACCTTTCGCTGTGCTTGTAGCTGCATAGCTGCCTTCGACATCTTTGTGTTAGCATTCTTAATGGTGTGTGCCTCGTCAAGACAAACTATATTCCATTCACGTGCAGTGAGGTCTTTCTGCTGAATATTCAATAGTGCATAAGTAATGATAATGACATCACCAGCCTTGGCTTCCTTAATATCTTTTGAGCGATCCTCGCTCTGATTGAGTACAGTAAGGTTCAGTGTCGGTGCAAATCGTTTAAGTTCGTTGCGCCAGTTGGGTACAACAGATGCTGGTGCAACTATCAGTGAGGCACCATTTGCACTCTGTTCAAGGAGTAGGGTAATGGTCTGGACAGTCTTTCCTAATCCCATGTCATCAGCAAGACATACACCAGCTCCCCATGCAGTCAATCTTGACATCCATTCAAATCCTTCTTCTTGATAATCACGTAGTTGTGCTTGTAGCGTCTTGGGAACGACTGGCACCTCCTTACTGCAGGTTTCAATACGCTTACGCAAGGCATCTATCGCTTCATTATGCTTGATATCTAAAGATGAATCATCTAACAGATCGCCTATTAAAGAGACAGCTGCAGGAGCCATTTGTAGGTGTGAACGGCTCTCTGTTGTCACTGTGTCGAGTCGTTTAAGAATACGTGAAAGTTGGCTACTAAGGGTGATAAACTCATTGTCACCAATGCGAATAAACTTCTGTTTATAGTTTTGCCGCATAAGTTCGAGCAGTTTCTGGAGAGAGATAACTTGTCCTTCGCTTATTTGTACATTACCCTCTACCTCAAACCAACCGTTTTTCGTTTTGAAAGAGATGTGTGTTGTACTACTATTAATGTTGGGATGGTAATTTATTTTACAGCCTTCAGCCCATTCCAAAGTACAAATATCTTGATGTTCCTTGCACCATTCTATAAAAGGAAGTAACGACAGAAGTGAAAGACCTAAAGGCTCGTTGATACTCTGGGGAGTCCATGTGTCCTCTTCTTCGAGGACCTCAGACACTAGCAAACCTTCGTTGATGGCCTTTAAGTATTCCCGCTCTTTCTTTAAATTTCGTACCAGTTGTACTTTCTGTCCATCTTTTTCTGCGATTGTAGTGATATTACCCTTACCTGGAACAAACAGCATGCTTTCAGAAGCTCGTACAGAAGCAGTCATTAAGAAGTTATGGTTCTTGTCTGGGACGATGCGGAGAATGATACATGGAGAAACGTCAACTTTCTTCATAGAGTCAAGCTCTGCAACCATATTAGAGTGTATCTCAGTCTTACCTCCAATAGCTGTTATTAACTTGACAAGATAGGGCTCGGCCTCTGCGGGGTAACTTGCCTGAGTAAGTATCTCCTTATATGTCTTGTATTCAAACTGAGTAGGCGTAAAAACAGAGTAGTCTGTCTCCGTATTCTTAGTAAAGAAGAAAGATGACCTTATCCCCTTCTCTAACTCAATTACATTGGTAGAGACGCTAAAAGAACCATCTTTTTGTTTATTAATAATCAGATGAGGCTTGTCTAAATGGACCGCTACAGGGATGAGATTATTGGTGTTGCCTATATAGATATGGTCACAATCGATAAATAGATATAAATACTTCTCTATATAAATACTATATTCCCAAGTAGAGATTTCCGTCTTGACATTCTGATCAATACTGTCAAAGCATGGCTCATCGAGACTCTTAAACTCCTGAATAGATAACTCCCTACCCACAGACCAGCTTCCATTCTTTAGCTTTCGTTTGAGGATTGGGACTATGATACCATATCGTAAGATATATATAAGTTTAGTATTATACTCCGTTTCACCTTCTTGTACATCCTCTGTTTGGTTTTCTGCAAGGAGTGATTCAAGACGAAGTTGCCAAGCAGACTTTATCTCCAGTCGGTTAAATAAGGATGTCCCTCCGAAGAGCTCTTGCAGTTGATGAGGTTTAGCGTCCTCCTCCTTTGAACATGTCTCAAGTTGTAGGTACGCCCAGTTAGGTGCTGTTGGTGGTATCTCAGCACTTTTTGGGGTCTTTCCTAATCGTTGATATAATATCCATGTTAGCCAGCTCACCGCCTGCGTATTGGCATCGTTGCGTATTGTCATGAAATAAATATCATTGATGTGTGGGTCTTTTTTGTCACAGAAATAATCTCTCAATGGTGAAAGTATCATTGATGACAGGTTTATAAAGGAAGCCCCCTTCTTGTTCGCCATAGTCTTCAGCTTCTGTAAGGATGATTCTGTATTGACGAAAATAGCAGCTAAGGCAAAGTAATAGTTTGAGATGGGGTTCGTGAAGGTACCTTTTATTATGGTTTGCTTGTTATGGGCTGCTAATGCCTTAGTGTATAATTTGTAGGCTAAAGAGTAATCGTCCTTGTATAAAGCACCAATCGCAGCTATCTGGAGGGTAAAGGAGTTGGCTATAGAAGTATGTAAATCAATGCAGAGCTTACCTGTTCCTAAGTAGTAATAGAAGGCAAAGATTCTAATTGATTCAGAGCTCTTTATATTCCCTTTTTTAGTTGTCTTATCCTGTATAATAAGTTCTTTAAGGTAATCCCAATCTAATTGTTTGTCTTGTAAGAGTGCTCTAAGCAGGTTGTCATCTATAATAGACAATAAGAGATCATCTGGTAGCGAGCTAAAGAATGGTTTATACAATCTATCATCAAGAATGTCGTAAGAACAGTAACATAGTTCTATTGTTGTCTTATAATCTGAATACCTTACTGCCTCAGGCTCCTTTTCAGCAATAAGATATACAATGAGTCTGATTAAAGGGTCGAGTTGGCTAAGTCGTTTCTTTTGCTGAAATAGACTTCTTATACTCTTCAAAAGAGGTTTATTCTTAGTCTTAAAGAGTTCGACAATGGCTGGTATTATTATGTTTCTATCTGCGTATATAGTTTTTGTATTATACGAAACTTGTGACTCATACAGCATATTATTAGTAAGTAACTGTTGTAGAGTTAACTTAAAGATAGCGGGAGACATTATTTTAGAAGCCAATACACTAAGCTCAGTTTTTCCTACTTCATTATGATGAAAGTAGGACATCAGCATAAGAAGTGATTGTTCATTAGAGGAAAGAGATGAGAAAGGTGTCACTTTGAATAGAATCTTAATTAATGAATGAATATACTTTTAAGATAGATGTATGATGGGGGGATAAACGTATTTAGTCCATAAGAGGAGTAGAGAGGTTGGGGAAATACAGACGAATCTCCTAATATGTATGATAGATAATACCTGCTAACAGGTGTGGAGTATTTTATATTTAGATGAGAGTAAATGGACTATATGCAGTTAGACCTTTATGATTATAATCAATCTATGGTAAGATCCTTATGAACATAAAAAGTTTATAGTATCCTAAATGAACTCATATTGCATGAGAACATTTAAGATACTATATTCGTTTCGATTACTTTGTTTGTTCAGTAATAGCGTTCTTAATCAATCCTTCCAGCTCCTCTGCAAGTTCTGGATTATCTTTGATCATAGCCTTGGTAGCATCACGGCCTTGTGCGAGTTTGGTACCGTTATAGCTAAACCAGCTACCACTCTTCTGGATGATGCCGTATTGAACACCTAAGTCAACAATCTCACCAATCTTTGATATACCCTCACCGAAGGTGATCTCAAACTCTGCTTTACGGAAAGGAGGTGCTACCTTGTTCTTAACAATCTTCACACGAACCTGGTTACCAATAACTTGGTCGCCATCTTTGATAGATGTTACACGACGGATATCAAGGCGAACAGAACTGTAGAACTTCAAAGCGTTACCACCAGTAGTTGTCTCTGGGTTACCAAACATGATACCGATTTTCTCACGCAACTGGTTGATGAAGATACAACAAGTATTGGTTTTTGCGATTGTTGAGGTAAGTTTACGCAACGCCTGACTCATCAATCGTGCCTGTAAACCTACTGCAGAATCACCCATATCACCCTCAATCTCCTTCTTTGGGGTCAAGGCTGCTACTGAGTCAACTACGAGAATGTCAATTGCAGATGAACGAATTAACTGATCAGCAATCTCTAATGCCTGCTCACCATTGTCTGGTTGTGATATCCAAAGATTATCAATATCCACACCTAACTTCTCTGCGTAGAATCGATCGAATGCATGTTCGGCATCAATGAAGGCTGCTATTCCACCCTGCTTCTGTGCCTCTGCAATGGCATGGATAGCCAATGTTGTCTTACCAGAACTCTCCGGACCATAGATCTCTATAATCCTACCACGTGGATAACCACCTACACCAAGTGCCGTGTCAAGTGCCACACTGCCCGTTGGGATTACCTCTACCTGCTCTATCTGCTCATCGCCCATACGCATGATAGACCCTTTACCAAAGTCTTTCTCTATCTTAGACATTGCAGCCTGCAAGGCTTTCAACTTGCCTTCAGCTGCTGATGTTGTCTCTTCTTTTGCCATATACTATTGTCTTATATTCTGATTGATATAATATTATTTATTCTTCTTTCTGCTCTTTGGGTAAGGTAACACCTCTACCAAGGCCTTAACAACTTTGACAGCAAAGTCGGTCTTTGACACATCTAAGATGTAGTGTTCCTTAGCTCCTTCATAAGGGAATCCACGTTCGGCAGATAGCATCATTGACTTAATTGCCTCGTGTTCTTTGACATACGGTATATTGTCACAAACTATGATAACAGGCTTTTCGTCAACATAAACTATGTAGCCACCAAACATCTTCCTACATCTCACAGTCCCTGCAGCAGATATCTGACTACTGACAAATTCAATAAAGTCCAAAGAGCAAGCCATCTTCTTATAGTTCTAAATCACCTCCAAACTCCTCATGCCAAGGTAGTCCCTGTTTATTGAGAACCTCCAAGAATGGATCTGGGTCGAAGTCTTCCACATTCCAGACACCTGGCTTACACCAAAGACCCTTGAAGAACATCATTGCACCAGCCATTGCTGGTACGCCAGTCGTATAGCTTACGCCCTGCATACCTGTTTCATTATAGGCATCCTGATGCTTGCAGTTGTTATAGATGTAATAAGTTTGTTCCTTACCATCCTTGATACCACGGATACGGCAGCCGATAGAGGTCTCGCCATCATAGTTCTCACCGAGGTCTTGTGGGTTTGGCAATACTGCTTTCAGGAACTGTAAAGGTACAATCTTAACCTTTGCAGTCTTACCAGAACCGTCAGCTAATGGTGCTTCATACTCAATCTCATCGATACGACTCATACCAAGGTTCTGAATACAATCAAGGTAAGTAAGGTATTGCTGACCAAAGGTCATCCAGAAGCGAGCACGCTTAATTGTCGGATAGTTCTTGACTAATGACTCCAACTCCTCGTGGTGCATCAAGTAAGAGTCGCGTGGACCGATATTTGGATAGGTAATATCTTGATGTACTACCAATGGTTCTGTCTCAATCCATTTACCATTCTCATAGTAAAGACCCTTTTGGGTAATCTCACGGATATTGATTTCTGGGTTGAAGTTAGTTGCAAACGCTTTGTGATGGTTACCTGCGTTACAGTCAACAATATCGAGATAGTGAATCTCATCAAAGTGATGCTTTACTGCGTATGCAGTGTAGGCTTGTGACACACCAGGGTCGAAACCACAACCGAGGATAGCTGTTAAGCCTGCTTTCTCGAACTTATCTTTATAAGCCCATTGCCAGCTATACTCGAAGTGTGCCTCATCCTTTGGCTCATAGTTAGCTGTGTCAAGATAGTTGCAACCGCAAGCTAAGCAGGCGTCCATGATGGTGAGGTCCTGATAGGGTAGTGCCAGATTGATTACCAGCTCAGGTTTGAAGGAATTGAAGAGCGCCTTCAACTGTTCAACATCGTCTGCATCAACCTGTGCAGTCTTGATGTCAGCCTTGTAGCCTTTGTCATGAATAGCCTTAACCAGCGCATCACATTTCTCTTTACGACGGCTGGCAATCATGGACTCCGTAAACACGTCCTGGTTTTGGACAATCTTAAAAGCGGCTACAGTGGCTACACCACCTGCGCCAATCATTAAAACTTTTCCCATAGTTCAATCCTATTCCTTGTCATATTATCCTTTCTCTCCATTCCAATGAGGGGGAAAAGGGAATGTTATGTTAGGAATTCTTATTTTATAATTATTGTTTTTATGCTTTTTTCTTACTTAATCTTACGGTCAATCTCTGATGAGGTTATGCCCATTGCGTTTAGTAGTGAATAGCCTAAGATTTGCTGTTTGAAGTTGCCTCCTTCGAGTGGTTGCATTGCAAACAGCGTGATATGTTTTAGCTCATCATCTACATCGCGAAGCGTAGATCGTAGTGCACTCATCACATGCCCATCCTCTGCATTTGGTATTATCATAATACGCTTAACCTCTTCATGATTAAGAATGGTCTTCAGAAGGTCGAGAAGAACATAGTCTTTCTCGGCTGCTTCATCACCAGTAGCAATCGTATTGATAATGAATTCTCCAAGTTGAACATCTTTGAAAGCTTGTCCGTTCAACTCTTTCTCATAGTCAGACGGGACAAAGTTCTCAAGTTTTCGATTCTTTCTGTCATGTAGAAGCACTACTTGTGTCTCATGATTTCCTGGCTTCAATCGTCCGTCAAGGGCTATGTTTACAGCCCACTGACTGAAATCAGTAGCTGGAATACGACGGTTAAGCATTCGCTCAAAGTTGACAATGAGGTCGAACGCAACATGGTCTATATAATCACCATCCACGATGATGATATTCTCACTCCATTTAATGTTCTGTGCTTCTTGTGCATTCATAGCTACAAAGATACATTAAATCAAGCAAAATGCAAAATAAATAACTTCGTTTTTAATGCTTTATCTGTTTGTGTGATTTATAGATAAAGATAATTATAGCAAGGAAGATAAGGGAGAACAGTACTATTGATGACATGGGAAGCATTTGGGCAGAACATGCTGTAAGATACAATATAACTACCATTAGTATGGGCATAATGGTACGGATAGCCTTTGGATTGCTCTTTCTTCGACTTTGTTCGCTCAATAGACTTGTGTCGTATGGGTGCTTCTCTTGGTTGATAATCAGTAGGAAGACGATTATTGAAATAGCAGGATGTGCCAATATAAGATACTTAGGACCGTAGCTGTCTGCCTCTCCACCAATGTTCCAATGTAGGATAATCGTCTCTGGTCCACTCAGAATACAATATAATGCAATTATTGTAATAGCAATAATAATGGCTAATGATAAGATTTTACTTTTCATATTCGGATTGTTGTCTACGTTAGGAGTAACTGTCTTCATGTACAAATATACGCATAATCATGGTAAATTCAAAGCGAATATGTTGTTTTTTCTTCTCTTAAACAAAATAGATTAAGAGCGTATTCATGATGGCTTTTTATGTTGTTTATTCTCTTTCTTCAAATTCTTTTCATGAGTGAAAATATTTTTTTCATGAAAAAAAGAATTATGTTCACGTAAAAAAATATTTTTCTTCATGAAAATAATTCGTAGTGATGTCTTTTTTGTCTCAGAAATGTTGAGTAGGAATAGTGATTTTGTTATGCTTTTGAGGGTGTGCTGAATGGTTTTTATCAATTATAAAGAGTAGGTCTGTAATCTGTTTCGATGGCTGTGAGAATATGTATAAACAATCAGTAAGAGACCTTTCTATGGTAATAGGACTGATAATATGAAACGTGATGAATGATTAGAGACAATAAAAAAGAGGCCTCTCCATTGTGGAGAAGCCTCTTAGCGTATGTTATATAGTGATTAAACTATATCAATTTAGTCTGTGCAGTAGGCGATTATGCCTCTTCACTCCAGTCTTCCTTGGTCTTGCGAACATAGCTCTTGTAACGTAGCTTAGCCATATCCTCACAAGCCTTGAAGAGCTCTTGACCCTCGTTTGGATAAGCTTTGAGGACAGAGAGGAAGCGAACCTCACTGTGAAGGAACTCTTGGAACTTGTCCCAATCTGGCTCCTTAGAGTCGAGAGAGAATGGGTTCTTGCCTTCTTCTGCCAACTGTGGGTTGTAACGCCAGAGGTGCCAGTAACCACAAGCAACAGCGTTTGCCTCCTGAGCCTGGCTGCGACCCATACCACCCTTAATCTTCAAACCATGGTTGATACATGGAGAGTAAGCGATAATGAGTGATGGACCTGGGTAAGCCTCAGCTTCACGAATAGCCTTTAAGGTCTGTGCGTTGTCAGCACCCATAGCTACCTGAGCTACGTAAACATAACCGTATGTAGTTGCCATCAAGCCGAGGTCCTTCTTACGGATACGCTTACCCTTAGCAGCGAACTGAGCGATAGCACCGAGTGGAGTAGACTTAGAACTCTGACCACCAGTGTTTGAGTAAACCTCAGTATCAAGTACTAAGATATTAACGTCTTCACCAGAAGCGATAACATGGTCGAGACCGCCGTAACCGATATCGTATGAAGCACCATCACCACCGATGATCCACTGGCTACGCTTAACGAGATAGTGGTCGAGAGTCTTCAACTCTGCACATACAGGGCAACCCTTTGCTGCACCAGCCTCGATTAATGGCTTCAACTTAGCTGCTGCAACCTTAGAAGCATCAGCATCGTTCATGTTGTTAAGCCATTCTTGAGCTGCTTCCTTGAACTCTGCAGATACATGCTCGTCATCCATAGCACCGCTAAGGAGCACTACGATGCGCTCACGCATCTTCTTGTTACCCATAGCCATACCCATACCGAACTCGCAGAAGTCCTCGAACAATGAGTTGTTGAATGCAGGACCGTGACCTTCCTCATTAGTTGTGTAAGGAGTAGAAGGTACTGAAGCAGAGTAGATAGAAGAACAACCAGTAGCGTTAGCAATCATCTCACGGTCACCGAAGAGCTGTGAAACGAGCTTAACGTATGGAGTCTCACCACAACCAGCACATGCACCAGAGAACTCGAACAAAGGCTGAGCAAACTGAGAATTCTTAGCGTTTGACTTGATATCTACCAAGTTCTGCTTGCTCTTAACGTTCTTAACAAGGTAGTTCCAGTCGGCTGCACGACGTGTAGCTTCCTCTTCACCTGCAACAAACTGTGTCATTGACAATGCCTTGTTACCCTTCTTACCTGGGCAGACATCAGCACAGTTGCCACAACCTGTACAGTCAAGAACTGATACTTCGATACGGAATTGCATACCCTTGAGCTGCTTTGGAGCAAGGATATCAAGTGTTGGCTCGTTGAAGCCAGCCTTCTCTGCCTCATCCAAAACGAATGGACGGATACAAGCATGAGGACAAACGAATGCACACTTGTTACACTGAATACAGTTCTCAGCATCCCATGCAGGAACAAAAGCAGCTACACCGCGCTTGTCGTAAGCAGCAGTGCCAACTGACCATGTACCGTCAACGGTGCCATGATTAACGAAGTCAGAAACCTTCAAGAGGTCACCTGCCTGTGCGTTCATAGGACGAACGAGTTCCTTAACGAATGCTGGAGCGTCGTCAACCTTAGCTTCATCGTCTGGAAGGTTAGCCCATGCTGGGTCAACAGTCAGTTGTTTGTACTCGTTACCACGGTCAACAGCAGCGAAGTTCTTGTCTACAACATCCTGACCCTTCTTGCTATAACTCTTAACGATGAACTTCTTCATCTGGTCTACGGCAAGGTCGAGAGGGATAACCTCTGTGATACGGAAGAAAGCAGACTGTAGGATGGTGTTGGTACGGTTACCAAGTCCAATCTCCTGAGCAATCTTTGTTGCGTTGATATAGTAAACGGTAATATTGTTCTTAGCGAAGTAACGCTTTACCTTGTTAGGTATAAAGTGTACGAGTTCATCACCCTCAAAGATTGTATTCAGCAAGAATGTACCGTTCTTACGCAATCCACGCGTTACGTCATACATGTTCAGATAAGCCTGAACGTGGCATGCAACGAAGTTAGGAGTATTTACCTGATAAGTAGAACGGATTGGGCTATCACCGAAACGGAGGTGAGAACAGGTGAAACCACCTGACTTCTTAGAGTCGTAAGAGAAATAAGCCTGGCAGTGCTTATCAGTGTTATCACCGATAATCTTTACTGAGTTCTTGTTAGCACCAACTGTACCGTCAGCACCCAAACCATAGAACTTAGCCTCGAACATGCCTTCACCACCTAATGGAATCTCTTCAACCTCTGGGAGAGAAGTGAAGGTTACGTCATCAACGATACCTACTGTGAAGTGATCCTTTGGCTCTGGCAATTCAAGATTATCATAAACAGCGATGATCTTAGCTGGTGTTGTATCAGCTGAACCAAGACCATAACGACCACCAACAATCAGTGGCTTGTTCTCAACATCATAGAATGCACTCTTAACATCGAGGTACAATGGCTCACCCTCTGCACCTGGTTCCTTTGTACGGTCAAGTACTGCAATACGCTTAACAGACTTAGGAACTGCAGCGAGCAAGTGCTTAACAGAGAATGGACGATAGAGGTGAACGGCAATCATACCAACCTTCTTACCCTGAGACATCAAGTAGTCGATAGCCTCACGAGCTGCCTCAGTTGCTGAACCCATCAAGATGATGATATTCTCAGCATCCTCAGCACCATAGTAATCAAAGAGGTGATGCTCACGACCAGTAATCTTGGTCAATTCGTTGAGATAGTGCTCAACAACCTCTGGTACGTTTTCGTATGCGCTGTTAGATGCCTCACGATGTGTGAAGAAAGTCTCAGGGTTCTCAGCAGTACCACGTACAACTGGGCGCTCAGGAGTCATTGCACGGTCGCGGAAACGCTTAACATCTTCCTCGTCAACCAATGGACGGATGTCTTCCTGGTCAAGACACTCAATCTTATGATACTCGTGTGATGTACGGAAACCGTCGAAGAAATTGATGAAAGGAACTGATGTCTTCAATGAAGCAAGGTGAGGAACTGCAGAGAGGTCCATTACCTCCTGTACAGAACCAGAGCAGAACAATGCGAAACCAGTCTGACGACAAGCCATAACGTCCTGATGATCACCGAAGATACAAAGGGCGTGGCTTGCAAGTGTACGTGCTGAAACATTGAATACACATGGCAAAAGCTCACCGGCAATCTTATACATGTTAGGAATCATCAATAGAAGACCCTGTGATGCGGTGAAGGTTGTCGTGAGAGCACCAGACTGTAAAGAACCGTGTACGGCACCAGCTGCGCCACCCTCTGACTGCATCTCCTGTACGCTAACAGTCTGACCCCAAAGGTTCTTACGTCCACGTGCTGACCACTCGTCTACGTGCTCAGCCATAGGAGATGATGGAGTGATAGGATAGATAGCAGCTACCTCTGAGAACATGTAGCTCACATGAGCAGCGGCTTCGTTACCATCACAAGTGATAAACTTCTTTTCTTTAGCCATTTTGAAATTTATTAAATGAATATTGTTATAATGTTTTTGGTCTTGCCTAATATAGGAAACCCATTAGCCAAAGAGGTACTTGATTGTCTTTCCCAACTTCGGTATTGTATATAATATAGGTTGTGTCGTTACTGAATCGTTTCTTGTTCTTTCCTGTATCACAAACCTTAAATTTGTCTTTCTGACTGATAATATATGTACCAGGCTTATTACTTTCGTTTACTAAGCAGACTTCTTGTAGCGCATTGACAAAGAATGTCTCCATAAGTTGCTGATCATCAAGATGGATAGGATAGATGGCATATATCAAGTTGGAGTTCTGTAGCATTACCTTTGCAGGTTTCTTTGGAAACTCCTGACCTACTGGGTAAACAAGACTTATGAGTCGTGCATCAGCGAGATTCTTGATGTAATTCATCACAGTAGCTCGACTTGTATTGATTTCTTTAGCAAGGTTACTGATGTTGGGTGCCTTTGGACCTTCCAGAGCAAGAAGATAAAATAGCTTCTTAATCTTCGTGAGATACTTCAGATCTATTTGTTTGATGAGGAGGATATCGACCTCTGTCATCATGTTCATAGTCTTTAATAAGTTCTCAGAAAAGTTACGATGCTCTAAGAAGAAAGGGTAGAAACCATGGTGAATATAGTCTGCAAAGAAACTCATGGGACTAACCTTTGAGAGTATTTGTCTTGTTATTTCCTCGTGGTTGTTTACTATGTCTTGTAATGTGTAAGGCTCAAAGTGTTGTCCTGTCTGTAGGTTTAAGTATTCACGGAAGGAGAATCCTCTAAGGTTGTAGCTCTTTACTATGCCATTCAGTTCGGGGTTTTCTTCTTTCAATCTCATGACGCTTGACCCCGTGAAGACAATCTTCAACTCAGGATAAGAGTCATAACACAAACGGAGTTCACTGCTCCAATTTGGCTGCTTGAATACTTGATCAATTAACAATACTTTTCCTCCATGACGATAGAACTCGCCAGCAAAGTCTGCTATTCCTCTACTTTGGAAGTAAAAGTTGTTCATGTTTACATAAAGACATTGGCGATCAGTAGAGCCATAATGCTCTTTCGCATATTGCAATAGGAAGGTAGTCTTACCCACGCCTCGTGTGCCTTTGATGCCAATGAGCCTGTCGTTCCAATCGATTTCATCCATGAGCCGACGGCGCACAGGGGCATTTACGTGCTCCACCAAGTAAGTATGCGTGCGAAAGAATGCGTCCATCTTGTTCTCTTTATATAATGTTATGCACATGCAAAGTTACTACTTATTTCTCTTATTTGCAAACTATAGATAGCAAAAAATGATTTTTTTATTTTATTTTGTGGTATATTTGCTTTGATGTACCTTTGCACAACATAAATAAAGGACATCTATGACATTACATATATTCAATCCCGAGCATGATATAGCATTAGCTTATGATAATAAGTATTTTACGGCTCCACACGCTGGGAGGCTACTTCGTCACGATTTAGATTATCTTCCTGTTCTTTGGGCAGCGGAAGGTGACTACGTTCTTGTAGAGAACATTGGCTCTGCCAAGCAACATGCGCTTCGCTTTCAACGTTACGGTGAGCAGGTTAACTTTGTAAGCAGAAACGATGTAGAGCGTCTTTCTGAATATATAGATAATGTGTCACCATGGGGATGGGACGCTGCCTTGAAATTTCAATTAGAACAGATGGGCGTTAAAACAGCAGTTCTTCCTACTGACAAAGAACTTGCCGATATACGAAAACTTAGTAATCGACAGTTCTCTTCTGCCGTGTTAGAGGATGTACAGACACAACTAGCTAATCCAATCTTGCTTGGTAAGGCTTTTTATGTAGACTGTTTTGCGGATTTAGAAAGCATGCTTCAAACGATAGGAAAGGCTGTGATTAAAGCGCCATGGAGTAGTAGCGGGCGCGGCGTACGCTATGTTGATTCAATCTTGGAGCCAGCTTTGGCTAATTGGGCTAAGAATGTTATAAAGATGCAAGGGGGAATAATGATTGAACCCTATTACAATAAGGTGAAAGACTTTGGTGTTGAGTTCTATTCTGATGCTGAAGGTGTTCACTATGCGGGACTATCTGTCTTTCATACCGTTAATGGGGCGTATCTTGGTAATAGCCTTGCTGATGAAGTAGAGAAGAAGTCTATCTTGTCTACTTATATCTCAGAAGGTCTGTTGAAGGATGTAATAATATCCTTGGAGCAGTTGCTTACCAGTCAGTTGCGTGGTGTTTATAGAGGTCCGTTGGGTGTTGATATGATGATTGTTGCGGCAGAAAAGGGGTTTATGCTTCATCCTGTTGTCGAAATAAATCTACGACGTACGATGGGACATGTTGCTTTGTCGCTATCAAGTCGGCATGAACTCTCTGATAGAATAATGCGAATTGATTACGACGGGGCGCACTATCATCTCCACCTTGTTCATAAGGATAGATAATGACTACTGTCAGAGAAAGGGTGTAAAAGGGTCTGCGAGTTGATATTGAGGGATAGTAAAAAGATAAGGTAATCCTAAATATTATCATATCTTGATGTCGTTTATGTGGCTTACTGAGTTTCTGAGTGATGTTTCAGATACTACATACAGTGCCTATATAATTTTTTTCTGTATGCAAAATTCACCGTTGTTCTGTGAGTGACTGAAGTGTCCTACTGCTTCATTCCTTGTCTTCATGATAACATCTTGATAACTACTTTATATCTCGGGGATAACCGCAAGTGAGTAAAAAAGTATTATATTTGTTCTATATAAATACCCTCATGTTGGGGGCATAATATCCCTAAGGTTTGAGTTTGTAATATTCAATAAATCAGTATGTTATAAGCAGCAAAGCAGAAGACGCCCTTCTTGGACCAAGAAGGGCGTCTTCTGCATACAAGAAGGGCATGTTCTTGAATATAATTAGGCCTCTTCTTTGAGCTTAAAGAGCATGTGTTGGGGTTGAGAGTCGCGAAAAATGTTGACATAAAGAGACTTGACACCTCTCCTCATAGACTCTCAACGAAGGGGAAAGGAATGTGTAGTGGGAAGGACCTCCCCCGACCCCTCCGAAGGAGGGGAGCGCCTAACGGGATATGGTTTGCTATGATTTAATATGTGACAAGGAAGGTGAAGGAGCTTAATTCTATCCATTACCATCTAACACTTAACACCCAACACCCATTAAACAAGCCATTACCACCTAACACTCAACACCCAACACCTATCAAACAAACCTTTGTCACCTAACAAAACACCTAACACCCATCAACCACTATACAAATCATTACCACCTAACACTTAACACCCAACACCCATAAAACAAGCCATTACCACCTAACACTTACCACCCAACACCCATCATTTAGACGGTTATTCATAAATAGGGAGAGGAGGAATAAACTCTTGGATTGTAGTAAAATTGATGATAAGAGACAACTGGCAACGATCATGCTTGAAACATGGTTGTCGTATGCCGATAATTAATGGAATTCTTTTCGTGGTATTGTGAGTTTGTTTACAATGTACAAACCGTTGCTTATTCAGCTATCATAACCGAATAAGGAGTAATATATTAGACTTTAGTTTGTTAATGAATCCAGTTGGATTAGTTGCTATATAGCCAGTAGACCAATACAACAATTGCTATAGCAACGAATGTCATAACAATCTTCATGACCTTATTTATAATCTTGCGACGGCGTGCAGCTGATGAAGAAGGGGGCTTAATTCCTCCCGTGTGATGGTGCGTATGATGATGCCTTGTCATGTTTTAGAGTTTGTGTGAGCCGGTTCTCCTGTATAGAAGTAACCCTTTGTTTGTTAATATAACTTTACACTAATTGTGACAAAGGTACAAAAAATCACAGATACAACCTAATGTATCCGTGATTTTCTTAATTTTAATTTATTTTAGAAACGGAAACTTAATTCCAAGTCGAACATTGAGTAGTTCGGATGACCTGCAGGACCATTCAAGGAACGGTCGTGAACGTAAGAATAAATACCACTTAACGCAAGGCTCTTAGTAAACTCATAATCAAGTCCTAAGTCGTATTGTGTGCGCTGCTTATCTGCTCCATCAGATGGCTGATACATATCGTAACGTGCCTTGGCATGTAGCTTCTTAGGAATGATAGGTGCAATGACTAAAGCATAAACACCCTGAGCTTTGTCTCCATCTGCACTAAGATTGCAGTCTGTAGCTGCCGAAGCATCTGTGTTACTCAGTGCTTTAGCGAAGGCATTACCAGTAGAATGTACGTATTCAGAACGTACTGTCCAGTCTTTAACCTTGTATTCTGCAGAGAAGGCATAGCGTCGTTGTTGCAGACTACGTACACCAGAGTGTGTGGTTCCGGCTGCGTCTGTCCACGTACCCTTGCGAGCATACGAACCTGTCCAGCCGAAACAACCTAAGCGCATACCTTCAATAGGCATTACCCATACGCCACCAATGATGTTCTTCTGCTGGTCGACATCTCTAACGTTGATACCCTGTCCGTCGAAAACTCCAACTTGATAGTGTACAAGGTTCCTACCAGCATTATTCTTTAAGAAGTCACCTTGTATCTGTACACCAATATCACGACCGTTTGAAGGATGCGCACCAGCACGGTCAGAGAAGCTTGCCAACTTCTGAACACTTTGTGCTACGCTCATGAAACCTTGGTCGATAGGGTGGATAGGATTGTCGAATGTAAATGGATTCTTGAACTGTCCCGCCTTAACACGGAAGAATTCATATTTCTGCCACTCGATGAATAAGTCGACTACACGGGGTGATGCGCCCAAAGTAGAGGTGTTACCATTAAACTGTAACTGTGCTTTCCAATACCAATCATTTAAGATACGGCCATCAAGAGAGACACGACCAAGACGGAGGTTGAATGTGTTTGACTTGTTGTTATGCATACCATTGTATTGGTATTGAACGATACCAAAGCCTGACAGCTTAACGTTATTAATCCATTTCGGTGCTTCTTGTGCTTTGCTGAGAAGCGAGCATAGCATCATAACAGATAAGATAATTGTTTTTCTCATAACTATATGAATTTAGGTAATGATAATAGCTTAGGTTGATAACTTGGCTGTTAACGATGCAAAGATAGTGTTTTATCAAACATAAACAAAATATTATGATGTTTTTATTGTGTGTTTTTCTTTGTGATGGCGATTGATAATGTTATCCTTATATATAATAAGGTGAAATTGTCTGTGATGTCAGTAACAAAGGAGGAAAAACCTGTGAACTGACAAGACAGACAATTTTTCTTTCTATGTTATAGCTTTGCTATCTCTTTTCTAATAGTACTATATTCTCAACGTGTGGGGTGTGAGGGAACATGTCTACGGGTTGAACGGCTGCTACCTTGTAGTCAACATCGAGTAGAGCGAGGTCGCGTGCCTGTGTGGCAGGGTTGCAACTCACATAAACAATTCGTTTTGGACTTGCTCCAAGGATTACGTTTACAACGTCTTGGTGCATGCCAGCACGTGGAGGGTCGGTGATGATGACGTCTGGACGACCGTGTTCATGGATGAAGTCTTCCGTAAGGATGTCTTTCATGTCACCTGCATAGAAGAGCGTATTGTCTATTTTATTAACCTCAGAATTGACCTTTGCGTCTTCTATAGCTTCTGGAACATACTCAATACCAATAACTTTTTTGGCCTTCTTGGCGACGAAATTGGCTATGGTTCCCGTTCCTGTATACAGGTCGTAAACAAGTTCGTCACCTGTAAGGTTAGCAAACTCGCGCGCTACAGAATAAAGATGGTATGCTTGTTCGGTATTGGTCTGGTAGAAGCTCTTTGGTCCCACCTTAAATTTCAAGTCCTCCATCGTCTCAAAGATATGGTCATTTCCCTTGAAGAGAGTGAGGTCGAGGTCGTTAAAGGTGTCGTTACCTTTCTGGTTATCAACGTAGAAGAGTGATGTAATCTGTGGGAAACGGTCGGCAATATGCTGCATTAATGCTTTTGCACGTTCGTCATCTCCCTCCTCATCATAGTGGAACTGTATGAGTACCATCCATTCGCCGGTATTAGAGTTACGCACCATAATATCACGGAGTAGGCCATGCTGTGCACGAATGTCATAGAACTTCATCCCTGTCTGGTGTGCATAGTCGCGAATGTCATTACGTAGCTCATTACAAAAGTTGTCCATCAACCAGCATTTCTCGATAGGGTAGACCTTGTCAAAAGCTCCTGTGATGTGGAATCCGATTGCTCCTTCTTCTAAGCCAGCGTCTTCTGGCAGAGCTTGAAGCTCCTCAGCTGTGTACCATCTCTTGTTAGCACAGCCGAATTCGAGCTTGTTACGATATTCCTTTGTATGTACAGAACCCATGATAGGGCGGAACTCAGGAAGCTCAACCTTGCCGATACGGCTTAGTTGGTCGTAAACTTGTTGTTGCTTTGCCTTTAGTTGCTCTTCGTAAGGGAGGTTCTGCCACTTACAACCACCGCAGATACCGAAATGTTCACACATAGGTTCTTGACGAATATTGCTCTTGCTAATGAAGCGGATGACGGTAGCTTCACAGTAGTTGCGCTTCTTCTTGCGTATCTGAAGGTCTACAACGTCTCCTGGTACTACAAAAGGAACAAAGATAACCTTGTCGTCTACGTGCGTAACACACTTTCCTTCGGCTGCTACAGCCTCTATTGTGATATTCTCCAGAATGGGTAATGGCTTTCTTTTTCTACTCATAATCTGTTTTGTATTTCGTTGCAAAGTTACTAATTTTTTCTTGTTTGTGGTTTACATGATGATATTTATCGGTTCTGTGTACGCCAACAAAGTAAAAATGTAAGGTCAACATAGCAAATTTTACAGAAAAGTTTGCTACTTTACCTATTTATTGGTATATTTGCACTATACAAATAACTAAAATTCATTATCATTTTTAACTTATGAGCGAAAAGAGAGTTTATACCTTTGGTAATGGTAAGGCTGAAGGTAAAGCTGACATGAGAAATCTCCTTGGAGGCAAGGGTGCTAACTTGGCAGAGATGAATCTTATTGGTGTTCCGGTTCCTCCAGGCTTTACAATTACCACAGATGTATGTACAGAGTATTATGAGAAAGGTAAAGAGACTGTAGTAGGTTTGCTAAAGGCAGAAGTAGAGAACAGCGTTAAACATGTTGAAAGTTTAATGAACTCAACCTTTGGAGACCCATCTAACCCTCTGTTGGTGAGTGTACGTTCAGGTGCACGTGCTTCTATGCCTGGTATGATGGATACCATTCTTAACCTTGGTCTTAATGATGCTGTGGTTGATGGATTGGTTAAGAAGACAGGTAATGCACGTTTTGCTTATGACAGTTATCGTCGTTTTGTACAGATGTACGGCGACGTTGTATTGGGTATGAAGCCTGTAAATAAGGAAGATATTGACCCATTCGAGGCTATTATTCAGAAGGTTAAGGCTGAGCGTGGCATTAAGCTTGATAACGAGATGACTGTTGACGACTTGAAGCAACTTGTTGTACTCTTCAAGAATGCTATCAAGGAGCAGACCGGTAAGGAATTCCCAAATGATCCTATGGAGCAGTTGTGGGGTGCTATATGCGCTGTGTTCGACTCATGGATGAACGAGCGTGCTATCCTTTATCGTAAGATGGAAGGTATTCCACAGGAGTGGGGTACAGCCGTAACCGTACAGGCTATGGTATTTGGTAATATGGGTGATAGCTCTGCTACAGGTGTTTGCTTCTCTCGTGATGCTGGTACTGGTGAGAATCTCTTCAATGGTGAGTATCTTATCAACGCACAGGGTGAGGATGTTGTTGCAGGTATCCGTACTCCACAGCAGATTACTAAGGAAGGTTCACTCCGTTGGGCTGCTCAGCAGAATATCGATGAAGAGACTCGTGCTGCTAAGTATCCTTCTATGGAAGAGGCTATGCCTGAACTTTATGCACAGCTGTTTGCCCTCCAGGATAAGTTGGAAAAGCACTACCATGATATGCAGGATATGGAGTTCACTGTACAAGAAGGTAAGCTCTGGTTCCTCCAGACTCGTAACGGTAAGCGTACAGGTACTGCAATGGTTAAGATTGCTATGGACCTGCTCCATGAAGGTGAGATTGATGAGAAGACAGCGCTTATGCGTTGTGAGCCAAACAAACTCGACGAACTTCTCCACCCAGTATTCGATAAGGAGGCATTGGCACAGTCACATGTGTTGACACGTGGTTTGCCTGCTTCTCCTGGAGCTGCAAGTGGACAGGTAGTGTTCTTTGCTGATGATGCTACAAAATGGCATGAGGATGGCCATCAAGTTATCATGGTTCGTATCGAGACATCTCCTGAAGACCTCGCTGGTATGTCTGCTGCTGAGGGTATTTTGACTGCTCGTGGTGGTATGACATCACACGCAGCCGTTGTTGCACGTGGTATGGGTAAGTGCTGTGTCAGTGGTGCTGGTGCTATCATGGTTGATTACAAGGCACGTACCTTGGAAATTGATGGAACTATAATACGTGAGGGAGATTATATCTCTTTGAATGGTTCAACAGGTGAAGTTTATCTTGGTGAGGTGAAGACTCGCCCTGCTGAGGTTACAGGTGACTTCGCAGAGTTGATGGACCTTTGTAAGAAGTATAGTAAGCTGGTTGTTCGTACCAACGCAGATACCCCACATGATGCAGAAGTAGCAAGTAATTTCGGTGCTGTTGGTATTGGCCTCTGCCGTACAGAGCACATGTTCTTTGAGAACGAGAAGATTAAGGCTATGCGTGAGATGATTCTCGCTAACAGTACGGAAGAGCGTGAAAAGGCACTTGAAAAGCTTCTGCCTTATCAGAAGCAAGATTTCTATGGCATCTTGAAGTGTATGGATGGTAAGCCTGTAAACATCCGCTTGCTCGATCCTCCTTTGCATGAGTTCGTTCCACACGACCTTAAGGGACAGGAAGTAATGGCTGAAGAGATGGGCGTAAGTGTTCAGTTTATTCAGAGCCGTGTAAGTGCACTTTCTGAGAGCAACCCAATGTTGGGTCTTCGTGGTTGTCGTTTGGGTAACACATTCCCAGAGATTACTGCAATGCAGACCAAGGCTATCCTCGGTGCGGCTGTTCAGTTGAAGAAGGAAGGATTTGATCCTAAGCCAGAAATTATGGTACCATTGGTTGGTATTGTTAATGAGCTTGACATTCAAGAGAGTATCATTCGTAAAACTGCAAGCAAACTCTTCAAAAAAGAAGGTGTTGAGGTTGAATTCAAGGTGGGTACGATGATTGAAATCCCTCGTGCTGCTTTGACAGCTGATGTTATTGCACAGAAGGCTGAGTACTTTAGCTTTGGTACAAATGACTTAACTCAGATGACCTTCGGCTATAGCCGTGACGACATCGCAAGCTTCTTGCCAAGCTACTTGGAGAAGAAGATTCTTGATGTTGACCCATTCCAGGTTCTTGACCAGAAGGGTGTTGGCCAGTTAATTCAAATGGGCGTTGAGAAGGGCCGCAAGACTCGCAAGAACCTCAAGTGTGGTATCTGTGGTGAGCATGGTGGTGAGCCAAGTTCTGTTAAGTTCTGCCATCGTGTAGGTCTTAACTACGTTAGCTGTTCTCCATTCCGCGTGCCTATCGCAAGACTTGCAGCGGCACAGGCAGCAGTGGAAGAATAAAGCGCAATAAGCTAATATACAAGCAATTAGGCTGTAACTCCTTGGTAAAACAGGGGTTGCAGCCTAATTTCATAAAGGGACGGATGTGCATTTGTATACACTTTCTGTGTACTTTTGAACACTGAAACTTACCAAAATTTACACCATAGGCGACAGGGGGACTTACCACAGACTTACCAATGATACGAACGAATAGATAAACGACAGACGATTATGGCAATATTCAAGGCAGTAGTTAGGAGACCACGCAAGGATGGCTTCTGGCAGGTATACATCCGGGTGGGTGTAGGTGTGAAAGTTGGTTATATCACGACCGACAAGTATGTAACGAGCAAGGGGCTGGGAAAGGGAAATGAGATAACAGACCCTTATGTCCTGCAATATTGTTCCAGCCTCATCATTGAGTACAACGACAAGCTCAACAGAAAAGACACATCGAGGTGGACTGTCAGACAGGTAGTGGAATATCTACGAACAGCAGACATAGATTTATGCTTCAGCGAATATGCACGGCTTCACATCGACCGTATGATTGACCGTGGACAGGAACGTAATGCACGCAATTACCAGTTAGCACTCCAGCATTTGGAACGTTTTTGTGGGACAACGAAGATAATGTTTGATGAATTGACTTCCCCTACTGTGAACAGATGGATACAGACCTTAGAACTTACGAAGCGAGCCAAGGAGATGTACCCTGTGTGTATGAGGCAAGTGTTTAAGTCTGCCATCATGGAATACAACGATTACGACAATGGACTTATCCGTATCAAGACTAACCCATGGACAAAAGTGAAGATACCAGCTGCAGACAGAACAGAAAAGCTTGCCATCAGCCCAGAAATGTGTCGTGAGTTCTTTTCTGCCCCTCTCCCAGAAAGCAAAATGAAAAGCCCTTTGCCAGAGTTTGGACGTGATGTGGCTAAAATGATACTATGCCTTGCTGGTATCAATACCGTAGACCTCTACGAGTTGAGGAAAGAAGACTATCAGGATGGACGCATCTGTTACCGTAGGGCGAAGACACGCAAGATAAGACGTGATGAGGCTTACATTGAAATACGTGTTGAGCCGATTCTTCTGCCGTTGTTTGAGAAATACAAGGCTGACGAAAATGACCCATACCTGTTTAACTTTCATTCTCGCATGACAACAAGTGACAGTTTCAATGCGAATGTTAATACTGGACTTCGCAAAGTGTGTGAGAGTATGGGCATGCTGAAAGACGAGTGGTTTTCAGCCTATACTTTTCGACATACATGGGGCACAGTGGCACAGAATGACTGTGGAGCAACTATTGACGAGGTGGCATTTGCAATGAACCACAGCAATGGGCATGCTGTAACGAGAGGATATATCAAGTTGGATTTCTCTCCTGCCTGGGAACTTAACAGGAAAGTGATTGATTTTATTTTCTTTTCTACTGCTAAGAGCAAGCAAGGATGTGCGCATGGTGTTGATGAACCGAAGACCGATACATTCAGAATTGCACCCAAATACATGATATACGCAAGAGCATATTTCAGAGGACAGATGCTTGCAGAGGTCTCGGATATTGGTTTTTCAAATATCGACGAGGTAATATCTCGCCTCGTGCCACAGCTGCCTGACACTATCCCATTGCGCTGCGCAGTACAGTTTCGGATAAAAAATGTGGATACCGACCGTGAAGCGGTGTACGAACGCACAAAGGGAAAAGGCTTCTGAATTTTTCTCATAACCGATTTGCAAATAGCAAGTCGGTTTTTTCATGCCATCTCGCTAAATGTTAATGAATTAAAAAAAATAAAAATCTCTCACGCACATGTACACACGTGTCGTCGTTTAATATATTCCATTATTATGTTATTTATGAGTGTAACGAATAAATAATATAATATTCCTTATTCCATTACGCGCGCGCGTGCGAGCTTGACTTTTGCTTCCCCGAAAAATACACTTTGGTTGGCGTTTGGTTGGCGTTTGCTACCCTTTTGGTTCACGTTTGCTACCCTTTTGGTTCACGTTTGCTACCCTTTTGGTTCACGTTTGCTACCCTTTTGGTTCACGTTTGCTACCCTTTTGGTTCACGTTTGCTACCCTTTTGGTTCACGTTTGCTACCCTTTTGGTTGGCGTTTGGTTGCTTTTTGGTTAAATGTTAATGAATTTAACATACAGGCTATGAAAAATGGAAGATTTTGCTACCCTTTTGGTTGGCGTTTGGTTCACGTTTGGTTGAACTTTGGTACACGTTTGGTTGAACTTTGGTACACGTTTGGTTGAACTTTGGTACACAAAAAGGCGTCCCATACTCACGTACAGAACGCCTCAAACAATCTTCTAACCTTAATTTAACTATGAAACCCTAAGCGAAAATTAAATTATAGCACTTCTACAAGTAGAAGAATTAGACGTTACTCACCATCTTCTTCTTCCTCGCAAAGTTCACGCAGTTTGTCCTCAATGGTGAGCGATACATTATGCGTGTTGATATTTGCATCGACGGCTTTGAGTTTCGCTTGATGAAATTCAAGCAGTCGAAGTTCAGCACTCACACGGTCATCAGCAGTTAAACTCATCTGGTCAAGCTCAAACTGCGTCAGACCATTCTCAACAGGCTCCGTGAAATACTTCTCGGAGTGAGCTCTTATGAAGCCTTTTAGTGGATTATCTTTATTTGGCGTGCCTTTCACACGCCCTCCTGTCTTCTTTCCTTTCATGTGCGACAATACTTAAAATATGAGTGCAAATATAGTATAATAACTTAGCACGCAAATTATAAGTATTGTAACATAAACTTTTCAGATATGTTAGGAAGTATTATCGGAGCAGGCGTAGGAGCAGCTGCCTCTATCTTTGGCGGCATCAGTGCTTCAAAAGCTATCAAGAAGATGAAAGCTAACCTCGAAGCACAGAGAAAGAAGAATCAGGATTGGTATGACCAACGATATAATGAGGATGCAACACAGCGTGCAGACGCACAGCGTATCCTCACAAAAACAGAGGAGGCTTTTCGAAACCGCAACAGAGCAGCACAGGGAGCAGCTGCCGTGATGGGTGGTACAGAGGAAAGCGTAGCTGCAACTAAAGCTGCGAACTCGCAGGCTTTAGCAGACGCTACAAGTCAGATAGCTGTTAATGCTGATGCACGTAAAGACCAGATTGAGCAAACCTATCAGCAAAACGACACTAATATTCAGAACCAACTGAATGCCTTAGAACAGAAGAAAGCAGACGCAATCAGTCAAGCTGCACAGGGTGTAGCATCTGCGGCATCCAATATTGGAAGCTCAATGTAAGATATACGAAAAGTTATGACGAAAATAGGATATGACCAGGTAAAACCTAATATTGCCACAGAGGGAAGTGCAATCAGCCAATCAAGCAATGAAGAAGAAAAGCAGAAGATTGACACAGCAATAGGTGCTGCCAATATAGCAAGTCAACGTGCTGAGAATGTGCATATGCGTCAAAATGGGGCTGTGCCAACCTTTCAGAATAGCACCGCCGTGGTATCACCTGTTTCTTCTATACTCCCAATAGAACAGACTCCACCACCAACTGTATCATCAACAACTCCAGATAATCATAAGGCGGACCTCATTGGCTATGACAATCAGATAGACATCTTGAAGAAAGCACAGGCAGACTATGCCAGTGCAAACGAAACTGAGGAGGAACGCAAGAAAAGGGAGAAGAGAGAGAAATCGAAGCGTGTTATAGCTGCTGTAGGTGATGGCATAAGAGCACTATCTAATCTCTACTTTACTTCACAGTACGCTCCTAACATGTATAACCCCGATGATACTCAATTGGCGAAAGTGGATGCACGGCAGGAAAAACTGAAAGCGGAGCGAGAGGCGAACAGGGATAAGTACCTCAATTACTCATTGAGAATTGGCGACCTTGAGAATGACAGAGCCAAGACAGTTAGAGAAATGGAGGCGCAGGCTGAAAGGCTTAGGCTTGCACGAGAAAAAGCTGATAGAGAGCAAGAGGAGCATAAATGGCTTGCAGACCTGCAGCCAGATAAAAAGCGTGAACAGACTGCTAAAGCGGACGCAGCTGATAGTGTTGCTAAAACAAAAAAGGTTGAGGCTGATAATGCAGATGCAATACAAAAAGCGAAACTCAATACAGAGAAAGAGCGAGGGAAGACAGAGCGGACAAAGCAGGCTGTTAACAACGCTACAGCTAATTTGAGGGGTGCACAGGTAGTTGAAAGTGGTGCTAAGGCAGCAAATGAACGTGCAGGAGCAGCCGCACATTATGCAGCTGCAAGAGCAAGTGACCGTAGTAACGTCAGCGAGTTCTCTGCGTATGACTCTAAAGGAAGAGAACATAAGTTTCGAACGAAAGATGCTGCAGATGCTTACGCTAAGCAGCATGGAACATTTAAGGAGGAAAATAAGACCGAAAAGACAACGACAACGTCAAAGGTGCGTGGCCGTACATCGAGTCGAGTCTCTACAAAGAGTTCAAGTGGTGGTGGGTATTCACAAAAGCCACCACAGAAAAAGAGTACAGGAGTGAAGTGGAAGTAACAATAATATAACATACTATCTATATGGAAATGCAAGATAAGCCTTTACGCAAACTATATATTTCATTAAAGAGTAACAACTATGATGTGCCTGATAACTATGAAAGTTTTGAACGCACGCTGACACAGGTAGGGCAAGCTGGTGCTCAAAGTCGACGTGCCCTACATGAGTCTCTGAAAAAAGATAATTATGATGTACCAGATAATTACGACAGCTTCTATAAGTCACTTTTTACTCCTGTAAATAGTACGACTTCAATGGCTATTGGTAGTGAGCCTGCAAAACCAGCACCACAGAAGCCTACTACGTCGACTACTACTGCCACTCCACAGCATACTGTACCACCTACAAAACCCGCACCAGCGCAGCCTGTAAGACCACAACAGGTTCAGAAACCTCAGGGCAAGCCTATGACGGCAGCACAAAAAGCGGCTGCAATTGGATGGGCACAAGGCTTGACAGCACAGACAAAGGCTAACACGCAGCGTGCCATGCAAAAGATTAAGAACATAGGCAAATACCAGAAGGCGCAGGGGGTGTATGGTCAGACAAAGAAAGGAAATATTGAGTACAACCCACAGACAGGTAAGATGGAGCAAACATATCTTACCCCACAGGGTGAGCAGACTACTCATAAGGCAACAGCGGACTTGGCAAGTCATGAGTTCCGTGTGCAGCAAGGTTTTCTTTCTCGAATGTCAGACAACGGATTGAACCCAGACGACCCAGAAGATGTTGCTAAGCAGCGTCAATTGGATAAGGAGCATCCTATCCGTGATGTACTGGATAGTGTATGGAAAGAAGCTGAAGGTATAGACAAGCAAGCACAGGAAGAGCTACGAAGTAAAGCCTCATCAGGTTTCAGTCTTTCTACACTTGCAGAAGCCTCAAACTCTGCAGGAGCACCACTTGCAGGGCATGATAGGAATTTCAACGACGAGCTATCTTATCAAGAAAAGCGTCACAAGGCATTTGACTTTGATAAGATGGCTAATACAATATACAACAGATTGCCAAAGGACTATCGTAACGATAGATTGAGAGAATACACAGCATATTTTTCTAAGCACCCAAAGGAGGCTAAAGGCAAGAGTGCTGTTGCAGCTGCTAAGGATGCACTGATGGGGCAGATATACAATAATGTATATAGTCATGCTGTGCAGGAACGCCTACCGAAGTCTAATTTAGAGTTCTTACTGCGTAAAGTAGCAGACCAGCCCCTTATCTCAAGTAAAGCAGCTGCAGAGTTTGCTGCTTCATCAAGGACAGGCTCACATGGCCTTGAGGTTGCTGAACGTGATGCAATGGCGCAATTTGGCAGTCAGCATAAGGCAATGAATATTATGGGTACGGTGGCTAACATGGCACTCGACCCTATTACATACGTTTCTGGAGGTGTTGGCGGTTTTGTTGGCAAGAAAGCCCTTGGACTTGCAGGCAAAGCAATGTTAGGTAAGGTTGCTGAAAAAGCCACTGAGAAAGCAGTTGGTAAGGTTGCCACAGATGTTGCAAGTAGATATGCAGCAGGGACGCTTGCTGGACGTGTAGTGCAGGGCGTTGCAGGTGGTGCAGCTAACTTTGCTACATTCAATACGCTGAAAGGAATTGAGGAGCAAGTTGCAACAGGGGGTGTTGTAAACCCTGAAACAGGAAAATCCGAGGGTTTCTCTGTTGGTGAGATATTGAAATCAACAGGACACGGATTATTACTCGGTGCAGCAACTGGTACATTGTCGCCTATCATTGGTAACTTTGCAGACAAGGCAGTAAAAGCAACGACAAGCACAGTTGGTAAGGTTGCATTACGTGTAGGTGAGACTGCTGTCAGTACCCTTGCAGAGGGTACAGTGTTCTCTATCCCAGAATGGATTAGCGGTCAAGGTGACGCATTCGATGTCTGGACAAACAATATGGCAATGATGCTTGGTTTCAAGGCAAGCCATGCCATTAAGAGTGCGCCACGTGTGTTAGACGCATTACGCACAGATGGTAAGAGATATGGTTTCAGCTTTAAGGAACGTCTGAATAAACAGATGGAAGCATCACCTTCTGATGCAGGATTTACGAGTGAAGAACTTGACGAGTTGCGTAACAATGGTTATATGGACTTGTTTATGCTATTTCGTAATGCACAGAAACAGAAGAGTACAAGCCCTAAGAGTCATGAGGTCAGCAAAGAGGTTGTAGATGATTACGAAAATCTTACCCCCGACACATTCGACGGCTACGAAGCCATGAAGCGATTGATGAATGATAAGGGGGTGAGCGAAGCTACTCGAGCAAAGGCATACTACATCCTTACAGGTCGTATGTTACCTATGTCAACCATTACAGGGTACACTACAGATAAGACAGAGGATGGAGACATCGTAGTAAAGAGTATGAGTGCACAAGGAGATGTTGTGACCTCTCGTCAATTCACCAATGAGAAAGCAGCACAAGGTGAGATTGATAAAATTATGCGTCAGTCAGAACTTAACTCTGTAGATGTCGGTGAGAAATATAAGGAAACAGCTTCAAATATGCTTGTTGTGGAGACAGCTATCAAGGAAGTTGCACCTGATGCAGACATGGAGACTGTCTTGCAGAATTACCGAAAGGTGAAGAGTGGACAGGAGGATATGCCTCAAGAACTCATAGACCAAGCAAAGGCTATTGATGCAGCTATAGAGCGTAATCGTGATATTGCAGATGCTAACCGTCCAGAAGCAATTCGTGCAAAGCTCAATAAGGAAACAGGGCTTGATGTAGATGCAACTCTTCGTAAGATGCCGAAAGACCGCACGGAAGAGGAGAAAGAACTTGTTGATACCTATATTAAGTCTTTATTCCCAGAGCAGGAGAAGACAGAAGACGGACAGACTGCAGACGTGCAAGCTGATACAGAATACAAGCAGCGTATAGAAGAGCGTCAGCAAGCATACGATGAGGGTAAAGAAGCCTTTAATGTTGCAGACACAGAGGGTGATAATTCCGATACTGATGCTATCAGACTTCGTTATCGTGAGGCATACGATGAAATCGAACGAGTGTTTGCTGATGATGCAGAAATGCGTATTGCTCAGCTTGAAGAAGACCCTTGGGAGGTAATGAATGACCAGTCGCTTACACCAGAGCAACAGGACGCTGTAGCATACTTCGTCAACTCCAAGGCTGCGATGGATGGACTTACAGCGGCTGCCAATGAAAACAGCGAGAATAAACGTGCAGAAGCCGAGCACAAGATTGCTCAACGCACCAATAAGCAGAGTGGCATGATACACCCTGCCACGCTGAAAGTTGATGATAAGCAGGTTTATATCGTCAGTGGAAATGTAACTATGTTCCCCGATGGTTCTACGGTAGATATTCATCATTCATCGGAGAGTGTCGTTGTATGTGATGCTGAAACTGGTGAATTGAAATTCATTTCTCCTGAGCAAATCTATAAGGTAGATGAACCTGTAGACCCAAGTATGGAGTTGAAAGCTGTAGACGAGGCTATCAGTGCAGAGCAACAGGCTATATTAGGTAATGAGGCTGAAACAGAAGTATCTGAAACAGAAGAAATGCCTGAACAGGAAGAAAATGGTCAGCCACAAGCTATACAGCAAGATGATGCCGTTGAGGAAACGAATCTTGATGTACAGAATGAAAATGAGGTAAATTTACCACAAAGTGGGAATATACCGCAAAACAGCATAGAAAGTGAGGTAAATTTACCACAGAATGAAACTGATGTCCAGGAGCCATCAGCCTTAAACCGTATTCCAAAAGGTGATAATGGTGAGCCGTTGCTTGAACAGACAGACCCCGAAACAGCATGGGACGGTGTTGTGGAGTATATGGAAGATGCCAATGATGCACAGGAATATGTCGAAAGCATGGTGGCACAGCTTACCAAGGATGTTGACAATGCGAAGAAAGCTGTCAGCAAGGTAAAACCAAGTGCAGATATGGCAAAGTTCAAAGCTGATAAGGCAGCTGCAAGGCAGATACAGGCAGATGCAGAAGCACGACTTGATAAGTGGTTGCAGATTTCCAACGTGAATAAAGCACGCAAGCAGACAGAACTCAATCGTATCAATGCAGAGCGTGCAGAGGCTGACCGCATTGCACGTGAAAAGGCTGTAGCAGAACTTGCAGAACAGAAGCGTGTTGAGGCTGAGAAGAAAGCCGAACAAGAGGCTATCGGTGCACATGCCGTTAATCCGAAGATAAAGGAGAAGTGGGACGCTGCTCCTAAGGTTGTAGGAAATGCTGATATTATAACTCTACCTGATGGTAGTAAGCTACGTGGTCATTATGTGCTTACAGAAGCTGGTGCAGCTACAGCAAGTCATGATGTAAACAACGCATACAAACCAACAGAGGGATTCCCTATCGATGAAAATGGACAGAGTGTGAACGATAGAGATTACGAGCGTGATGAAGATGCACGTAAGATTTCACGTAGCATAGCTGATAACTACGATAGTAGAGCGTTGCAGTCTGTTACTGTTGTTGATAATAATGGTATTACGCTAAGTGGTAACGGACGCAATATAGCTGGTGAGCTTGCCGCAAAGCAAGGAACAGACGGTGCATATATTGACTATCTGCGTGAGTTCCCACAGAAGTACGGACTTACAGCAGAGCAGGTTCAAAGTATGCAGCACCCTCGTGTACATTTCGTTCCTGATGAAGTGTTGCCATACGATGCAGCTACATTTGCACGCTTCAATGCACAGGAAATGAAGTCACAGAGTAAGCCAGAAGCTGCGGTAAAACTCGGCAAGGTTGTTTCAGACAACACATTCGGCCATATTGTACGCTCACTCGCACAGTACGACCGTCTGTCTGATTTCTATGCAAATGAGAAAGATGCTAACGGAGCTATCATGGAACTTGTCAAGGCTGGTGTTGTTAACGATAAGCAGCTGCCAGAACTACGTACAGGTGATGCTCTTAGTGCTGCAGGGCGTGAGTTATTGGAAAACACCCTCATTGGTAAGGTGTTCCAGAGTAACCCTGATGCAGTACGACAGATTATTGCACAGCCAGGAATTAAGCAGTCTATTGTGATGGCTCTCAGTGAGATTGCACACAACCGCACTCTTGCTAATGGTTACGACCTTAGTGAAGAACTCTCAAATGCTGTAGACCTTGTAGCAAGAGCCAAGCAGGCAGACCCCGATACTTACAAGGAGGGTATGCCTGTATCACCATTCGGTCGCCAGCAAGGATTGTTTGACGACGAACTTGGAGATAAGCGTGTAACGGATGCAACCACTCTGTTGCTTGCTGACATTCTCAACAGCACCAAGCCGAGCGACCTGCGAAAGGTTCTTGCAACTTATAATGCTGAGGGTGAAACGGCAGCCAACGGGCAGTTGGATATCTTTAGTGGCGACCTCAGAAATAAAGAGGAAATTCTTACAGATATAAACAAACATTTTATCAATGCAACAGCAAAAGAACAACAAGCCCTTGTCGATGCAGCCATCGCAGAGCGTAAGCGGAGAGCTGCCGAAGCAGCAGCTACCGAACAAAGTGGAGGAAACGATACAGCTGAACAAGCTGCGTCTGTTGAAACGAGCAGTGGACAGCCTCAACCAGTACCAGTAGAAACTACTCCTATTGGCACAACGTCTACACCTACTGAAATTCAGGCACAGCGTGAACAGACGGAAACTAATCCAACCGAAGCACAGAAAGAAGCAGGTAACTATCGTAAGGGTCATATCAAAGTAGATGGTTACGACATCGTACTTGAGAACCCCAAAGGGACCACACGTAGTGGTAAGGATGCAAACGGCAAAGAATGGAGTATTACCATGAAGCACGACTATGGTTATATCCGTGGTACGAAAGGTACAGATGGAGACCATATTGATGTGTATTTGTCAGATAATCCAACGGCAGGTAATGTATATGTCGTAGACCAAGTCAATCAACGGACAGGTGATTTCGACGAACATAAGGTAATGTATGGCTTTAACTCAATGGAAGAAGCTGTACAAGCATACCGTGACCAATACGAAGATGGTTGGAAAGTTGGTACAGTCACCGAGGTAAGTCGTGAGGAGTTCAAAAAGTGGGTTGATAGTTCTGTCCGCAAGACGAAACCATTTGCTGAATATAAGAGTGTAAAGTCAGAAATGGGAGTTGGCTTTGATACAGAACACGCACAATCAGGTGAAAATTATGCGCATAATTCAGAAGAAATTATGCACGAGGACATGAAGCCTGCTGAAAGTTCCGAGAAATACACAATTACTCCTACCCAATATACTAACAAGAAGGGTAAGACGAGTGATATGTATTTCGTCAAGTTCAATCATGAGTTGAGCAAAGAAGAGAAAGCTGCTGCAAAGACTTTCATTAGCGAGCCATTGGCAGAGGGCAAACGTACTCCAAGAGGTTGGTATGACCGTGAACAAGAGGGGTATATGGTGCGTAGTGAGGACGCTGCAAAACAATTAGGCGATATGATGTCTGATGAGGTTGCTGTAGCTGATGAACAGCCACTCACAGTGCAGGATTACCGCAATGCAGTAGCGCCAGCTGCTCATAAAGAACAGGAGAAGAAACCAGCTAATACGGTTTCCGTAGAAGATACTGCTATCCAAGATGTAGATACTAAGGTGTACAATCCTAAAGATAGTGGGCTTGACTTTAACGGAGATGTCAGTAAGGAGGATTTCAACGATGCACTTAAAGACTTACGTAGCTTATTGGGCGTATCAGATGACGAGGGGGATGTTGGTATTCTCTTCCGTGATGATGACGAACTTACCAAGGAGCAGCGTAAGAAGATTAAAGCCGCAGGTCTTAGCGTAACGCAGGTACTCGTTGATAATGGTATGGTTAAGTTCTCTGACTACGCCAATAAGATGGTTAGCCTCATCGGAGATAAAATTCGTCCATGGTTGAAATCTTTCTATGAGGGTATTCGTTGGGAGCCAGGCTATGAGAGTGTGGAGTTCACGCCAAGCGATGAAGTAGCAAGGTTTGATGTACAAAATTTCGACAAACCTACTCCAGACGTATTGAAGCAAGCTGAAATGGTTGTTGCCGAACAGAAAGCAGCAAAGATTGCCAAGCAGACAGAGCAAGAAGTTAAAACAGAGCGTAACGAAAAGAGAAAAGAAGATGAGAAACGAACAGAAGCAAATACAGCAGCTATTACAGAAGAAGCAGGAGCTGTTGCAAGCAAAGCAAGAACTGTTGCAAAAAGAGCAACAACTGACACAGAAGTAAGGAATGCCACCGAAAAAGTAGATGCTACACTTGAAAAGGTTAATAACCAGTTGGCACTTCTTGGCTACTATGAAGCTGATAAGGTAGAGAAAGACTTCAACGAAGCATACGGCTATATGCGTAATGCAGAGAAGAAAGCCGTTAAGGATGCTACCGCTTTGGCAAAGCGCATAGCCGACGACCTTGGTGTAGATATATATGAGGCAACTCATACAGCACCAGGTAAGAATGGTAAACGTAAGAGTAAACCATTGGCTGTTGCAAACATTGCACCTATTGGTGGTGAGATTACTATTCATCTACCACTGGAAGATGGGAAGAACTTGAGTATCTATATCATCTTAAAGGCTAATGATACAAAGGGTAGCCTTGTCCCAGGAGATAATCTCGAAGTCGGAGACATCATGTATCGTCTTGAAAAGCCTAATGCGAGCGGTCAAGAGAGATATGGTAGAAACAACTTTGTAAGTTCTGATGTAGCATACAATGAACTTCTTGATGGTATAAGGCGAATAACAGACAGTACAGAAGTACGTGATAAGTCAAATCCTGATATAAAATCCTATTTAGCAGAGCATCTAAACTCTATTGCCAAGGACAAGAGTATACAACAAATCATAAATCCTGCTACAGGAAATTCAGAAGAGGTTATTAGAGATTATCTTGCCAATGAGTTGCCTGGATATGTCATAGACCATTTCACTAACTATGCAGATCCAAAAGTGAAAACCTTATTGGAGTATGTGACAGGAGATAAGTCTTTGAGTAAAGAGGAAAACAAGAAGAATCTCGACTTAATTATAGATGCTCTAATTGACCGTGCTCGTTCTATCTTAAAGGATGGTGAAGACGTGGAAGAGTTTCATGGTGGTGAGCAAGTCTATTCTGTTAAACATGGTGCTTATAAGCATATATTAGCGGCATTCCATGGTTCAGATGGAAAGACGGAATACTATACGTTCTCTGATGGTACAAAGGCAAATGCTAATGAGGTACAGAAGACAGAACCCCAAAGGGATTTGACTGAGGAGATTTCTCAGCCTGTTATAGGACAACCAACCAATAACAAGCTGCTTGCCCAATATAATGCTTTAAAAGAGAAGCACCCTGATACAAAAATCTTGCTTCGTGTTGGGGATTTCTACGAGACGTATCAAGATGATGCAAAAGACTTGTCTAAGACACTTGGTATTGTTCTTACCAAAAGGAATGATGGTGTTAATATGGTTGGTTTCCCATACCATGCACTTGATACCTATCTTCCAAAATTGATACGTGCTGGTTACAGAGTAGCTATTAATGAGCAGTTAGAATTGCCTAAAACTAACGAGGACGTTGTTCCCAATGGTACGCCTCAGCCCAAGAAAGTAAATGTAGAGAGCCTTGTTCGTGAACTTCAAGATAAGGGCAAAGCCAGGTTGAGCGAGCATACCGAAGATGAGAAAGCAACTACACAAAAAGAAAAGCCAACAAAAAAGAACAATTCAAAGAAAAAAAGTGTATCTTTGAAGCGAGAGCCGACAGTCGGTGATTTGTTTGGCGATTTGTTTGATAACAATGATTTAGACAGCAAAGACAATGACACAGCAAGAACTCGACAGGCTGAAAGTAGCAGCCGAGAAAATGGGACGGTGGGCAGTATATCTACTGAGCGAGACGGAGTACTGGACACCCGAAGCACTGGAACAGCTGACGGAGGAGAAGCTGCAAGAGTTTCAGACACGGCAGGCACAGTGGCTGATGGAGAACGAAAAGAATTACTCGGACAGCGGAGCAGCAGAAGCACTTCGGGAGGAAATCACGGAGATGGTGAAGCAGAACGACCGATGCCTGAACGAGGACAACGCATCGGAGATAGAGATGATGCGAATGGACGAAGTGCCATTGCCAGAGCTACTGACGAAAGCCAAAGAACTTCTCGACCAGCAGCAGGAAGCAGTGAGCAGCTGGTACACAGTGAAGCCAGACGAGGAGGACGAGGAGGAAATGTAGCCTCAGCCAAACAGCCTGAACCAAAATTTAAGCGCAACTATCTATATCCTGAAGACTCTTCGGAGGTAGATAATATGACACCTCAACAGCGACTACGGTCGAATGTTGAGGCTTTGGAGCTTCTGCGTTCCTTAATGAAAGAGGGACGTGAGGCTACTGCGGATGAGCGTGATGTACTTGGTCGCTATCGTGGATGGGGAGGTGTAGACTTAGGCAGAGCCTATTCTACCGACATGATGCGTAGAAGTTCTAATGGAAGATGGGGGACGCAGACAGAAAATGATAAACTGCTTTCACGTCTTGCAGACATTATAGACGAACTCGACCCAGACGGGAAGCGTGGTGTTTTATCTGCCATCAACCGTGCAGCCCTAACATCATACTATACCCCTACAGCTGTAGCAAAAACCTTAAACGACTTTGTAGAACTTGCAGGTTTCAAGGGTGGTAATATGCTTGACCCATCTATGGGTAGTGGTATTTTTGAGGGTACAATGTCAAAGGCTGTGCAGCAGCGCACAATGATACATGGTGTCGAACTTGACTGGCTGACAGGTCAGATTGCAAGAAACCTTTATCCAGATGCAAATGTGCTTGTTACAGGCTATGAGCAGGCTGGCACAGCAGACAATGCCTATGATGTGGTAATGAGTAATATCCCATTCGGAGACCTTAGTGTTACAGACAAGACATGGAAGCATGATAGTAGTCCTGTACGCAAGGCTGCGCAAAACCGTATCCACAACTACTTTGCTGTGAAGATGCTTGACAACACTCGCCCAGGTGGTTTGTGTGTCATCATGACCAGCAATGCTATTCTTGATACTAAGAGTAATCAGATAATTAGAGAACATCTTGCGGACAAAGCAGAGGTGTTAGGAGTTGTACGTCTACCAGATAACACATTTAAGGGTGCAGGTACATCTGTTGTAACGGATGTCATCTTATTACGTAAATACAAGAATGAAGCAGACCGCATTGCAACTCGTGGCAACGAAACCTATACTACTAATATTGAGAAGCCTTTCCTTTCATCAGGTGAGTTACAACTAAAGAACCCAACTGATGGAAAAACTTACGATGTAACCGTGAATGGTTATTTCACCAAGAATAAGGATATGATGATTGGTGATGGTAAGGCAGGAGGTCAATACAGGGCCGATGAGTTCGGTCTTAGTAGTGCTATGAGTACAGATGAGATAGCCAAGTCCATACGTAATTTGGTGGAAAAGAGGATTGTCGCAGACCGTAAGGGTAAACTATTTGATACTCATAAGACCGAGCGAGAGGTTAAGCAAGCTGTTTCAGAAGCCTATAAGGGTGACGGCAACTATATCAGCAGCGGAAATATCGTAGAGCAAGACGGCATGATAGGTGTCGTAACCAGCACCAAGAATAAGTATGGTGATGTAACTACGACCTTTAATGAAATACCATCATTGAAAGGTAAAGCAGAACGCATTCAGGCTATGTTGCCTATTCGTAAGGCGATGAAGCAACTTATTGATATGCAGATACAAGGTGTGGATAATAACCATCTTGAAGAAGCACGAACAGAGTTGCAGAATACGTATGACGCTTTCGTGAAGAAATATGGCCGCTTGAACGATAAGGCTAATGATTTCCTTACAGAAGATATTGACGGTTATACCCTACGTTCTTTGGAGAAATATAAAGATAGTAAGTTTATTGGTCTATCGGACATTTTCACAAAGAACACTATCAAGCCTGCACTTGATATGACAACTGCCAAGACACCACAGGACGCAATTAGCCTTTCTCTTGCTGAATATGGAGAAATTAAGCCATCATTCATGAAAGATGTGTTAGGTGAAAACTGGGCGGAGCAATGTGATGATATACTGTTCAAGACACCGTTTACTGAAGATGAGTACGAGACTGTAGATGCTTATCTAAGTGGTGATGTTAAAACCAAATTAGAGCAGGCACGAGCAGCAGCAAAGGAAGATGCAACCTTACAGCGTAATGTAGATGCACTTGAAGCGGTACAGCCAAAAGATATACCATTTGAGGATATTAGCATACGAATGGGTGCAAGATGGATACCTGCAGAGGTATATACAGACTTTATGTTTGAGCAATTTGGTATTCCCAAATATACATATAAAGACAACAAGAGTGGAGTTGAATACTTGCCGGAGGTTGACCAGTATGTTGTAAACGTTGATAAGAATGAACTTGGAGGTGAAGCAGATGCATGGCGAACCAGTCGAAGAAGTGCATCAGAGGTGTTTACCGCAGCTCTACAAGATAAGAGCTTATCAGTATTCGACACCGTTAAAGAAGGTGGTAAGGAAACAAAAGTCCTCAATAAGGAGGAGACCGAACTACTGAACAACAAGATACAGGACTTGCGCACAGCCTTTGAGGACTGGATTGGTCAGAACCCAGAGCGTGAGGAAATGCTGATGCGATTGTACAATGATAAGTTCAATCGTACTGTATTGCGTAAGTTTGATGGCTCTCATCTCAATGTTGCTGGACTTATGGCTAAAGAACTGAGGCCTCATCAGAAAGATGCCGTTTGGATGCTTGTCAACAACCGTGGTGGTATTGTTGACCATATTGTGGGTGCAGGTAAAACCCTTGTAATGCAAAGTGCTATCATGGAAATGCGACGTATGGGTATTGCCAAGAAACCTATGATTATCGCCTTGAAGTCTACCGTTGCACAGATTGCTAAAGAGTTTAGAGAAGCTTACCCAGCAGCACGCATACTGGCACCGACCGAAAAGGACTTTGCTGCAAACAACCGCAAGAAGTTTATGGCCCAAATCGCACTTAACGACTACGATTGCGTGATATTGAGCCACGACCAGTACAATATGCTGCCACATACGGAGGAAGTGGAGCGCAGTGTCATCGATGAACAGATGGCACAACTTGACAATGCAATTGAGTTCCTGTATGGACAGGATGATAAATCCCAGCTTACCAAGAAGCAGATAAAGGGCTTGGAGAAGAGAAAGAACAATCTTGAAACCAAACTCACCAATCTGCTTGACAGAAAGATAGACCGAGAGTTTACATTTGAGGGACTTGGTGTTGATTACCTTTTTGTAGATGAATGTCAGCATTTCAAGAGTCTACCTTATGTAAGTACATACGACCGTGTAGCTGGCCTTGGTGATAAGAAAGGTAGCCAGAAATCTATTGCCTTACTTAATGGCGTGCGTTATCTACAGAAAATGCACCAAGGCGACCAAGGTACAATATTCCTTTCTGGTACGACTATCAGCAATAGTCTTAGCGAGATTTACCACTTACTTAATTACTTGCGCCCTTCTGAAATGGAGCGGTTGGGTATGACAACCTTTGATGCTTGGGCAGGTAACTTTGCTATACACACAGCAGAATTGGAGTATGGAGTAACCAGTGAACTGAAAGAGAAAGACCGTTTCCGCTCACTGACCAACATTCCCGAGCTGGCTAAGATGTATGCGGAGATTGCCGATGTACGTAACGACTTGAACCTCAAGCTACCTAAGCCGAAGATGCGCAGCCATATTGTTACAGTCCCACAGACAGACCTCATGCAGGAAATTAATCGTGAGATAGTGAACATGGTGAAGGGTAAAGATGGCCGTTACTTTAATATCACCAGTAACGATAATACTCCGTGGGGACTGCTTGCCAGCACTCTTTCCGCAAAAGCTGCTATCAATCCTCGTTTGATAGACGAAAGTTGGGAGACAGAGGGAGGAAAGATACCTGCTGTCTGTGAAAATGTCAAGAAGATATACGACCAGTTTGCAGAACAGAAAGGCACGCAACTCATCTTCTGTGATACAGGCGTACCTGGCAAGGGAAAGAAATACGATGCCTATTCCGATATTATCAATCGTCTTGTAAATGACTATGGTATACCTCGTAAGGAAATTGCCGATATTCACGAGGCAAACACCGATGAGAAACGTAAGGAGTTGTTTGCCAAGGTGAATGATGGTAGTGTGCGTATTCTCATTGGTGGTACAAAGAATATGGGTACAGGTGTGAATGTGCAGAAGCGCATTGTTGCCATGCACCATGTAGATGTACCTTGGACACCAGCCGACCGTGAACAGCGAGAGGGACGTGGAGTTCGTCAAGGTAACGAAATTGCACGAGACTTCAATGATGATAATGTAGATGTTTACTTTTATGCTACCGAGGGTAGTCTTGACATGTACAAGTATCAGTTACAGGAAACCAAGGGTAAATTATTCGCACAGTTTAAGAGTGGAACCATCGGTGACCGTACATTTGATGAGGGCGATGCGGAGGGTGATTTTGACCCTGCAGAGGTTGTTGCCATGCTTTCAGGTAATCCTGTCATCTTTGAGAAGTCAAAGCAAGACAAAAAGGTGGAAAAACTACGTCGTGCCAAGAGAGCTTATGAAAGCGATTGGCAGCGTAGGCACGCTCGATATGAGGAGTTACAAACAAAGAAGAGGAATTATGAACGCCTATTATCTTTGAATGCCAGCGATGTGCGAGGATTGGAACGTGGTGGTTTCACAGCAGATGCAGAAGGCAAATATCCATCAACGGTTACGGTCTCTGCTAAGGATGATTACAGTTCTCGCAAGACCTTTGAGAAGCCGAAAGAGGCTGGTGCTTACATACATGAACTGCTGAAACAGAATAAGAGAGTACAGTTGTCAGGTTTCCAACAAACTGCTAATATCAGTATTCCTATTACTGATGCTGGTCTGTTTGGAAAGCCTGTTGCTGAGTTGGAAAGTTACGGAGGTATTAAGTATGCCGTTGAAGTAAGCGACGATGATACCGCAGCAGGTGTGGCATTCCGTAATCTGTTGCAAAAGGTTTACAGTAACAAAAAGGTTTACGAGCGTAATATCGAGGATGTGAATAACCAACTCAAGGGCGCAGACCCTGGAGAGAATGTATATCCTAAGCAAGCAGAACTTGATGAGGCATTGAAAGAAAAGAGACGTCTTGATGAGGAGTACAAAAAGTTGTCAGATGAGGAAGACAAACCAACTGCCAACGATGATACCAGGTATCGTGATTTTGACGAAGAAGTAAATGAACAGTTCAATAGGGAACTGGCAGGATTGACAGAGGAGAATGCAGATACTAAGATTTTCAATCTTGGTAGTCCGTCATCAATTCTTCTGTCGGCAGGTGTCGAAGATAAGTCAATGAAGCTGTATGGCTCTAAACTGATGAAAAAAGCAAAGTTGCATGGTTTCGCTCCGAAAGAACTTGAAAACCTACCTGCAGCCGTGGCAGACCCTATTGCCGTATTCGATAATTATAAGAAAACTGATAATCGTTCTATCCTTACAGAGTTGAAGACAAAGGATGGAAATTTCCTTGTATCTTTGACCATCGGTAAGGGAATAGATGTAGATTTCAATATTATTGCATCAGCTTTTGGGAAAGCCAATGACAGCATCGTAAAGTGGATAAACAAGGGCTTTGCAACCTATATAAATAAAGAAAAAGCCCTAAATTATCTGTACCTCTCCGCACCAATTGCGGAAGCCGCAGAAAATTCAGAGCTTTCTTCTGCTGCAAAGATAGTGAAAGATTTTGTAAATCCAAATATTGGAGAAGAAAAAACTTCACTACAGGGCAAAATTGACCCACAAGACACTACACCACAGGCAAAAGCATTGCAAGCTAAGATGCTATCTGAAAAGTTGAATACACCTATTCGTGTAGTTAGCGACCCAGAGGAAATCGCAGAGTTACCGAGCCGCAGACAGCAAAGAGCCAAAGGTTGGTGGAGTGCCAAGAATGATGAGGTAGTCATACTGTTACCCAATAATGCGGATGTTGCTGATGTCGCAAATACAGCTGTACATGAGGTTGTAGGACATAATGGACTACGAAAACTTATAGGTGTGGAGCGATTTGATGATTTCCTCGGTGAGGTGTATGAACATGCCTCAAAGCCTATTCGTGCAGCTATCGACAAAGCGGAACGCAAGTTATTTGAAGCCGAGGTGGACAAGCTCACCCAGCAAAAGAATGCAGAAGCTGACCGCATGGAAAGTCACAAGGGAGTATTCTCACGTGCAGAGGCAACGGTGGAAGCCAATAAGAAGCGTGAGCAGATGCGAAGAGAAGCCACAGAAGAGTACATGGCAGACATGGCTGGCCGCATAGGTTATGAAGGCTTTGAGAAGATGAGCGCAGAGGAACTCACATTCTGGGGAAAGGTGAAAGCCAAAGTACAGCAGTTCCTTGATAAGTTCCTGCGTGGCTTGAAGATAGCAAAGAGTGTCAGACTTACTGATAAGGATGTAGCTTATATCCTTTACAAGTCATGGAAGAATCTACGTAATGGTGGCAAGCCAACCATAATGGATGCTGCCGAAGATGCACTGATGCGCAGTAAGGCTCATTACGATGAGACGGATGTAAATCGTTTCCGTGATGGTGATATGGGATTAGAAGAAACCATCACCAACATGAAAGCAGAAATTAGTGCAGCTAATAAAGATGACTTCAATGCAAAGGTTGAGGCTATGAAAGCTATTGGTGGCAATCTGCAAAAGTTGCGAAGTGCCATGAGTCGACAGCGTTCATACGACATCAGTACAGCAAAAGCAATGACCGACCTTGCACAGGTATTACTCGATAAAGGTTTACTTGATAATTTGAGTGTTTACGAAACCAAGCGAGTACTTAGTGCTGTTAGGAATGGCGTTGGTAAGGAAGACATCAGCGGACATGTACAGAAGCTCATGGATATTATGGTGGATAACCAATTACATAGTGGTGCAAATATACTTGGTAAGCTTTTCACAATGCGTGGTACAAGATTAAATGATAGAGGGATTGAGGTGCAGGGTAACCTTGACCCACAAGGTCAGATTCTTGTTAAGACAGCACGTAAGTATACATCATTCCCTAAAGAGGAAATAGATAACACTCTTATTCCTGACCTTATGAGCCGTATGGGAAGTGACGACCAAACAATTGCAGATAATGCAGCCATAGAGTATGCAGGTGCTCAGATAGCAAGACGCTATGTAGAAGAAATCACCGAGAGCAAAGCAGAGGAGAAAGCATTACGTGAGAGTATCAAGACTGCCAAAGAAGATAAAGATGCAGGCAAGCTTGATGCAGATGCCTATAAGCAATATGTTAATGCAACCGAAGAAGCTATTCGTCAAAATAAAATAGACCGTGCAGAAGCCTATTCTTCAATAGCAGCGGAGTTTGGAGGCATGCTTGGTGAAAGTGCTAAGCGTGCAAAAGAGTGGCGTGAGGCTGAGCAAAAGCGTATCAATGATATTCATCATAACTGCAATAGCGATATGGAAGGTCGTATCACTGATGAACATCATAAAGATAACAAGGTTCAAAAGCTGATGAACAATAGTGCTATTCGTTTCCTCCTTGCCCCACTTGGTACTTTTGACCAAATGCTTAGGATGTTTGGCAAGAAGAATGTCAACGGTGAGGGTTACTTGTGGAATAGATTCATGCGTAGCTGGGTAGACGCAACAGAAAACGAGTATACAGGTTATCGTGACGATTTGAAAGAACTCGATGCAAAGGTCAGTGAAGTCTATGGAAAGAAAATGAAATGGGCAGACCTGTTTTCTTTAGAGCGTAAGATGGGGAAGGTTTCTGTTGAGTTCTGGGATGGCGGAGAACGTAAGTTGCACGAACTGACACAAGGGAACTTGTTGTATATTTATATGGTTGACAAGATGAGCGATGGTAGGATGAAATTGCGTTATATGGGTATAACAGAACAAGACGTACAACATATAACAGAAATACTTGACCCTAAATTCAAAGAACTTGCCGACTGGTTGCAGGAGGAATATCTTGTTAATAAGAGAAATAAATACAACGAAGTTCACAAGCGAATGTTCGGTGCTCCTATGGCAGCAATAGACAATTATTTCCCATTGAAGATACTGAAGAATGCTCTTGATAAAGAAGAAGATGTTGCAAAGGACGATAATGCTGGTATAGTTTTACCAGGCACTACGACCAATGGTATCATCAAACGAACACGTAATAACAAACCATTAGATGTCACAGGTGCTGACGCTTTCAATGTAATAGCTGACCATCTACAGGAGATGGAGCATTGGGCAGCCTTTGCAGAACTAACACGTGATATCAATACGATGTTAAGTTACAAGCGTTTCCGAAATCAAGTGATGAACATGTCTAGTGCATACGGTGCTGGTGCTGCGTTATGGAAGAATTTCCGTAGTGTCTGTAAGATGGCTGTAGGTGCGTATCGTCCACCAATAGCAGAACTTGATAAGACAGCTGTCAACGTAGCTAAGGGTGTTACGGCTGCAAAGGTAAGTTTTCGTGTCTTCACGGCATTGAAGCAGTTCCTGTCTTTCCCAGCCTATCTCCCAGATGCGAGTTTAGCTCATCTGGCGAAAGATGTAGTAAACCCAGTTAATGCATGGAATTGGTCGATGAAGAATCTTCCTATATTCGAAAAGCGTTGGCAGAGCCGTATGGCAGGTGACCCTCGACTGATGAAGAGCGATATGGACTGGAAGGCATGGCGTAGTCGTATAGTAGAGATTGCTTCGATGATAGGTATGTCTCCTAATGCATTTGTTGATGCGCTCACTGTTGCAATGGGTGCGCATGCTATGTACCAGTCACGTTATGCTAAGTATAAGCGTTGGGGATTTGACGAAGCAACTGCTGATAAGCGTGCAAAGCAAGACGCAACGATTCTTTATAACTCTACACAGCAATCAAGCGAGGGAGCATTCCTAAGCCCAATGCAGGTAGACCGCTCATGGTTAAGTGTCTTGTTCACGGTGTTTAGAAACTCGTCAATGTCCTACACTCGTCAACAGTATGACGCATTCCGAAATGAGGTAAAGCTGTTCACACCAGGTTATCGTCAGCGAGCAGAAGAATTTATGGTTAAGCAATTGCAACGTGAGGGACTGACAGAAGAACAGGCCAAAAAGGCAGCACATGAAGAACTCCGCAAGGGTCCACTTCATAACCTTGCACGAATAGCCGTATTTGGCTTCTTGTTACAATTTGCATGGAACTTAGGAGCTTATCTTCCTTATCTTATTCTTGGCGATGATGATGATGAGAAGAAAAAGATGACAGATGATGCCTTAACGCATGCCTTGTTTGGTAGCCTTGAGGGTTTAACGAGTGGTGATGTTCTTAGTCAAGCTGGTAATATGGCACTTCAAGGTGAAGGGAATTGGGCTACAGTTACGAAAGATATGCCGCTGGTTAGTGATTTGAGCGATATTTTAAAGACATTCCCAAAGGATAATGTGGAAGCTTTGAACGATTGTGTAAATCTCCTTACTCAGTCTGCTGTTGGTGTAAACCCACAAAGTATCACAGATGCTATGGTAGCTATCATGGATTATTGTGGTGATGATGCGCAGACCTCAAGGGAATGTGCATTACTGATGGCTCGTGTTCTTAACTGTCCGCAAAGTCAATTGGATAAGATTTACTTTGACGAGTTAAGTGCGAGTGGTGTTGAAGCAAGTAAGATGACACCAAGTCAAATTGCAGAACGCTTTGCACGGTACAAGCGACACCGCAGTGCACCACTCACAGGGTGGATGTATAGTGATGCAGCCATAGCAGATAAAGACGGTAAACGAAAAGAGACCGTGTACAAGAAAGCGAGAGAAAACTTTAAGGCTGCTGCGAGCAAGTCTAATAAGGAAGAGTTAGAACAGTGGAAAGCAGAATACAAAGAGACTGCTGCAAAACTAAGTGCTATAAAGAAACTCAGAGAGCAAGACGAGGATGAAGCTGACGAACAAATGAATGCGTTAGAGAATACTCCTGAATACGACCGCTACCTGATAATGAAAGACTATAACAGTGATATGAATGATATCACAAAAGCTTGGTTAAACTCAAAGTCTCCAACAGAAAGAGAGCAGCTTACCAAGGCAATGTTTAAGGTACAACAGGAAATGGTCAATGAACTCAAGACCTCTAAGTAGCAATAGATAAACAATGAGGGGTGATGTGAAGAATTATCTTTGCATCATCCCAATATCTAATTAAATGGCAAAGAAAAGATTACATCGGGCAAGTAAGGTAATGCCAATATCTGAAACAGACACTGTACTCCGTTCCAATATATTGGATGGACATACTCGTGCTTATAATATTCTGTATGAAGCACAACAGTATTGGAGTGCTATGGATACATTCCGCAGAGACCGTGAGCGCAACAAAAAGTATACATACGGCAAACAGTGGGATGACTATGTATGCGTAGATGGTGTGCGCATGAGCGAGGAAGAATATATTAAGAAACAAGGTAACGTACCTCTTAAAAACAACCTCATCAAGCGTATGGTGAATGCTGTGCTTGGCGTATATCGTAGTCAGGCAAGCGAGCCGACTTGTACAGCCAGAGACCGTGACGAACAGAAATACGGAGAAACCATGTCAACGGTCTTACAATGTAATATGCAACTAAACCGTATGACAGAGATAAATGCTCGCTGTATGGAGGAGTTTCTTATCTCAGGTTTTGTTGTGCAGCGCAAATGGTATGGCTGGCGTGAAAACAAACTCGATTGTTGGACGGACTATGTACAGCCTAACAACTTCTTTATAGATAACAACATGCGTGATTTCCGAGGTTGGGATGTTAGTTGTTTAGGTGAGATACACGATATTAGTTTTGAGCAATTGTGTGAACGCTTTGCCAAAAATTCTGCGGATGTTGCACAGTTAGGAAAGATATACGAATCTGCACGAGACAAAGGTGCGCTCGGTATGGCGTATGAAAGTTTTGGTTACCCATTGAACAGTTACTATGATTTCCTTGTACCGAACGATGCAACACGATGTAGGGTAATAGAAATATGGAGAAAGGAAAGCAAACCTCGTTATCGTTGTCACGATGTGAACAACGGTGATGTATTCAAGATTGACATTGAAGACTTCGAGGAGTTTGTAGGCAGTGTAAATCGTGAGCGTATAGAACAGGCACATCAACTTGGAATGGCTGATGAAGATGTGCCACTCATCAAATACGAATGGTTTATGGATAACTATTGGTATTATTATTTCCTCTCCCCATTTGGAGATATCCTTGATGAGGGGGAAACCCCCTACGAACATAAGAGCCATCCCTATGTCTTTAAGGCATACCCATTCATCGACGGAGAGATACACTCGTTTGTTAGTAATGTAATAGACCAGCAGCGTTATACTAACCGCCTTATCACTATGTACGACTGGATAATGCGAGCCAGCGCAAAGGGTGTACTACTATTCCCAGAAGAGTGTTTGCCTAAGGGTATGAGCATGGAGAATGTTGCAAATGAGTGGGCACGCTTCGATGGTGTCATTATGATTAAGCAACCTAAAACTGGTACGGCACTACCTCAGCAGATTGCAAACAACTGTACACAGATTGGTATTTCCGAACTCTTGAATATGCAGTTGAAGTTCTTTGAGGATATATCAGGTGTAAATGGGGCTCTACAGGGTAAGCCAGGTTATTCTGGCATGTCAGCAAGTCTGTATAACCAACAGGCACAAAACGCAACTACATCACTCCTTGATTTACTTGATACATTCTCGTCATTTATAAGAGATGGAGCAAGTAAAGACGTTAAGAATATCCAACAGTTCTACGATACTCCAAGAGTATTTAACATTGCTGGTAGAAATGCTACTATTGTAGAATACGACCCAAAGAAAATACGTGATGTTGAGTTTGACCTTTCTATTGTAGAGAGTACCGCTACACCAGCTTATCGTGCTATGTCTAATGATTTGCTTATGCAGATGTGGTCAGCAGGTGCTATTAGTGTACAGCAATTGCTTGAAAATGGTGATTTCCCATTTGCAGACCAGCTATTGCAGAGTATCAAGGCGCAACAGGAGCAGATAGAAAACGGACAAACTCCAGATGGCTTATCACCACAACTTGCAGAACAAGTACAGCAAGAAGCTAACATGGAGGCAGTACAGCAAGGACAGCAGATGTTGCAAAGGTAGTATGTCAGATAAGGAACAGGTAAATAAAATCATCAAAGAAAACGACCGACGAAACGAAGCAATCTATGCTAAGTTCAACCCTGTAACAGGTGAGGGTTCTATCGGAGAACGTACAAGAGTATGTATCTCCGATTTCGTTATGCCAGTTCAATGGCTTCCAAACACGATGATGAAGATACCTTTCGTGAAGAAACTCATTCATCATGGTTCTATTGACAAGTTCCTGACAAACGTTCTACATGTATTCCCCAACGATACGGACCGTCAAAAGGTTTCTAAGAAACTTATCCGATTACGTTATAAGCACGACTTTGCTTTTTGGGCAGCTACACTTGCATATATTAAGGCAAAAGGTGGGGGTAATGATGTGTTGTTTAAACTTAATAGAGCACAGCGGAAACTTATAGAAAAGTTTGAGAAAGACAGAATTGCCGATAAACCTATCCGTCTTATTCTCCTGAAAGCTCGTCAGTGGGGTGGTTCTACCGCAACGCAGATGTACTTCGCATGGCTACAGTTCATACATAAAGTAGGTCTGAACTCTCTTATCATTGCACATCAGGGCTCTACCTCTGATGAAATCAAGGACATGTTCGACCGCATGATAAAGGAATACCCAGTTGAACTGCTCCATAGTATGGGTGAAACATACTCAGACAATGAGGCGAAGATAGTAGGTGTCGGCAAGAGTGGTTCTATCCACCGAGTACCACAACGTAACTGCAAAATCAAGATTGGTACGGCAGAGCGTCCCGATGGTTGCCGTGGTGGTGATTACAACCTTGTGCATCTTTCTGAGGTAGGTATATGGAAATCCACAGAGGGTAAGACGCCAGAAGATATTGTGCGTTCAGCCTGTTCTGGTATCTTGTATAAACCTTATACTATGATTGTGATGGAAAGTACAGCAAATGGTACAGGAAACTTTTTCCATCGTGAATATGAAGCAGCATCAGACCCACATATCCCCTCACAATTTGATGCGCTGTTTATAGCATGGTTTGACATTGAACAGTACTCCTTATCTTTTAATTCTCACGTAGAGCTTAAAGCCTTTGCTGAAAATCTCTATCTCCATAGAGAAAACGCCAATGTGATGTCTCCTCGTGAAGAAAGTGGTAAATACTTATGGTGGTTATGGAATAAAGGTGCAACTCTTGAAGCTATACACTGGTATATAGAAGAACGCTCTGGCAAGAACGACCACGGTGTTATGGCAAGTGAGTATCCATCAGATGATATAGAGGCGTTCGTACACTCTGGTTCGATGGTTTTCGACAGGTACCAAGTGGAGGAGTTCAAGCCTGCATGTCGTCCTCCTCGTTTTATAGGCGATGTCTATGGGAAACAGTCTGAGGGTGAAGAAGCACTTACAGGACTTCGTTTCCATGAAGATGCGCAAGGCTTATTGTGGGTGTGGGCATTGCCAGAAGAAGATGAAGAGGTAGAAGTAACAGACCGTTATCTTACTGTGGTCGACGTTGGAGGTAGAACGGAAAAAGCCGACTGGTCAGATATAGTTGTTTTTGACCGTATCAATCTTATGGATGGTGGTCGCCCTGCTGTAGTGGCAGAATGGTACGGGCATTGTGATATGGATATATTAGCATGGAAGTCAGCACAGATTGCAGGTTTCTATAACAACTCCTTGTTAGTTATAGAAAGTAACACTATGGACAGTAGAGACAAAGAACGTCATGTTGAGGGTGGAGACCAATCACTGTACATTCTCAATCAGATAGGAAGTGTATATCCTAATATGTATGCACGCAGACAGAGCGAGGACGAGATACGGCAGGGACTCCCCAAGAAGTATGGCTTTAACACCAATCCTGCTACAAAGCCAATGATTATATCAACTCTTATCAAGTGTGTTCGTGAACGCTTATACACCGAGCGAGATATGCGTGCACTTGATGAATTGCTTGTGTATGAGAAGAAACAGAATGGCTCATACGGTGCTATATCTGGTAGACATGACGATAAGGTTATGACGAGAGCTATAGGTATGCATATCTGTTTTTATGAAATGGATATGCCAACGATAGTTGAGAGGAAAGAACGAGGGTTACATTATCATCGTGGTCCAATGACTGCTGCCACAATTTAGAGTTCCTCTTTATCGACTTGTGAATAATTCTTATACCTATTGAACTGCTTTTCATACCAACCATTTTTAATTCGGTAGATTAATTCTCCTACAGTACGAGGTGTCATGTAAAACTTAGGTGCAGGTTGGTTTACTACCATAATAGCGAGCGCATAGATAGACTTTTCAGGATATTGTTCACGTGCAATAAGAAAACGACGAAAAATCTCATCAAACATTTCACGTTTATTTTTTCGCATATTGGGAATTACTTTGCCAGCTAACAAAGTAGAAATCACAATAGCCGCACGTTCCTCACTCACCCAAAACCGTGAGCATGGCGAGTTTGCTACTTGCTCAAAGATTTTAGGCATAACGATGTAACCAGCTTTAGATAGTTCCTCTTGATAGACCCGCATAAGTTCTTGGGTACGTTCTTGGGTAAAGTCGAGTATGCTTCCGTAATATTTCACCAGTCTTAGTCAATTTGCTTGTAAAGATACTAAAAATATCTCACAATAGATAAAAGAGAAAGGAATAATTACCACATTATATTTGCAGGTAAATAAATCAGTAACTCTACGAGTATCAACGACATGGCTACAACTGAAAATAATGAAATCAGCAAAAGAGACCGACAACTCGGTCGATTACGTGAGAAGTACCCCGACAAGAAATTCGAGGATGACGAAGAAATATACGGTCAGATAGGTGAAGACTATGACAATTACGAAAAACAACTCGGTGGCTACAGAGAGCGTGAAAAAGCACTTTCTGACATGTTTGCTTCCGACCCTCGTAGTGCAGAGTTTCTTACCGAGATGAGCAAAGGTGGCAATCCTGTGCTTAGTCTGTTGAAGAATTTCGGTCCTGACATTAAGGAAACGCTCGATGACCCTGATAAGATGCAGGAACTTGCAGACGTATGGGCAGAGGAGCAACAGCGTATTGCAAAGAGCAAGCAGCTTGATGATGAGTATGCCGAGAACTTACCAAAATCTCTTGATGCACTCAAGCAGTTCCAAGAGGAGCGTGGTCTTACTGATGAGCAGGCAGATGAAATTATCTTCCACCTTATCAACATTGTGCGTGATGGTGTGATGGGTAAATTCTCACCAGAGATGTTTGACCTCATGACAAAAGCAATTAACCATGACGAAGATGTTGCAGATGCACAAGAAGAAGGTGAGGTTGCAGGACGCAATCAAAAGGTCACCGAAAAATTACGCAAGAATAAGAACGGTGATGGACTTGCACCTTTGAATGGTAGGAACAATCAGCAGGGAAGTGGCAAGCAAGGTATGGATATCTTCGACATCGCAAATATGGCATGATAGAACAAGTGGTAAAAATAGTCAGCAATTCCCAAATAGAACGAACTAAAGGGAGTGCAGGATACAAGACCCAAGTATATGGGGCAGCAGCGACGGTAAGCAATTTAGCCAATGCTACAGGTGGTATCAAAGCAGAAAACCTCGTCAAGCCCAGCATGTAAAAAATAGATTATTCATTTTAAATCTTTATTCAAATGGCAACAGAACAAACAGTACAACAGCATGCAGGTGGCTATCAGCAGCCTACAGCAGGTACAGCAGGAGCCCAGACACAGGTTAGTGGACAGGCTACAACTGTCAGTGCAACTGCTGGTGCTACAGGTGGCGTTGGCGCAGGTAACCTTATTACGCCTGACATTGACCAGAAGCTGTACAAGTTTAAGAGCGACGACACTCCTATGATGCAGATTATGCTGCATTCTAAGCGAGTGAATGTTAAGAGTCCAGTCGTTCGACACTACATCATCGACGAACCCAAAAGTTTCGTAACAACCAAAGATGCTGTAGCGAAGAGCACGGATAATCAGTTCATTCTTCCTCTACTCAGTCAAGACCAGAAACTGCCTCGACCTTATACCACACTCCTTGTTAAGGGTGTTGATGGTTACGATGCAACAGGTCAGAAAGCTACTCCAGGTAAAGACCTGATGATTTTCATTGTCGGCAGGGACACAACTACTGGTAACCCTGTAGCTATTGCTGTTAATGGTCCTCGTGCTGTATCAAGTGATGAGAACTGTACAACCCCAGCTATACCTGCAGGTTCTGTATGTGTGCTTATGGCTAATGCCTGCTATGAGACACAGAAGGAAGTTGACCCAGACCTCATCACGCCACAACCTATTGACTTACATCTGCAGAAGCGTATCTTGAACCGTGTTGTTTCAGATTACTTCGACGCACAGGAGAAGCAGATTCCGTTTAACCAAGCAATCATTGCAGAGGCGCAGATAACAAACTTTAAGGTTAAGGGGAATCGTACTCTATATGCAGGTCAGAAAGGTAAGATTACTGTTGATACCAAGCTGGGTCCGCAGGATGTTTACTTCACAGAGGGTGTACGCTATCAGGTGAAGAAAGAGATTAAGGACGATGGCAAATGGAATTTCAAGAAATTCATTGCTCTTGCCAAACTCATTTTTACAGGCGAAGATGTCCCTAACACTATCCTTGGTTTGTGTGGAAAGAACTTCTTAGAGAAGATTCAGACTATTGACTTCTCAGATCACCCTGAAGTGCGTTTCGAAGTGAATATGAACAATCTTGGTTGGGAGGTAACACGCATCCATACTATCTTCGGAAATTTGGAGTTCAAGCATGACCCAACACTTGACCGTCTGCGTTGGAGCAATTCATGTTTCATGATTGCCTACGACCGTTGTGTACACTATGTCTATAGTGCAGAGCATACAGACAAAGACCGTGTTGAGGGCGAAGAGGCAACACGCAATTCAACAATTGTGTGGGATGGTCTCGGTCTGAAGGGAACCTGTCATGTGTGGATAGATGGTGAAGGTGGTACAGATAACTATGGTACAGATGTGATTCACATGCACCTTTGGAATAGCGACAAAGCTCCTGCCACTCCTAAAGAGAACTGTGTATACTACCTCATGGTAGATTGTCTTGCAATTAATGCTGAAGCTGTTAGTGGTACAGTATGGCAGTACAAGAATTCTGCATGGGAACCATATACAGGCGAGATTCCATTGGGTAACTAATTCTCAAACACCAATTAGAAAACTATAGGCGGATAGGTTTATAACCGTCCGCCTATTTATTTAAGATACAAAATGAAGAAAAAAACATTATTTATGCCGTGGATGGTATGATAGAGTACCAAGCCCTTATCAAGGTAGGCAGTGCAAAGGTGAAAATTTCTTTTGCCAATGGTTATTCAAATGAGAAAGGACGAACTCCTGCAACTTTTTCAACTAAGAATCCAATTATCCAGTTGGCAATAGAGAATAGTAAGGAATTTAAGTCGGGGCATATTTATAAAATGCATGAGACAAAAACCGAAGAGGAAGTATATATTGAAAGCGAGCATGTTGCTCTACAGGAAGATGAGGATGTAGACACTTCCAGTGGAACTGGTAACAACGAAGAACTGACGGGGGAAAAGCAAGGTACAGACACCTCTGTCCAAAAAGAGCAGGAACAATCAGCAGATGAAACTCCAGTAACACAGCAAGAGGAAGAAACCGTTAATACATCAACTCGTAAAGAGTTTACATGTAATGACGACGCAAAGGACTTCCTCGAGACAGAGTTTGGGGTAAAGCGTAGTACATTGCGAACTCGTGCAGACATCACTGCTTGCGGTAAGAGCAATGGCATTGATGTAGTGTTCACTGATTAATCAGCTTTGAAATATGGTGTACGAAGTTAAGGACATCCTGCGTGATGTACGTATAGCCATAGATGAGAACAAAACCAACGAGCAACTTATAACAGATGAAGACATTGACACTTTGATGCTTGATGACATCATCTATAGTAAGGTCGTGGAGGGGGTGCGTCGGACAGTTACCAACGCACCTATCCACTTGCTTGATGGTGGCGTTCCGTTTGGCGATGCTGTTTATTGGCGCAACCAGCATTCGGGTTGGGTGATGCTTCCTGATGACTTTATGCGCCTTATGGTATTTAAGATGAGTGACTGGGAGCGTCCAGTATATGAACCTATTACCGCAGGCGACCCTCGGTATCAGTTACAGTTCTCACGATACAAAGGCTTACGAGGAAATCCACAAAAGCCAGTAGTTGCAATTGTGAGTCGTACTGAAGGACGTGTGTTGGAATTGTATTCATGCAATGACGATACTGCAACTGTAGAACAAGCTTTGTATTATCCTCTACCATCTATTGATGATAACGAGGGAATAATGATACCAGAGCGTTGCTATCAATCCGCTATCTATGAGATGGCAGCCCTTGTGCTTGCTACAATTGGGCAAAGAGAACAATCACAAGTAATGACCGATTTAAGTAAACAACTGTTAGTATGAGTTCTATTAAGACAACCGAAATAGAGGGTGATGTTAGTATTGGACGTCACGTAGGTGTAGGTGGTAATGCCCATGTGCAAGGCAACGCTGTAGTAAAGAAGAATCTAATTGTAGAGGGCTGGCTCGAGGCTAAGAATGTCAAGTCAGCCAACAAGGGTCTTTTTACCACAGTCGAAAAACTTCGTGAAGCATACCCACGTCCGCATGATGGGTGGTGGGCAATCGTAGGACGCAGTTTGCCTGCACCTATCTATGTAGCAGATGGAGGTGCATGGGTAGCAACAGGAGAGAATGGAGGAAACCCTACAGTGGATAGTGAACAATACAATGGTAACATATCTGAATTGCAGGGTGACCTTAACGCTGCGAAGACCGATGTTAAGGGCATCAAAGATGATGTAAAAGCACTCAAAACACAAGTAACAACACAAGGCGATAGTGTGAACCAAACTCGCACAGCCGTAGAAACAGCACAGCAGACTGCCGAGAACGCAAAGAAAGCAGCATCTGATGTGAATGCTGAATTAACCACTATAAAAGACTCGAAAGGCAAGGCAAATGGTATTGCACCTTTAGACGAAGAAGGCAAAGTACCATCTGCTCACTTGCCGAGTTACGTCGATGATGTTATAGAGTTTGATAGTTGTTTGGATAGCTTGACAGCACAGCAGCAAGCTACAGATAAGTCATCAAAAGATGAACATACTAAAGTTATCTACAACAGAGCTAAGAATAAGTTTGTATTGGCAGTAGCATCAGACGAAGATAGTACAACCACATATTATGCTGATTGGTCTGATGCGGACAATTACGGTACTGCTTCTAAAGATGGTCGCACCCCTGCAAGTGGTAAGGTATATATTGATTCTTCTGACAATATTACCTATAGGTGGAGCGGAACGAAATTAGCTCCTATTGGTTCAGACCTCGCTTTGGGTTATACTGCAGGGACGGCTTTTCCTGGTAATGAGGGCGCAGAACTAAAACAGAACCTTACCAATTCGCAAAGAGATATTGAAGCATTACAGAATGATGGTAAGGCAGCCGTTGCTCGTAGTGTTGTAAATGTCAACAAGCTATTAGGTATGGAGAACAGAGATATGACATTCTCTGTTGCTTTGGAAAAGATTAGCGAGTATAAGGACAAAGAAAAGATAATGATTCCTGGTATTGTCCTCACATTCAACACGCCTAATAATGGTTGGGTTTCTAAACAGTGGGTCAATACAGAGAGTTGGAACAAAGAGGGTAACTGGAAAGATTTTGGTGCAAACGGAACTAACATCGGTAATACGCTTAATGTTAACTCTCTTTGTCCTGATGTTGAATATACATTAAGTACAGCTATCAAGGCAGTCCAAGATTTGGAGCAAGCAAGCGGTTTTACCTATTTCAGAAGTGGAGCGGTACTTACTTTCAAGACAGCTGAGAAAGATAGCAACGGAGCGCACGTATGGGCAGCTTTCCAATTTACTCGTGAAGTACCAGACATTAATCCTGCAGATTTAAAACCATGGGTTGCCTTTGGAGGTGGTGGTACTGCAAAGGTTGAGTTAACAGGCACGCCAAGGAATAATGAAGAGAAAGCTTTTTCAAGTGCAGGTGCATATAAGCATATCCCAACCAATCTAAAGGTTAACACAGAAACTGAGGGCGTTGTAAAATTACAGATGACGAATGAAGCAGGAGAAAGTATAGGTGACGAACAACAGTTTGTTGTCGGTACTGGTTCATCTGTGGGTGGCACAACCATAGCTATTGCATTCAAGGAGAACCCATTGTATGGTAAAGCTGGTGGATTATTCAATGTTCATGCTTCTATCTTGAGTGTTACAAAGGCAGGAAACCAAGAAACAAGCAACAGTATTACAAACGTTCAGTTTGTAGACCGTACCACAAAGAAAGTCGTTGCTACATTCGACACAAAGAAACCATCCTCTTCAACTTTGGAAGACTATAGCTTTGTCTTTGACTTGAGTTCACTCTATGTAAATGCAGGACAAGGCAGCTTGCAGATGGTAGTTGTAGATGATAGTGGTAACACTGCAAGCAAAAATCTTTCTGTCGTAGCCGTAGATGTCACTTGCGTGAGTGTGCAGACCCTACACTACACCAAAGACACAAGTCTTGAAGTGGGAGGAAATGCCAAGAACATCTTGATGTATTCTTTCCCAAAGAATAGTAGCGATAAAGGTATCCGTACGACTATTGAATTATTCAGAGACGGTACATGGCAGCCATTAGAAACTACTGTTATTACAGATACGTATTCACATTCTGTAAGAATAGACCCAACAGGATTAGCGCATGGTGCTTATCCTATCCGCATACAAGGTCAAGATGTTGCGTCTGGTGTGAAAGGTAATATCTTGCATACTGCCGTTATGGTCATTCAGCAGGATAGTAGCCTTGATGACTATGACAAGCCTATTGTTGTAGCACGTTGGAGTGATGATAGCGAGGGAAAGAAGAAACTGTATGCTACAGTCATTTTTGATGTGGCAGTTTACCAGCGTAGCACATCACGCCCAGAAGCTGTTGTTTCACTTACCAATGAGACAACAAACAAGACTGAGACAATCACACGACAGGTGATGGCACGTGATACTACACAGGTGATAAACAGACGTCTTATCGGTTACCACGATGGAGATAACCTGCTCTTTGGCGTTAATAGCGGTGATGCCACATTAAAAGAATCGTATAAGGTTACTATTAGCGGTACGTTACTTCCTATCAGTGAAACCGAAGGTGCCGTACTTAAATTCAGTATGGCAGAGCGTAGTAATGCTGACAGTGATAAAACGATAAAGACGGTCACGTCAGATGGGCAACCTGTAAGTATTAATGTAAATGGTGCAAACTACACAACTAATGGCTTTGTAAAAGATAGCTTTGGCACAAGCGATTATGGTACAGCTGGTGACAAAGGGCGTATGGCATTACGTATTGCTGAAGATGTAACAGCAGAGTGTACTTATCAACCTTTTGCTTCGAACGCTATCGAGACGAACGGTTTGGCATTCTCATTCACCGTCATGACTAAGAATGTTGCAGACCGCAACGCACACCTTATTAAATGTATGGGTGAGAAGTTGGGCTTTGTGCTGACAGGTGAAGAGCTCATCGTTGCTACTAACGGCTCTCTTACAGATGCCGCAACGACAGCACTTGTGCCATACGTCAATGATAAGCCAACACGCTTCGACATCGTGTTTGAACCATCTACGATTGCACCATACGGAGGCATTGGTGTTATCAAGGTGTTCTTAAATGGTGATGAGGCTAGTGCTGTAGCATATAAAGCTGGTGAGTTAGCAAATCATAACTCAACTATCCATTTCGATGGACACAAGGCAGATGTGTACCTCTACGAGTTGACAGCATGGAATACTTACTACAACTATATTCAAGCATGCTATAACTATCTTGTTGGCTTGACAGATACCACAGCGATGATTGGGGAATATGAGCAAAACAACGTTATGGCAAGTATTACCGCAGAGGGAACAACTAAAGACCGTCCAACAATGCAGAAGTGTCTTGATGCAGGTCTGATGGTATGTGCTATCTGTAAGAATCCAGATGCGGAAGACATTGCAGCAAACTATCCTGACTATCTTGAAACGAAAGACGGTGACAAGAAGACGAAGCAGATAGTTGACTGGTATTGTTACTTCCCAGACCGCCCTTGGCAGAACTGCAAGATAATCGGTATCACGCAGACCAATCAAGGAACAACCTCTTCATGGCGACCAATCAAGAATAAGAAAGGTAAGATGAAGAAAGCCATTGTCACCTTATTGTATACACGTGAAGAAATTCAGACTATGTTCCCTGGCAATGCAGATGCACTTACCAAGTATGATAAGTGTGTGAAGATGGCTGCCAAGAACCGCATACAAGTTGTAGATGGTGGGAACTTCACTAACATCATCTGTATTAAGGTGGACTATTCTGATAGCTGCGGTGCACACAATGGTGCTATGATGGAGCTGATGAATGAGACCCAAATAGCACTGGGTGAAAAGTATATGACACCAGCACAGGTGTACAATGAGGGTGAGTACGAGATACACACCAGTATTGATAGCGTCCCATGCGCTTTGTTCCGCACCGATAGCCGAATGAACCACAGCGATGCCGAGAACCCTACCAAGGCATATTTCCATGCTAAGGCAAACTTCAATGCAGATAAAGGTGATGCCGATTTCTTTGGTTTCAAGGGGGTTAACGGATATAGTAAGAAGTGCCTCAATTATGGTGACTTTACAGAACTTGTAGCAGCACAGAACCAAACACTAACAGCTTTCAAGTCGCAAGTATTAGCAGACACCACCCAATTAATTGCAGGAAACATCTATGTTCTTAGTGAGTATTGTGGCAATGAGCATATTGTGATTGAGAATGATGGTAAGGGTGCTATGCGAGAGGTACAGGCTGTAGAAAAGCCTGTTGCAGTCGACAAAACGCTTGCAGAAGTTCTTGCAGACGATGTTAAGAACTATACTTGGCTGAATGTCTACAAGACCAGTGATGACCACTATGTACAGTATCAAGGTGGCAACTGGATAGACACTACTGGCAGTATGACTTTTAACAAGGCTACTAAGAAGTGGAGTGTTACAGGACGAGTTGTAAATCCAACAGAGTGCTACGAATACTTAAAGTATGATAGTCTATGTTGGGGGCAGGGCGTGAACAGTCTTGATGACATGATGCGTATTGACCCTGCAACAGGAGCACCAATCTGGATGAGTTATTATGAAACTCGATATCCTGATGATGACAATCTTGAAGAGCTTTACAAAACAGGAAAGAAAGTCCCTTATAACCTTTATAAGTGGCTTGTGTTCTCACAGCAATGTAACCAACATCAGACAGAAGCGAATGGAAACATTACACTTGGTGGTGTATCAGTACCAGGAACAAAGGAAAATCGTCTAAAGAAATGGCAGCAAGAAGTACATAAGTACGCTAATCCATATTCTTTGTGTTGCTATACAATTGCGTCCGATTACAAGGCGGCAGTAGACCAGCGTAGTAAGAATATGATGATTGCCTTCTATTTGGAGCCAGATGGAACTATACGAGCCTACTTTAACCATTGGTACGATGGTGACTGTGTTGACCGTAGTGATAATGATTGTGGTCTTACAATTCCTTGGGATATGGATGCCGTTACTTCACATCTATACCAAGGTTGGGATAGTGTAACATTCGTTCAGACGTATGCAGCACCAAACTTATGGGTAGACGATAGTGGCACAACGACTATCACACTACATGAAGTGGCGGCTGCTATGCGTAAGACAGAACGCAATAGTAGAAAAGTATTCAGTGCTGATGGCTGCTATTACTATTGGATTACAAAGCGTTTGTCACGTTGGGCAAAGGTTATCAGTTCTTTCGATGGCGAACGTAAATATATTCAGAACTCTACAGCAGCAGCCAACTATTTCTACGCACTTCACGGCTTGCGTTTGGAAGACTTACCAGACTACCAGCGTAAACGCTTTAAGCTGCGTGACGGCTATTATCAAGTAGGCGACCTATATACGGCACCATTCAAAGCACGTATGATGGGAGAAATCTCCATTAAGATAACAGCAGCGCAAGATGGTTTCTTTGGTTTAGGAGAAGACCGTGCAGACACTGTTACCGATAGCTGTTACCTTAGAGCAGGTGAGAGTTACACATTAAGAGCCAATGCAGCGCAGGAGAGTGGCAAGATGGTGTATGTGTTTGGTGCTGACAAATTAGCAGTGCTTGATATATCAGCGTGTACTCCAAAGCAAGAGGGATTCGACATCAGCACTTGCACACTATTGGAAGAGTTGATTGTCGGTGGAGAAAGTTATACACCTGCCTACACAACAGGTGTTCTTACCTCTCTTAATCTTCCTGCAATGCCTTTCTTAAAGAAGATTGATATACAACACACCAAGGTGCTTAGCGTGCGAGCAGAAAACAGTCCACGTTTAAAGACATTCCTTGCTAAGGGTAGTACATTAAGAGCATTCACTCCTGCAGAGGCTTGTCCATTGGAAGTAGCACAGTTCCCTGCAAGCATGACAGACATTGTGTTTGTAGGTTTGACAAAAGTAACTTATCCTAATGGAGGTTTGACATACGAGGGTTTGGGTAATGTTAGCAGCGTACGCATACGTAGATGTCCGAATATAGACCCAGTAAGAATATTGGAAGATACAGTTGCCGCTGGTGCTACTATTAGTACCATTTCTATAAAGGATGTTGAGTGCTCAAAGAAAGATACCGTACTATCTGCAATGAAAGAAATGGGCACACGTGGTATTAACTCGGAACACACGAATATCTGCGATGGTTTAAGTGGTACATGGGTACTCACGAAGTATATTGAAGATAGTAAGCTTGCAGCTTTGAAAGAGTATTACCCGAACTTGATAATACATCAGTCGCAATACTCACTGATAGTCTTTGATGATACTATTGATGACCCTGGTAATATTAGCAACCTTGACAATGAGACAGGTCAGATGTTCTCTAATGACTTTGTACCAAGTGCGCACGTAGCTAAGATTAGACAGCAGCTTATACCAGTTAAGGGAAAACTCAACACAGAAAGAAATGTGTGGGAGGGCGTTAAGGTATCAGAAACGAATTATCACAACCTTGCCAATGGGGTTGAATTTGACTATACCGATAAGGCTGCCGACGGCTTTGACGTGATGATGCGTTGTCCTGCTATGTGGTATAAAGGTATCAATGACTTCAAGAACCAGAAGAAATATATCGCATGGAGTAGCCTGGCTACTGAGCCATTATCTACTGCTAAGCGTGTCACACGAAAGAAGCTGAAAGATATAATACTAAAGGCTAATACAGGTGTGATGTCTGAAAAAATCAGATTAAACGAAAGTACGTTGGATAGTGCTGGTGTTCTTGCAGAGGTATCAAATGTAGACGTTTACAAAATTGATGTTGCAGGAATGAAGCAAGTTAGATGGCCAGGTATGAATAATGCCACAGTAGGAGCATGTTTCCTAAATGCAACAGGCACTATCATATCGAAATTCAATCTTGCAATAGGCAATACTGCCTTTGACTTCATTGATGGAGACTATGTCTTTATAGATGTGCCACAAGGTGCTAATGAGTTTGTATTCTCGTCAAGCAATGTAAACTCTGAATTGGAGGCTATTGCAGTAGACAGTACAGAGATAGAAGCCATTGAGCCTGATTGGGTACGCAACGAACCATGGCTATTGGGTGTTTATCAAGCATCAGTAGATAGTCTACTTAGACTACGTTCTGTATCTGGAGCAACAGTGCAGAGAGGAAGTAATAACAATCGTACATCTTCTGAATGGCTATACGACGAGGAGGGTTATGCAACCAACACACCTGTACGCAAAATGGAGTTCACATATAAGGATTTCCAAAATCTTGCACACCGCAGAGGTAATGGATTTCAGATGGTAGACTATGATATGTCTAAACTGATGGCTGTTCTCTGGTTCTCATTGTCAGGTACACGTGACTCACAGTTGGTTTGTGGTTACGGCAATGGCAGTAGTGATGTTACAGGCTATCGTGATGATATTGGCAACTCTGACAGTAGACGTGAAGATAGCAGAGGAACAAAGTGCTTAGGTTTTGAGAGTTTCTTTGGTGTCTATTATGAGTGGGAAGATAATGTTGCCGTGAACATACCGTCTTATCGTCAGTATATGAAAGACAAGACAGTAGAGGTTAACACTTATCCGACAGACGCTATATGGCATATCTACGACCCTATCAGCAAGACAGAACGCCTTGTGCAAGGAACTAAAGATAATGGTTACTGTATAGCACGTGTAAGACATGGACGCTATTGTGACATCATTGCTTCAAGAGTAAGCTCTGATAATAGTAGATGGGCATCTAACTACGCAGATGGGCAATGGTATAATCATGCAAAGAGCCGTGTTGTCGGGCGTTCGAATTACGGTGCGTATGCGAATGGCGGTCTCGTCTTTGCGTATGCGAATTTCGCATCATCGCAGTCGTACTCGAACGTCGGTTCTCGGCTTGCCTTCCGTGGAAAAGTTGAGATAAACGAATAAAGCGTAAAAGCGCAAAGCGTCGGTGGGCGAAAATCCGCCACGCTTTGCTCTTCAATAAATCAAGGTAGAGGATTCCGAAAGCCGTGTTGTCGGGCGTTCGGATAACAGTGCGAATGCGAATGGCGGTCTCGTCTTTGCGAATGCGAATAACGCATCATCGCAGTCGAACTCGAACGTCGGTTCTCGGCTTGCAAACAGAAAGATATATTATATCGCTCCAACAGCATATTGTCACGTGATGACAAATAGTCGTAAGCGAAGAATCCGAGCCTCAGCAAAAGCACCTTTTAAAGGTTGGAAAGCTGAAACATAACAATGCAGGTAGAGATTGGTAGGTTAGTTCTCGAACGTCTTAGACCTGGGAAACTGAAGGTAAATAAATGAAGCGTGACGGATATATCATAGAAGAGATTATAGAACGAGCTAATTTAGAAAGCTCGTTTGATACTGTTGTGCATGGGACAAAAAGAAAAGAACTTAAAGAGGGCAAATGGCTTCTTGCGCACAGAGAATCTTTCCTTGATGATGTAGCAAAGGAGATAGCCTCTGGGCACGTCAATGTAAGCAACTATCACGAGAAGCATATACACGAGGGTAATAAGTGGAGGGACATACAGGTCTTTAATATGCGTACACGTATAAAAATAAATGCCGTGATGAGTGTCGTTGATAAACATCTACATCGTAGATATATCAGAACGACAGCAGCATCTATCAAACAACGTGGTATGCACGACCTTAAAACCTATATAGAAAAGGATATACAGCTCTATCCAAAGGAAATGAAGTATATCTATAAGTTTGATATTAAAAAGTTCTATCCTACGATACAGCAGGATTTTGTGATGTACTGTATCAGACGAGTATTTAAAGACAAACGTCTCATTAGTATCTTAGAGGTTTTTGTCAGACTACTTCCTAATGGCTTAAGTATGGGACTTCGTTCATCACAAGGACTTGCAAATCTTTTGCTTTCTTTGTATCTGGACCACTACCTAAAAGACCGCTATGGCATTAAGCATTTCTATCGCTATTGTGACGATGGTGTTATTGCAGCAGGTAGCAAGCGGTACTTATGGGAGTGTAGGAAGATTGTACATGAAAGGATGGAAGCTATAGGGCAGACCGTCAAGTTTAACGATAGTATCTTTCCCATAACAAAGGGACTTGATTTCCTTGGCTATGTTATATATCCAACCCATGTTCGTTTGCGCAAACGAGTGAAACAGCATCTTGCACGCAAACTACATAAAGTGAAAAGTCGTAAGCGTAGGCAACAAATCGTTGGTTCACTTTATGGCTTGTGCAAACATTGTAATAGCAAAAACCTATTAAACACATTATTAACAACACGAGAGATGAGAAAATTTTCAGAGATGGGAGTAACCTATACTCCTGAAGATGGAAAGAAAAGATTCCAAGGTAAGACTGTACGCCTTGCAGAAATAGTAAACAGTCCCATAGAGGTACACGATTATGAAAAAGACGTGGTAACTAAGCATGGTGACCACCGCTATCTTATCTCATTTAGAGACAAAGCAACACGTGAGTTCAGTAAGTTCTTTACCAACTCCGAGGAGTTAAAATCCATACTCGACCAAGTCGCTAAGATGAAAGACGGTTTCCCTTTCGAAACAATAATCAGAAGCGAAGCGTTTGATGGAAATAAATTCAAATATAAATTCACTTAAAACATACATCTATGAATACAGACTTTTTTAAGGTGTACGGAATCAAGGAACGTAACGACAGTTTGTTACGTCTATCCGATGACCACTATGTGTTGTTCTATGGCTTTGGCAAAGACAAAGACAGCGATGAAAGCGGTTACTACTGGCGTAAGGACTATGGGCACAAGCCTACAGAAGAAGAGTTAAAGGGCGATATAGCCACACATGTCAACAAGCTAATTGATGAAAAGATACTTGCAGGGTTTACCTATGAGGGTAATATTGTATATCTATCTTCAGAGAATCAGTTTAATTACAAAGCTGCTTTTGACTTGTGTATGCTTACAGATGGAAGCAACCTACCTGTAACATTCAAGTTCGGACAGGAGAACGACCCTAAGTATCGTCAGTTTAACACAAAGGATGAGCTGAAAGAGTTTTATTTATCTGCCATTTCGTTTGTAACCAATACGCTTGCAGAGGGGTGGGCAGAAAAGGATATGATTTATAAAAAGGATATGCAGTCATGGTTTACTTAATCATTTTATCGGTAGTACTTTCAGTTGCAATAGCAATAGTAGCAGCTAAGAAAGCAAAGGAGTTACCAGATAGCGTGAGTAGTTTCAGCTATTATGTAGGTGATGTCCGCTTTTCGTTGTGGGCAACAATGACGGCAGCTATCTTGTTATTCTCTTCTCTTCATGCCTTACCGCCTAAGCATGCTTATATTGCAGGAATGATGAGTGTAGGCTTGTTGATGGTAGCTGCTTCGCCTTGTTACAGGACAGAGAACAAAGTGCTACATTATGTAGGAGGTTATCTCTTTGGATTAGCAAGTCAGATTGTAGTAGCTTTGCTTATACCATGGTTACTCATGTTGTGGGTGTTGTTCCCACTTGTATTCATTCGTAAGAGTTGGAAAGAGAATGCTACATTTATTGCAGAAGGGATATGTTATACCACTTTAGTAGGCAGCCTCATCATATCTTTACTATCGTAATTACAAACATAAACCTTTCAATCGTTTTTCCTATATTATTTTTGTAGAAATTTATTGTAAAAACAAGATGAAAAAAGTAATTAAATGGCTTAAAGAAAGTAACAGGTACAAACATCTAATAGGTGGTGTACTCATCGGTGCTGGTGCTAATAGCTTGTATTGTGCAGCGTATGCAGGTATGGGAGTAGCAACCGCACTTGAACTTAAAGATAGAATGTGGGGCGGAAAAGCAGACATAATCGATTGGGGGCTGACAGTCGGTGGTGTGGCTATAGGCTTTGGAATAAGAACGTTAGTAAAACTTCTATGATATGGCAATGGATAAAGGCATAAGAAACGCAATGATAGGTGTTATTGGCTCAATCATTGTAGCTGTTGCAGGCTCATGGGTACAGCTCAATCAGCGCATATCAATACTCGAGGTGCAAGTTATGAACGACCACCAGTTATTCGTAGGCTCTCAAGAGGATATGAAAGAAATAAAGTCGATGCTTGGTGAAATAAACATTAAGGTATCGCACCTTAATGACATCAAGGCAGACCGACCTAATATGGATAGTCATATAACACAGAAAGGAGGCGAATAATGAGAGCGTCATTTAAAAGCATTATAAGCAGGTGGAGAGCGACAACACCGAAGTTCTTTAAGAATATTGTCGTTTGGGGTTCAGGTGTCAGTATTGTTGCTGTTGCCATTCATACCGCTATGACAGCAGCAGCGGCAACACCTCCAGAATGGTGGATAAAGATTTATCCATATCTTGTAGGGGCAGCAGCAGGTATGGCAGCTGTGGCAAAATTAACAAGGGAGAAGTAATATGAGAAATATAAAATACATTGCGGTTCACTGTACCGCAAGCCACCAGTCTATGACGATTGAGGGATTAAAGCAGGAATTCAGACGCAAGGGGTGGGTTAATCCTGGCTACCATTACGTGGTGTCGCCAGACGGCAAGATAACACAGCTTCTTGATGAAGACAAAGTAAGCAATGGCGTTAAGGGCTTCAATTCTGTTTCTATCAATGTCGCTTATATTGGTGGTATTGATACTAACGGCAAACCAACTGACAACCGTACAGACGCACAGAAAGCAAGTCTACGCTCGCTGTTGAAGATGCTACACAAGAAGTACCCTACAGCGGTTATTCAGGGTCATAGGGATTTCTCTCCAGACTTGAATAAAGATGGAAAGATAACATCTAACGAATGGATGAAAGCTTGTCCGTGCTTTAATGCGAAAGAAGAGTATGCTAATCTTTAGCAACAGATAAAACGATTAGATACTTTGTATAGATTAAATTTGTGCAAACCATTTTGAACTGATATGAAGAAGTTTTTGTGGGGTATTATACCCGTAATCATTCTTGCGTGTGTTGCGTTTTTCCTTGGCAGGGGAACACAACACACAGGGGGAAAGCCTTTGCACGAGACTATCACAGACACGGTGCGCTATGTTGATACTATTAAGTACCATAATCCTGCACCAGTATTTGTGAAGTCTAATGGGACTACAAAGGTATCTGTTAGCGTAGCCCACTTAAAGGAAACTTTGAGAAATGCTATGCTCGATACCTTACCACGCATTAGAGCAGACACTTTAGAACAGATAGTATTATGTGAAAAAGACCAAGATAGTGTACAAATAGAATTACCCATGCTGCAATCCGTATATAAGGATAAAGACTATACGGCATATATCAGTGGTGTAAATGCTCGACTTGACAGCATTTTCGTCTACCCAAAGCGTGAGGTAATAACAATAAGGAAGCCTCCTAAGCATTGGCATATAGGTATATCCAGCGGATATGGGACAACAGTACAAGGATTTAAGCCCTATATTGGAATTGGAATTATATACTCTCTAATCTCTTTCTGATGGAAACAATAACCATAACTATTTCACAGAGCGATGTGTACAACGAGGTAGCAAAAGCAACGGACTACACAGGTTCAAAACTAATAGACGGAGATGAGAATGCGAGAAATCGCATTCTTGCCGTTGATGATGATTTCAAGGAATTGGGTCGCTTCTGGGATGAGAGTGTAACAGCCGTGAATGAGGACTTGAAAGAAATGCTTGTGAGCGGTGCGACCGATGTAGATAAGAACTACAAGGCAGAATTACAAGTAAGCAAATCGTGGGACAAGACATTGCAGGAAAGTGTTCAGAGTTCGCTGCGTAGTTTCTTCATAGCATCCATTACGGCACAATGGTTTCGATTTGCCAACAAAGGAGAAGCTAAGGAATACTTTTCGACGGCTGCTGAAATAATGCTTAATGTAGAACGACTACTTTATGCTCGTAAGCGTCCTATGTTACCAACAGATTAACAATTTCAAATAACAAAGATATGCCAACCCCAACATTAGGTGCAAAGAAACCTGTAAGAGCAACTATCAAAATATCGTGGTTGCTTTACGACATTATGAACGAGACCTTTCTTCGTGGTCGTACCATTCAGAACAAGGAGAACCACAAAGAGGTAGCTTCGATGTTTGCCAGTGAGGACGAGGAGAACCGTGAGAAGATACTCCGAAGTATCAAGAAAGGCTTTGCAGAGGTGAAAACCGAGCTTGCAGAGTATCTTGATGAAGACGGAACAACCACCGATAATAGCCACTTTGATGGTAGTCACAATTTGGAACTTAACCTTACCATGCCGAGTAACTTCAACGAAGCAGCAACGGCAGGAATTGGTGAAGCTGTGCATGACTATCTGAAGAACACAGCTATTGCTGAGTGGTATCTGGTCACGAACAAAGCAGATGCAGAGCAGTACATAGCTCTTGCAACTCGTAGTATGGCTTCTATTCAACAGTCTGTGAGCAAACGCAGCAGACCAAAGACACCGACAGATTAAATATAAAGTTTATGCAGGCAGACGAAAGTAATATCTTTGGCTGTTACACAGATAAGAACGGCAACATAGAGGCTGTACTTGGTTTTAAGCGTAGCCAGTTATTGTATGATATCGAGAATTACTCCTATATCGAAGGTCATATTATGCAGACTGACAACCTACACGCCAAGCATACAGTGCAAGATGTTGGCGAAGAGGGTAATGTGAACAGGGTTACACGATTACTTGATTTGACAGTAGCTCAATGCAAGGAGTTGCTATATCCGTACACAAAGAATGAGATTAGCAACCATGAGCTTGATAATGTCTTGAAAGAGCAGCCTACCTACGGCATTGTCCTTAGTCTTCCTGCCGACTTTTCTCAGACAACACTCAACTTGTTATCTAAGCTTATCCATGAGTATATCGTTTGTTATACAGTGGCAGACTGGATGAGTATTACCAATCCTGCTAAGGCTGAAACTTGGGCGGTCAAGGCAGAAGATATGGAAAGACAGATACGAGTGGCATTACATAGCAGAGTAAACAGAGTACGTCGTCGATTGTCAGTGTTCTAATAGAATACAGATGAACAGAGCAAGGGCAGACCTGCATCACGCAGACCTGCCCTTTAATTATGGACGTATAAAAAAAGAAGTTATCGAAGTTGGTTTATAAGTCGTGGAGTATAGGAAACAGACGCACCGACTAATGTTTCACCAATAGAAAGGTCGGTTATTGCGACTATACGAAAATACTTGTAAGGCGTTCCACGGAAGCCTTTTAGATAATGTTGCTTAGCTGAATGTACGAGATGCCAGTTGATATTGTCTCGTGAGCCATACAGAATTACCTGTACTTTCCCCTTGCCAAACAGTCCACGGAGGAACACTGTATCGAATGTTTTAAGCATTGAAGCGACATCCAACTTTATAGGTCGAGTTACAATCAAGCCTTTCTGATGTGTTTCAGTAGAACGTGATAAGTCCACAAGACAGTTGTTTGTCACCTCCTGTTTGCCATCACTCCCAACAGTCTTTACCTTTGCCATAGCATACGCATTAGGATAAGAATTAATAGCAGTAATGAGCGATGAGGCTACAATACCCCATAGCTTAGACTTCATAGAGAAGACATAAGCGTAGTTCTTATTTTCATTGAACACTATTATACGCTGATTTACATAGTCGTAAGACATACGTGAACCTTTGCGAAATTCTGAGAAGGTACAATCTACTTGAGGAATTCCATCTGGGTAGAGTTTAGACAGTCCAGGCAGACGGTCAAGCGGAAAGAAATCGTTACCATTAATAATATCGGTCAGACATTGCGTCTGTGAACCAGATATTTCCATTATACCCCTATCGGTAGCGAAGAGTACCGCAGTGTCAATCTGCGTGATACTGTCTGAAGATATACACACGTCACGTGTGATAGGTTGTTTGGCAGAGTATCCACCTGATGAGTTTACCTCCAATGCCCATACACCCTCATCTGTGAAAGCATATAGTGGGAACTGTCCGAACTGACCCTGTGATAGCGCTTTTGCTGCAGTAGATATACCCAAAATTTTACCTGTACCAACAGTGTTTATGCCTGTAACAGGAAAATAGAAGGGGTTATTTATTTCTGATGTATATATTTTGTTAGTTACATCTATAATATTTTCAAGTTTTGTCGGAGGTTCTGTATGCGTAGTATTCTGTGTCCTTGTAAGCTCATAATCAAGGACGGCGTATGCACCATTAAGGAATTCGTGCGGCTTAAGTTTCACCTCGTATGTTTCTACACCTGCATGTATACGCATCATAGTAGCATGTGTATTAGGATAGAAAAGGTAGCAGCCCCATGATGTTGGAGCATATTCCCCATTAGTATACATACTTGACATATAAGGAGCAAGATGTGAGCTTGTATAGCTATTCACTACAAATCTCTCTCCATTTTCTTCTATCATAGTCTGTATATATATATCACGAAAAGCTAATGCTCCAAAGTCTATTATAATCTTTCCATTAGTTAAAGCCCAGCTTGGTGCACTGTTATTAGCATAAGAGAACATAGATGCCGCCATAAATCCTTGATACAACTCACGTCGTATTCCAGACAGGTTTAATCGGCCATTATATGTCTGTGAATATTTAGCGGTAATTTGGTCGTGCGAAAGATAATCATCCGTCATAGCCTCTCTTGTAGTCAGTGATTGAAGATACTCTTTGTTCACGACAATATCTTTGCGCTCTCTTGTAGAGAGCTCATTAATATTGATAGATTTAAGAAAATAGAAATTCTGTACATTTTCCAGCATCTCTCTATTCTTATCATCAGGATACTCTGGTAAACTAATAGTTGTTTTTGGATAGGTTGAATCTCTTGAGAAGAAAAGAGTGTATAGCTTGCTGTATTTCCATTCTACATAATTTTGGCCTAAAGGGTTCTCACGTCCTCCAGGTGTGTTACTTGTGAGGTCTACCCCGTTAACAGAGATAGGTAAGAGCGCTGTATCTTCAGCTATCTTCCTTACGAACACATCCACAAGTCCATTTGATACCGGTGTATAGTCCCCGGAGAATTTTGAGACATCCAATGCACCAATGAATTTAGTATCAAGATTATCTGCATCTGCAAAAGACTTGCAGTTTCCATTTTGGTCATAGGTGTATATAGGTTTGGAAATAAAAACATCAACAGAGGTGATTATGTCTTTCCAATCGTTTATTCGATTATGCGAGTTTTCTCCGTCTTTGAGAAGTTGATAATCGAGCCCTGCTGAAACCAGCATAATATCGCATTCAGCCTCAGAATATCCACCCTTACCACTAACTCTATTCCAAAAGACAACAGGTGCTGTTTTTGTTGATGGGTTCATAAGTATAGGAGCAGAATGACACACTAAAGAACCGTCATATAATCTTAAGGCATAACGGACAAAGAAGGGAAGGGCAAATCGCCCTTCCTTTATCGTTTGGTTAGCAAGGAATTTGTTCACTTTTGCCATTATCTGCGAAGTGATTTTCTTCTGATTTTCTTCAGTCCACACTTCGTACAGTTTACTTTCATCTATCTTCTCAAATTCTACTTTAAAGGTAGAATGACTTTCATCAGAGAGAGAATATATACGAGGCTTACCCCTAAGCCCGAACGATAGTTGTAGATTTGGTAAATGATTTCCAAGCATAGAGTATTGTCCCTTCTTCCAAAGGAAATACAGGATATATTCTTCACAGAAGAGCAGCAAGGTGTTTCCTATTGAGTTCACATGAGAAAGTGATGGAAAAGTTCCAAGCAACTCTGCCTCTTCAAATAGTTTCTTATTTGCGCTGAGAGCATAAATTTCAGAGGTCTTAGTATCACGTATGATATAGTTAGAAAAGAAAGCCGTTCTGTGTAAATAGATAACTTTCTTATTCTCTCCAAGCTGTAGTAGTGTCTTAGGCGCAAGCAGTGATTTGTATGCCCCATCTTCATTGATGAGGTTGTATGCTTGCGTAAGCTCTCCGTCTGAACATTCATAATCAGACGGAACAGCAGTATAACCTGTAAAGCGTATGTCCTTTTCCATTTCTTTCCAATTCTTGCAAGATTTTAAAGTATTTGCAAATATAGTTATCGTATAAGGTTGTTCGATTTTATCTTTTGGTGGTTGAGGCTACCAATCAAACTTGCTCCATGCAAACCTTTTACGATGTGGCAAGTAATTCAAATCATCTTGGTATGTATAAGCCTCAACTTCAAATGAGATATTACGATATGCTTTATGCCAGTTGCAGAAATAGAGCAATGCAAATAGGAACTCAAGTATATATAACAGATAGAAGCCGACAAACCACAGTTCCTTTTCTTGTTCATAGTGTATGCACTCGTGGTTGTAATCTTCTGCTGTGAAGTATTCTTTAGCATCCTCTCTTACGATTATCCATTTCAACAAGGTGATTGCCTTGTAGCCCTTAAAGGGAAAGCGTTTATTGTATATTATCTTCATAATTCATTTTCCTAACTTGTCATGATACTGTAATAATATATATTGCAGCTTGTTGGTAGTTTCCACTAACATCATGGCTATACTTTTCGCATCATATTCATCACGAAAATAATTGCCGATGTCAAAAAGATAATCATCTATGGAAGAATATGTGTCATAAGTTGTCTCTACCTTAAAATTTGCATTTACAAAATAGTAGATACCATTATTTTCTGCTCTCCATCTTTCTAAGAAGACATTATAGTTTTTAGCATCCCAGTACAGACGTTGTTCTTTCATCTTGTCGAACAAGATTTCTTTCTCCTCATCAGTAGCAAGACGTATCTTAGACTGGTACTCATCGTGTTTTCTTACAACAGGTATGCCTTTATTTCTTTTTATAATACCACCATGTTCGTATATGACAAAGCAATCATACCTACCATATTCGTCTCTGTGTCCTGTACAGATTGCTGTTACAGTTTTGTTATAAGTGGAATAAGGTACATGATATGTGCAAACAACAACATCTCCTCTTTTGGGGACATAGTCTGCATCTTTAAATTCCGCCTGAAAAATGACCTTACCATCTTCAATGACCGCTTTGCAGCCCTCTGGAATGGTGATTGAATCACCGCGTAATTCTACTTTCATAGTTTGTCTGTTTTAACCAATTAATTTTATATGTTTAATCCCTTTTTCTTTCAGCTCCGCTAATATCATCTTAACTAAACCATAGTAGTTACGGTTCTGAAGAGCAACCTTTATGATGTCTTCTGCACCTTGATGATATTCTTGAACATAGTTTATTATCGATTCTTCGAACGCATCGCAGTCAACGCCTTCGTAGTAGTCGCTGAAATCAATAATTGATGTCAACTCACAGCACTCCTCATGGCCCTTGAAAGACCACACTTCGCTGCTATCGTCTCGGATAAACTGCCTGCGGTATCTTTGCCCTTTGCTAATTATGCGGCCACATAGGTCGCAAATATAGTCCTTACGTGCAATAGGGTTAGTCTCTTCTATTAACTCCATTACGCATTACTTTATTAATTCAGGATTGGCTATTATGTTGCCTAATACTTCTATGTCGCTTGCCCAATAGGTTAGGCCTATGTAGCTACTTGCGCCAATCTGCTTTGCGGCAAATCCTGCATTGTACCACATTGTTAGATATTTAATATTTGGGTCTCCAAGAGAAATTATATCTCCCTCAAATATTTTAACCCCATTTTTATCTGTCAGTCCTGTATACTGCCCAAAGCTTTCAGGAAAGATAGCATCAAACGTAGGGGTCTTACTGCCTTCTCTATAGTAGGCAATAGCTATATCATCATTTGCGTATGAATGGAAAAGGTCTCCGTAAACCCATTCTTTCTGAAAATTTATTCCTCTAAACAATATATCTCTTTTCATAACCCCAATGCTTGTTTAATTCGTTTCTTGTAGTCCTCGTTGGCATACGTTTTTGCTTCTTCGATAGTCTTAAAGCCATTTTTGACAAATTCATTAGAATGTAGCTCTACGTCTTTAGGATAAAACCATTCCTGAATTAGGTATTCTTCTAATGGTTTATGCGCTCTACATACATTAACATACCTTGCTTTTTCACCAAATACGCCAATATCCTTCCACTCTAACTCTGACGCTTTCTCCACCACGCTCTCACGCCCTGCGTTGAAAGCTGCCTTAATGTCGTCAAAGGTAAAGCACCTATTGTCTTCAAAAATAAGGTCATCTTCCCCATTCACACGTACATACTCTTTGAGTGCGTATTCTTCTGCTAAATCTTTCTGTTTCATATTGATTTTGGTTTTAATCTTTACAACTCTCCTCGAAGTGAGGACATCTCCCAGTTTTCTCTTGGTATTTCTCTTGCACCCACCACATATAAGCATCGGGAGGGTCTGGAAGATACCGCTTGCAGTAGTTGCTTAACTCGCATCCCACGCCCCTGCAATAGGCATAGTCTGCGTTGATATTGTCGGTTCGCATGGTTATTTTTTATTGTTACCTTCGACTGACACCGCCCATGGGAATAATATTGTAGGTCTTAAATCTGTCTACTAATCTGCCAAAGCCATCGTTACGTTCGAAACGTTTGCGCAAGGCTTTGTCATCAAGATTGGTAGTCAGATGAGCACACTTACCATATTGTGTCCAAATCTCATTGCGAGCATGGAGGAACTCATCAGTAAGCAAGCCAGTGTCCATACCGAAGAATGTCTTATCCTGTATGCCTATGTCATTAAGACAGATGTTTACAGGCGTACATTGGAAGCCCTTGTTTTCCTCTTCATTAAAAGTAAATCGGTCAAGGTTATTATGAAGTGTATAGTAATTGACCATCTGCGTAACAGATAAGTTATAAAAGAAACGAGGTGAGCGTATACGCATGAGATATTCAGAAAATACTTGCATGAGCATTGTCTTGCCGACACCAACACCACCTTGCAGCATTATATTCTTGTGTAGTTTGTATCCACGACCAGGGAATACTTCTTCTGCAAGCGGACAACCATTGAAATAGTAGAGTAGGAAACGTATTACACTACGATTATTATCATCAATTACGAATTGGCGACGTTGTCGTGCAAGCACGACGTTATTAGCTATATAGAGCAGCAGTTTAGCATGTGCTTTGTATGTGCCCTCGTCTTGTAAATCAAATGATGAGAGGCGTGCCTTTTCAATATCATAATGCACTTTCAATGCTACATCATGCAGCTCCAACCAAGTTGAAGATGACTTTTCTTTGTTTCTACATGAGGCAAGGACTGCTTGGTCCCAGTCAACATTACCAGTAGGTTTCTTGTGATACATTGCGAGTGCATCAGCAAGGGTCTTAGGATATTCGTTCATAGTTATTTATTCTTTTATGTTATACATCTTGTCCTCCGAACCCACCATTATAAGTATAGTCGGGCTGTGATGGTTCTTCAGATGTTGTTTGAGGCGGATACTTTTTGTGCATCCACGATATAAAATGTCGGTGCGCATCACCGATACTGTCATGTCCCACACCATCCATTGTACATTTCAAGTGGGTTGAGAACTCACTAATGCGTTGCTTAAATTCTTCGCTGTTAATTTTCAGCTGCATACATACAGGCTCATTCCACTGTTTGTTCTCCAGCATTTCCTTTATCTCATCGTCATAGGTCATCTGTTTAGTATTCACCTTGCTTACAGTTCGCTTTGACGCAGAGATATTGCCGCCTTTTCTGCCATTCTTGTATCGTGTAAGGCTGACATCTATATTAGGCTTCATTAGAATGAATATCCCCTCAGCTGTTGGGGACAAATCAGGAACGTTACCAGTAAAGCCGTATTCCATGATTGCATTATACACCTCGCACTGCACATCCTTATCCATGAGTTTCAATCCCTCCCAATAGGAGCGATAGACAATAAAACTGTCTCTTTTAATTTCCTCCATGCTAAACTTCCTTTATACGTATGCCATGCACAGAAAGCATGAGTTTGCGTTTAATTATGTACTCTTTTGTCCTCATACCTTTTGTATCTTCGACTATTGTCTGTCCTGTACTGCAATCAATATAGACGAAGTCTGCGATGTATGAACAGGCACGTTCAAGGAGTACACGTGTAGTTCGTCCTTTGAAGTCTTTTCCACATTCACCATACTGGGCAGGTATAAGTTCATACTTTACCTGCTCTCGCAGGTTTGCAATAATACCAGCACGCTGCATCATCTGCAAGGTAGCAGAGCGGTAATGCTCTTTTTTCGAAGCATGTTTACCGACACGCTTTGCACCGTATTTATTGCAAGCCCCACGAGAGAGTTTCTTATATTCGTCAATCTTCATTGCCAGCGTTCAAATCATGTCGGAACACATCTAAGACCTTTGTCTCATCGAGAGTGGCGATGCTATAGTCAATCATTGTTCCTACGAAGAAAACATCAATGGCATTCTTTGCTTCTGCAATAGTATCGGCATTGACGAAATAATAGTTTGGAGTTTTCTTCTCCTTACCTGTTTTCTCGTTAAGGGTGATATAATTCACCTTTGCCTTAAACCACTTCTCCTTGCTGCTATCTCCGATTAGCTCTGTACAGCGTGAACGTTTGATAGTTACTATATCTGTCATAGTACCATAAACAGAAACTTCTTTTGTAGTACTTGCCTCAGCCTCTGTGAAAGATAAGGCATCAACTACAAACTGTTCGAGGACTTTTGCGTGAGCACCATTTTCTAAAGTGCGCTCCATGCGCACGCCAACTTCAAATAACATCATAGAGCTTACTTGTTTAATTTTGTTAGGGTTTCCTTACTTGGTTTGAAGCGCACTGATTTGTGTGCAGGAACGGTGATAGGCTTTCCTGTCTTGATGTCGTTCACCTTACGTTCAGACTTATTAACGACAACGAAAGAGCCGAAGCCACGAAGTTGAATACTTTCGCCCTTGGCGAGTGTCTCAGCAATGACACGTAATACACCGTCTACGGTCTTGAATGCTGTTGATAGCGTAACCTTTTCAGATACAGCTACCTCTTTTGCTAACATGTTCTTGTTCATTTCAATTTTGATTTGAGTTTTGTTAATAACTTATTTATAGAATATCGCCTGCTTGAGGCTGATAGAGTTTTTATATTCGCATACAGTCCATCTGCTTTTTCCAGCTCAAAGATGATGTTTTTAATATCTGTCTTGCAGAACTCATATTTTTTAGGTTTCTCCATTGTAACAGGGGTTAAGAAACATATCCGTAAGTTGGTCGAAATACATCTTATCCGTTGGAATATCATCTGTGGATGCCATTATCTGATTAGCTACAGACCGTTTATTCTGTATGATGTTATAGAGAGTATGGTCAATGGTTCCACGACCAATGAGATAATAGCATGTAACATTGTCTTTCTGTCCGATACGATGCGCACGGTCTTCACATTGACAACAGTCAGAATAGGTCCAGGGAAACTCACAAAACGCCACATTAGATGAGGCTGTAAGCGTAAGACCGACACCTGCTGCTTTGATAGAACATATGATTAGCTGTGCTTGTCCTGATTGGAAGGCATCAACGGCAGCCTGTTTCATCATCATGCTATCACGACCTGTAACTGTAACCGCCTTTGGGAAAGCCTTTTTCAATTCATCGACAATCTCATGTAGAGAGCAGAACAGAATGAGAGGCTTTCCATTTGCAAGAAACGTGCGGCAGAAATCGATAGCTTGTTTTACCTTGCCTTTGGCTGCTATCGAACGTAGCGCCATAAATTTAACAAGAGCTTCCATTCGCATTTTGCGAGCTACCTCATAATCAGTACACTCCTTGTATTCACGTAGATAAGTAGCAAGGTCCTCTGCAGCACAAGCGTACTCCTCACTATTTGATATATCCACATAGAGGTCGGTACGTGTCTTATCAGGTAACTGTGTGAGTACCTTTGCCTTTTCTCTACGTATCATACAGCGAGAATACAGTTCAGAAGAAAGTTTATCGAGGTTTTTTACCTCGTCTGGCTCCTGACTTCTGTTCTCTCTGTTTAAGTCTCCACCGCCATACTCTTGCAAGAAGTGAGTGCGTCCTCCAAACTCTGGTAACCTGCCCATGATAGACAATTGTGCGATGAGGTCAGCTGGACGATTGACAACAGGAGTACCAGATAGCAAGATGCGATAAGGCTTACCATCTGCTATGCCTCGTGTGAAGATAGTCTGTTGTGCTGAAGGGTCTTTAACCCTGTGGCTTTCGTCAATGATGATAGAGCGAAAGATTTTTATTGCAGGGTTGAATACAACATCTTTCAGTCGGAATGAGCCTTTTTGTTTGATATCCCAGACAAAGTATTTGCGCAGACTCTCGTAGTTACAAATGGCTACATGGTGCATTCTCATCTTAAGGAGATATGGCCACGTTGTCTGTACAGCATTTTCAAGTACAAGTGCTTTCTTGTTAGTGAACTTCTCGAACTCACGCTGCCAGTTAATCTTAAGTGATGATGGACAGACAACAAGGCATGGATAAGCATTTGCTGTATCAACAATGCCGATGCTTTGTAAAGTCTTACCTAATCCAGGCTCATCCCCGATTAAGAGACGTTTCATTTCCATTCCAGCTAAGATACCCTCACGCTGGTATGGATAAGGTTCTATTTTGAGATTATGTTTCAGTTCTTTCATAATGAATAACACCAGTATTTGTATGCTAAATCCTCATACTTTTCTCTTCCACGACTGTATACATCATCGCCACGCTTTATAAACTTCTTAAATACTCTGTTGTTCTGCTTTGATATTGCGTATATGAAATCATTATCACTGTGTGCGATGTCCATGTACCAAGCACGGCTACGGTCCCAATCGAAGAAGTCTATAGCATCGTTGAACTCTGCATCTGTAGCAGCTGCTGTTGTTTTAAGGTCTCCTCCGAAGTTAGCAGCCTGCAACCACCAGTCCCATTTGCATCGAGTGTCAAGAGTGAAACAGAAGCCGCCGTTGTCAAATTCCTGCGCCTTGTTCACCATGAAGCGTTGCGTGTCCGCTATCTCTAAGACCTTTGCGAGAAATGGGTCATGCCGTGCTTCTGCACGTAAGGCACGTTGCATTTCACGTGCATGTAGCCATATTTCTTCATCTACAGGCTCACCATCTACCAGTTTATTGATGAAATCAACTCTTGTGGGTTCTGTAATTAAGGCATCTACTATGCTACCGAAGTAGAAAGCTGCCTCACGGTCGCCATATTGAGGTCGTGGGTAGAGCTGTTCTTTAAGTGCAGTGAGGTCAGAGTTGGAGACCTCACTGCGGTTATAGTATTCATCTGGATTATGAGTTGTCATGGTTATTTTGCTTTTACTTCATCCTCATACCTAACATGCGGTGAATTTATGAATTCTGCATTAACCTTATCGTTTGCATATTTCTCAACAGCAGTAATCTGTTTCTTGAACATCTTCGTCAAGTCCTCTACACTCATATACATACCGTCCTTACTCCACCAGAATGAAACAATATTGATGATACCCTCTGCATCAAGAGCAACTATCTTTTTCTTTACAGAGGTCTTAGGAGTATAAGCAGGGGTAGAGACGGAGGCAGAATCGAAAAGATTACCTACTTCCTGTGCTTGCGACTGAATTTCCTTTGCAGCCTTGGCTTCCTCTTCCTTACGCTTACGCTCTGCTTCAAGTCGTGCAGCCTCAGCAGCTTCTTTTGCCGCAAGTTCCTGTTTCATGCGTTCTTGTTCCTCTGCATTGGCTTTTGCCATGCGCTCGAGTTCAGCATGCTTAGAATTTAGTGCATCTACGATAGTATCTTTATAGTCACCTATCTCTGTAGTGTATTGTTCGTTGAACTGTGCAAGCAAGTGTGATTGAACACTTGCACGAATTTTAGCAGCCTCATCTGTTGATAATATCTGTGGAATAATGACAGAGAGTGTAAGATGGTTGAACAAATCAGCAGGCATTGCTGTAGGATAGTCAACAATCTTCACGGACTGTGTATCGAAGTTTTCAAGTGTAAGTGATGTGTTGAGTGTAGTTAGTTCATTGATACGTTGTGTGACGTACCTACTAAACAACTGTCTGAAATCATCTTCTACATCTGTTTCATATTTTGTGAGTGCCTGCTGCTTTTGCAGTTTCATAGCCTCTTCACGTCTGCGCTTTTCTTCCTCCTCACGTTTCTTTGCTGCGAACTGATTACGAAAAGATTGCACCTGATTAGGTACGTTTCCGGCCTTGGTTGGGTCGATAGAGTTTTCCATACCTGTAAACTCGGTGCGTATCTGGTCAAACATCTTCGTAATAGGTGAACGCTTCTCATTCATTAACTTAACCGTCTTGCGTGATTTCTCAATGTACGCTGCACAACGCTGGTCGAGTTCATCACTCATTCCTTTCTCCTTTATTTCGGATAGCAGTTGAGCACCAGCATTAGTGCAACGCACTGAACGCTGTTGGTTTTCATTGTAAATCTTTGGCGCATTTTGTGCTATCATCTGCACATTCTCTGGGCGCACGATACTTAATTCTGTACTCATAGTTACTTATATTTTTCGATTAGAAAACATCATCATTAGCAGTACCTTCTGTGTTAGCTGTCTCAGTAGGATTTACGACAACACCTTCAGAAGTGTCCGCAGCAGGTCCGAAATTCTCTTCGGTCTGGATAACCTCGCCTGTAGTGGTGTCTACAACTTTGCCAACTCCGTAGATGTCATCATTAATTTCTACATCCTCGGTTTGCTGAGACTCCAATTGAGTACCACGACCGATACGAGCCTTTGGATAAGTCTTGAAAGCGTGCTTGATGAGCTTCGCAACAAGGAAGCCTTTATCAATCTGTCCACCATCAGCAACATATAGGTCATTGGGCTTACCGTTCACATACGAACGTGCGTTGTTATCCCATTTGCGATTTTGCTTTTCGCTGTAGCCTTGCAGTCGTTTCCAGTCTTCTGGGAGCAAAACAGCATAATCAGTAGAACCGTCATTTCGTGTAATCTTCATGAAAGCAGCTACAATCTCGTTGGAGGTGTGGGGAAGGCGGCAGGTGTAATTCACAAACTTGTTACCATTCTGTTCTCCGAACTCAAAGCCATCCTCCTTGTACACGATAACAGGATTGTCTGCGTGGCGTATCTGACCACAGCGAGCACGGAGGACAAGTTCACCATACCCTGATACTGTGAGTACGCACTGTGTTACGTACACATTCTTCCCATCCTGTCCCTTACCAATATTAACAGAGCGGGAAAGTAGGTATGCTTGTGCTCGTACTCCTGGCTCAACACTTAAGCCTGATATAGCAACATCAAGGAATGACGTGAATATGGAGAACTTACTGCACTTGGTACGTAGGTCTTCCTTTTCGCAAATTAAGCTATTGAAAAATCTGCTTTCTCTTTCGTAAGCAGCATCACCACTGACACCAGTGGTATTTGCCCACATTGTGTCATAGATTTGTACGAATTTCTCTCGTACTCTGTCGTCTGTAATAATCTCTGTACTTTTCAGAGCGTTGATTTCTTCGACTGTAAGATTGATTTTACTCATAATGTATATCTTTTATTTGTTAGAATTGAAGAATTCTGAAAACTTCTTTCCTCCGTACTCATCTTCTGTAAGGGAAATCATTTCCTGTACAGTATACTTCTCTTTATGTGGTTTTGGGAGTCTGTTCTCTATGTAGTCTCTTGTACCAGCTGCACACGCCCCCGTAATAGTCCTATATGCAGCAATAGCCTCTTCATAGGTTAGTGTGTCATCTAAAGACATATTTTTGTACACCGAGGTGTCTCGGTCGTTAATCTTGAAGATAAGGTCTGCACGTGCATCTTGGAGAGTATCACCGTGCGCCCAGTGGTTTTCTCCATCTGTTACAAGATAGAGCTGTTCTCTACTATTGAGTTTGTGAACACGATATACATTCCCGTGATGTGAGTCAATAGCTGTAAACATATCATCAACCTTGATATAGCTTCTGTTATTCCATTTCCAGAAGATAGGTCTGTTTGAAACCCTGTTTATTGCAGCTATTGCTTTAGGAGAAAGAGTCTTATTTACTTTTACTTCATCTGTAATGCCTGTGCCACGTAGGTCAAGATAGCCACCCACCGTTAGGTTATCGGGTAGTGCTGTAATGCCTGTGCAGTTTTCAAGGTCAAGAGAGCCACCCACCGTTAGGTTATCGGGTAGTGCTGTAATGCCTGTGCAGTTTTCAAGGTCAAGAGAGCCACC
>NZ_JH114142.1:208932-213205 GCF_000224595.1 Prevotella sp. C561 | reverse complement strand
CCCACCGTTAGGTTATCGGGTAGTGCTGCAATGCCTGTGCCACGTAGGTCAAGATAGCCACCCACCGTTAGGTTATCGGGTAGTGCTGTAATGCCTGTGCAGTTTTCAAGGTCAAGAGAGCCACCCACCGTTAGGTTATCGGGTAGTGCTGTAATGCCTGTGCAGTTTTCAAGGTCAAGAGAGCCACCATAAAAAGGCTTACCGTCTTTAATGATGAGGTTAACTCCCGTCTCTTTTCTAAACTTTTCAATTTCTTGTCTCATAGTTGAATTTATTTGTTTCTATAAATAGTCCTGTTCTGTTCGCTGAAGCAACCGAAGTTGAGCCGTCTCGTATTCCGTCTTACCTGGCCGTACATAAGGCTGTATCTTTCCAGCTCTACGCCAGCGTTCCACATTCTTTCGTCCGAACATCTTGTATGCTTGTCTTGTTGACATAAAATCAGGGTCGTCCTTGTCTTCATGCAGCATCTTAACAATGTTTGCTGATAGGTCTCGCAGAAATGTGCGGTAGCTGACTGTTTTGTCTGTGAAGTCAATACTCATGTCACTCTTCGTTTGCAAGCTCTCTCAGTTCGTTTATCTTGTTATGACTGTTCCAATATTTACCAAGACGGAAAGTGAGATAACCCAATAAGAAACCTGCTGTTTTGGTAAGTAACAATAGAAAAATATTGTCACAGTCAGAGGCTACAAGGATTGTTATTATCATAGCCAATACTACTAAGACATTTATACGCCAATTAAGGTGGACTTTGAAAAACTTATTCATAGTTATTGTTTTTTGTTTATACAAATTGGTGATTGCATATATTCAACATATTTCTTGAACATATTGCAGTAACGTCCATTGATGCCGTTATAGGCATCGGTGCAAATTTTACATTGATTAGGCATTGTTTATTCCACTTAGAAATTTATTCACAAAATAAACCTGCCCTTTACCAGTAACTTTTACAGTCTTGCTAATGATAGCAGAGCCGTCTGGTTTCTGAATGACCGTCTTTTTATTTTCAAACAGCCCTAACTCCATTGAGTATTGAGTAGGCTCGTTGAAGCATTCGCCAGTCTTCTTGCACAGGTATCCATTAGCACGAAGCCACTTGAACAGCCTGCGCTGTCCTGTATCCACTCCGTTCTGCTTGATGAGATTTGCAAGTTCACCTACCAAAATAGAATCAGAACTTGCCGTAACAGCATCAGCAAAGATGACTTGTGGACGAGTTTCTTGGATTTTCTTTTCCGCTACCAGTCTCTTCTGCTTTTCATTCTTAAGCTCTGTCGCTAACTGAATGAGAAAGTCTGGGTTTTGAATAGCTTTCTGAAGCGCATCGTCTGTCATGTACGCACCATGCTTACGAATGGTTGGCAGAACTTCACTTGTTATCCACTTGCGGAACTGCCTTGCTTCTGTCTTGCGACTATCAAGGATGACATCATATAAGCCGTCTTCGTTTACAAACAAGGCTTGCTGTTCTCTTCCAAGTTTGTCTGTTATGGGGTAATTTGAAATTACCTCATCTCCAAGTCGCTGATTAACACCCTTTGCCGATAACTTCAATGCCTTGCATACATCTGTAAGACAGAACTGCGGATTTGCTTCTGTACCAGCAACACGGATGTTGCCGAATGCTGGGTTGTTGAATACTTGAATTGACTGCATACGTTAGAATTGTTTGATAAAACCTAATTCTTTTGCTTTTTGGCGAACCAAGTTCTGTACGTCAGAGTCGCACTTCCAGTGCATAGCGTTATACACTGTAAGCTCACTTACTCTAAGGATTTCAGCAAGCCTTTTTTTGCACCCTTTTTTTAATTTAATTGGTTTTCTGTTTGCCATTATCGTTTTTATTGTTTATATTTGCACACTTACTATTAAGTAACGCTATAATAGCGTTTAGCTTTCTAAACTATTACAGTGCAAAGATAGAAGTTTCTTCAATATAAAGCAAGTATTTGTAGAACTTTCTTCTATATTTTAACTTTTATAAACATTATGCGCTATGGAAAGGAAAATCGAAAGGTTTGATAAATATATGAAGTACAAGGGGTTAAACGATAATAAGGTCACGAATAGCCTCGGTCTTTCTATTGGCACCTTAGGTAAATCTCGTAAAGAAAACAGAGACTTATCTGATAGGAATATAGAAAATATATTGAAGTTCTATACTGACCTTAATAGAACTTGGCTTTTAACAGGCGAGGGAGAAATGTTGGCAAACGAAAATACCAACTCTCAATCATTACCAAAGACAAGTTATACTACTGGCCGTCCTTACTACAATGTAGATTTTATCGGAGGTTTTGACTTAGTTCTCAACGACCAAACCATTATGCCAGAGTATAACATAGATTTTGCACCATACAATCAAGATGGAGTATTTTGGTGTAATATTACTGGTAACTCAATGCAGCCGAAGATATCACACGGAGACATCATTGCGCTTAAAGAAGTTTCAGACTGGCAGTCATTCTTGACAATGGGTGAAATCTATGCCATCGTAACGACTAACGAATTGCGCACGGTGAAAATAATCCGTAGGGGTATTTCTGATGACGTATTTCGCCTCATACCAATCAACACAACGGACTTTGATGAGCAGGAAATTCCCAAGGTTATGATACTGAGAGTATTCGAGGTTCTTGGATGTATGAAAAGAATATAAATATTTACAATGAAAAAGTTTTTTATTATATTGCCATTTGTGACACTCTTGTTTTTTTCATGCAAACAAGAGAAGAAACAAGTAGAAGACAAGCCCGCTGTATTGGGAAAATATGTTTACATGACCGATAATGGAGTGTTGCATAGCACAAGGGATTGTATAAACGTTCGATATGCTAAAGATGAAGATGGGCATAAGGTGTATGGTATGGAGTTTATGGATACTGTTACGTTTGCCCCAGAATATAAGTTTTCTTATTGCACACGATGTTTTTCAGAGATGCAGTACGAACAGTTGGAGAAGATTCTTGAGCGTAACACACAATGCGTATATGACAGTGTTGTATCCGATGAGTATTAAACAAGCCAAGAGCAAAAAGCAGATTGATTGGAATTATAGAAAAGTTAACCAATGCGTAACCTAAAGACAATTATTGGGTTTATATTGTATAATGTATTTATGTACGTTCGCTGTCTTATCCCCTCAGCATTTTTTTCAGGTATCCACTGGTTGATTTATGGGGATGTAACTTTAATACATTTCTTTGGGGGTGCTATGGGAATTTATCTGTTTTGGTTAGTATTGACTATTCGTAAAACAATAAAAGTTTTTAGGGAATGGAAAGAGACAAGGAACTTGAAAAACTGAAACTTCTGATGAGCGCCATGCACTCAAACGGCATGATAGAACCATTGGAATGGGAGCAGGAACTACGAGAGGGAGCGTGGCTTTTACTTCATAATGAACCAGGACTTGACAGAGAGGAGTGGAGGCAAGAGCTTCTAAGCCAATATCCAACAGAAGTAGTTGATACTTTCGGAACAGACCCAGCACAGGCTTTTGCAGCTATGGATGACTGGTGGGAGAGTGAAACATACGAGGATGAGAATACAGGCTTATGTGAAACTTATCAAGGATGGTCACTCATTTTCGCAAATGAGAAATCAGTCATGGTGTTTGATGAACTTTCAAGGCTGAAACTTAAATTAAGCCGTTTAGGCTTGTTAAAAAATCTCAGATGATAAGTAGTGCGTCAGACGCAAGATAACGCAACCAGCGCAAAATAAAGTGGCAAATAAGCAATATTATCATCAGAACTATAAACAACAAAACATTAACGAGATGATGTAAAGAGTAGCAAAAAATACGACTGGTATACCAAGGATGTTCAAAATGCCTATATTTCGCTAATATTTGCAGCGGCACAAGCAGCAGTGGAAGAAATGAAGTAATTTCTTAGAGATATGTTTTTTAGGAGGGTGTGTCAAAATGTCCACATCCTCTTTTTTTATGCACAAAGCCCCGACTTTCTCAAGCCAGGGCTTTGCTATTTCCTAAAGTTTTTGTACCTTTAGGCATTCAAAAAATCTCATTATGACAAAGGTACACTTTCGTTCTTACATACACAAGAAAATGATTCTTTTTCCTCAAAGAATCGATAAGGATATCGCAGAAGATGACCCTGTTCGTCTTTTAGATGCCTTGGTGGATAATCTTATGTTGGATAATGTCTACAAGCTTTATAAGCCCAGTGGTCGCAAGCCTTATCATCCACAAATGATGCTCAAGGTGATTCTTTACGCCTACATGAATAATATCTATTCCTGC
>NZ_JH114142.1:114073-208845 GCF_000224595.1 Prevotella sp. C561 | reverse complement strand
CGGATTCGTTACTTACAGCGTACGTTATCAGGCAGAACGCTGTGATGGTTTGTCCGTTGAGAGGCTCATGTTTTAAGGCAAGAGGGAACAGAATTATAGAAGTAAACCACCAACTACAGCACTATAAACAAAAAGGCACGGGAACTACTGACCTCAGAAGAAGGCATCAAGCATCGAGGACGAAGGTGCATAGAACCTGAAGCTGTTTTTTGGACAAACAAAATATAATAAAGCCTATAAGAGGTTTAGGCATTTTGGAAAAGACAAGGTCAATATGGACTTTGCCTTCTTCGCTATTGCCTTTAACATAGGGAAAATGTGTAGAAAAACTAATCTCAAGGAACTAAAAGCCGTTATGGAGGTACTTTTTGTAACCTTCAGATACTCTATACAAGTTTATATAGGCTATTTAAAGCCCAATAAATCATTTTATATGAAATTAGCAGCATAGCTGCAGTAAATAACGAATTATGTCGTAGACAAGGTAAAGGAAGAACAAAAAGAGGATGTATCAATTTTGACACACCCTCCTATTTTTTATGTTTTATAAATGAATATCCAAAAGAGGATGGCCTTTACCTTTTCTCTTACTTCTAATTTACTAAGTTCTTTACAACAATCTTACTTTATACCAATATGCAATTTATTAAATCAGCGTTTATAGCACTTGCTTTGTTCTCTACGATAGGAGGAACGACTGCTTCTACAAAGAGAAATACGAATATTCAGTCTGGAACGGTTTACATTTGTACGGGACCAAAGGCAAGAAAGTATCATTCAAGCCCAAATTGTCGTGGTCTTAATAGATGCTCTGGCAGTATAAAAGGCCTTTCTGTGAGTGCGGCAAAGTCAAAAGGTTTTAGTCCATGCAGGATTTGTTATAGATAGTTTGTTTATAAACTATGTTTTAAAACATAGCAAGAAGTATGTAATATGCAGTCTTGAACCTTTATAGTTAAGTGTAAGGCAACGCTTTTTATATTCGTTCTCTACTATTTACAGCTTCTTTTTACTATGAGTATAAGGCTCTTAGTGCTATACACTACGGTTTAATTTATGATAGAATTACTTTTACGTGAGAAGAGACATTAATCTTGCTAACGTAAGAGTTGAGTGCGTCTAATAATTTTGTTTATATGTTGTTCTCTTTGAGAAATGAAAAGTTGTTTGCTCTCTTAAAAATGTAACGATATAACTATAGTAGTTTTAATTTCATTTTGCTGTCACTTTTAACACTTTGTGCAAACGTGCTACAAGTCAGTAGGTTATAAGCTATTCTCTTGTGACACGAGTGACAGGAACTTTCATTTTGAATGTTTCTTTTATTGTAGATAATCAGGGATATTGGAATGAATGTGAGAAATAGCGTATTCTGAGGCGGAGTCGCTCTTGACAGAAAGGGGCTTAGAGGTGTTTTCACAGTTACGGCACATCTTATTTTTTTCTCCATAGTAGATGAGCCACAATAGCCCTTTCTTATCATGTCATATCATCGAGCGGATACTTAGCACCAATGGTGTGGACGGTGAACACCAACAGTGCGGACGGTTATGACACGTAGAATCACTAAAGATAAGAAAACATGTTGGTTACGAAGAAGCCTAAAGGAGAACAGAAATTTACGTCATAAAGCTCTATAGTAGTATCAGTCGAAATGTCGGATGAAACAAAAAAAGGAGTGTGTCAAATGACACCCTCCCTTTTATATTAGTTTCTAAATACTAAGCCCTCGCCAAAGCAATCAATGACTACTGGTTTGTCACGATTGACAGTACCTGAAAGCAATGACTTACTGAGGTCGTTCAATACATAACGCTGGATAGCTCTCTTGACAGGTCGCGCACCGAACTCTGGGTCGTAGCCAACATCTGAAAGATAGTTGATGGCTGGGTCGGTCCATTCGAGATTGATACCTTGTGGTTCCAACATCTCCTTAACTCTTTCGAGTTGCAAACGAACAACACCACCAATCTGATCCTTTGTCAATGGCAAGAACATAATTGTCTCGTCAATACGATTGAGGAACTCTGGACGTATCGTCTTCTTCAACATATCCATTACCGCAATTTTTGCCTTGTCGATTACTTCCTCACGATTCGTATCGTTAAGATGCTCAAACTGCTGTTGGATGTATTGCGAACCAAGGTTAGACGTCATGATGATAATCGTATTCTTGAAGTTCACCGTGCGACCCTTATTATCTGTCAATCGACCATCGTCCAATACCTGTAAAAGAATATTGAATACGTCTGGATGTGCCTTCTCAATCTCGTCAAAGAGAACCACTGAGTAAGGTTTACGGCGTACAGCCTCAGTCAACTGACCACCCTCATCATAGCCTACATATCCTGGAGGCGCACCGATGAGTCGAGTTACACTGAACTTCTCTTGATACTCACTCATATCAATTCGCGTCATCATAGACTCGTCATTGAAAAGATAATCAGCCAATGCCTTTGCCAACTCCGTCTTACCTGTACCCGTTGTACCTAAGAAGATGAAGGAAGCAATAGGTTTCTTTGGGTCTTGCAAACCTGCACGTGAACGACGAACAGCGTCTGCTACGGCGGTAATTGCCTCGTCTTGACCGATGACACGCTTGTGCAACTCATCCTCCAAGTGGAGTAGTTTATCCTTCTCACTTTGTAACATTCGGGTGACAGGAATGCCCGTCCAGCGACTTACCACCTCAGCTATATCATCCGCAGTAACTTCCTCACGCACCATCGCCTCACCGCCTTGCGTTGCTTGCAACTGCTGTTGAATATTCTTGATATCATCCTCCAGTTGTTTCAAACGAGAGTAACGAATCTCTGCAACACGCTCGTAATTGCCCTCACGCTCGGCACGGTCAGCCTCATACTTGAGCTGCTCAATCTCTTGCTTGTCTTGTTGAATCTTATTCACCAATCCACGCTCGCCTTCCCACTTAGCACGGAAACTATGTTCCTGCTCTTTGAGTTCGGCAATCTCCTTGTCGAGTTGTGCAATCTTTTCCTTATCGTCTTCCCGTTTAATCGCCTCACGCTCAATCTCAAGTTGTTTCAAACGACGAGTAATCTCATCCAACTCCTCTGGAACAGAATCACGCTCCATGCGTAGTTTTGCGGCTGCCTCATCCATCAAGTCGATAGCCTTATCAGGTAAGAAACGATCTGATATATAACGCTCAGAAAGTTTTACAGCTGCGATACAAGCATCATCTTGAATACGAACCTTGTGATGGTTCTCATAACGCTCCTTCAATCCACGAAGGATAGAGATGGCGTCCAATTCGTCTGGCTCATCCACCATAACTGTTTGGAAACGACGCTCAAGAGCCTTATCTTTCTCAAAATATTTCTGATATTCATTCAGGGTTGTTGCACCGATAGCTCTCAACTCGCCACGTGCCAAAGCTGGCTTCAAAATGTTAGCTGCATCCATAGCACCTTCGCCACCACCAGCACCGACCAATGTGTGAATTTCATCGATGAAGAGGATGATATTACCATCAGCCTGCATCACTTCCTTAACCACACTCTTCAATCGCTCCTCGAACTCACCTTTATACTTAGCACCAGCCAACATCGCACCCATATCCAATGAGTAGAGTTGTTTATCTTTCAAGTTTTCTGGCACATCTCCCCGAACAATTCGCTCTGCCAAACCCTCAACAATAGCCGTCTTACCAGTACCTGGCTCACCAATGAGAATAGGGTTGTTCTTTGTACGACGAGACAGAATCTGCAATACTCTTCGAATCTCCTCATCACGACCAATCACTGGGTCGAGCTTGCCTGCACGGGCATCCTCGATAAGGTTGCGGGCATATTTCTGTAATGACTGATAATTCTCATCACCACTTTGCGACTGCACCTTCTGACCTTGACGAAGGTCGTTGATAGCTGCCGTCATCTCCTTCTCTGTGCAACCCGCATCTTTCAATATCCGACTTGCGGTGGAATTTACAGCCAACAGAGCGAGCAACATCGGTTCAATGCTCACAAACTCATCGCCCATCTTCTGCGAAATATCCATCGTGCGTTGCATTACTTGATTGGTCTCAGAAGAGAGATAAGGTTCACCACCAGATACTTTCGGTAAGTGGCTCATCTCATTCTGAATGGCACTCTCCACAGCTTGTGCGTTCACACCTAATTTCTGGAAGACGTAATTAATCACGTCCTTTCCCTTTTCCATCACACCAGCTAATATGTGTACTGGTTCAATGGTCTGCTGTCCATTTCGCTGTGCAATGTTTATCGCACTCTGAACAGCCTCTTGTGCTTTTATTGTAAATTTATCAAATGTCATATCTAATATCCTTTCTTTATTCCCTTTCCCTTGTATAGGATCAGGTATTAAGTTCTTTTTTTAATTTCTGATGACTATATATCAAATCATGTGCCCATGTCTCGTGTCTGACAAAATGACACCACTTGCAGTCAAATTGTCAGTTGGTTGTTTCTTGAAAAGGGAAGGTAAGAGAGGAGGAGAGAGTGTGCTTCTCAATGTTCAGTTCTTTTGGCGTTTACAGCATATAAATGCACAGCTATAAATAAGTATGCCCCAGAGAATATAGAAAATCCTTTCGTAAGGCATATTTGTTTGTTCCATCCAAAGATAAATGTAGTAGAGTAGGGATGATAGGGTAATTATAAGAAATGTATATTTCCTTTTTCTGCTTTTTCCATATACTGAGAATGAAAGGATAAAACTAATGACAAAGAGCAAGGAGCTATAAAGGTATAGAATACCAGTCCCTACATCGTGCCCATTCCTAAAGTTTTCTTGTACAAAGCTAACCCCAAGGATATAGATAACGGTTAAAGTTGAAATTAATATACCTTTGCTAAGTTTATTCATTAGTTTGATTGTTCTTAGTTCTTTAAGTCCTCTTTCTTTTTGCTGTAAACAAGTGCACAGTTATACGCAAGTATGCCTCAAAGAATATAGCAAAAACCTTTCATTTGGCGTTTCCATTTATTGTATCTATCGGTACAGGGTAGATATTTGGTGCCCTATAGGCTGGAGCTTGTTATTTGTTCTTCCTTATATAGGCTTCACTATTGTTAGGGTTACTTTTTTGATAATAGACGGTAATAGTGTCACCAATTTGTAGGCTTTCATATTCTCCATATCGTTTACCATTCCCTTTGTAGGTTTTCTCATCGATAGTATATAAATAAGAAAAGTAAGGAGTAGCACGAACTTTATATAGTTCATTAACTACACCTTTGGTATAAGCTGGGTCTTCAATTATTCTACTGCTCTTCCATAATTGCCACAAAGACAATCCTGTGAGTAAGATAACAATATAGACAATTGAAAGTTTATGACTTCTTTTCATTTATATAATAGATCTTTATTATTCAGACATTCTTTCATATAGTTATGAAGACGATGTGTAAACTCATAATTCTTCAGTCCCCATTTAGGTGCAATGAGCAGTTCTGGAGGACTCTGACTGACGAAACGTTCAAGAACAAGGTCGGATCTGAGAAGGCTAATGTAATCTGCAATGAGTTTGATATACTCTTCAATCGTATAGAGATGGAATGGTTTTTCGGCGTACATCTTTGCAAGACGAGTGCCGCGGATAATTTGTAACTGATGAATTTTCAGTGTTGTTAACGGGAGAGAAGAGATGATTGGTGCTTGTCTGAGGCTTTCTTCGGCATCCTCGCCAGGCAGACCAAGGATGATATGTGCTCCAACACGAATACCACGTCGGGCAGTCTCCTCAATAGCTTTACGTGCACAAGCAAAGTCGTGACCACGATTCACGAGTCGTAAAGTCGCATCGTTGCAGGTTTCCACACCATATTCAACGATGAGAAACGTTCGATGATTAAGTTCTTCAAAGTAGTCTAACAGATCTTTATTGATACAGTCAGGCCGTGTACCGATGACAAGTCCGACAACATCCTCTACTGCAAGAGCTTCTTCATAAAGCTTTTTGATATGTTCATTAGATCCGTATGTGTTTGTATAAGCCTGGAAATAAGCAAGATACTTCATATTAGGATACTTGTTAGAGAAGAATCTTTTACCATCTTCAAGTTGTTGAGTAACACTTTTACCATTGTCACAATAGGCCGGATTAAACGTTTGGTTGTTGCAATAGATACAACCACCACGTCCAATTCTCCCATCCCGATTAGGGCAGGTAAAGCCAGCGTTAACCGAAATCTTTTGTACCTTATAAGGGAACTGGGTATGCAGCCAACTCCCAAAGTCGCAATAATATTGTTCCATTCGTTTGCAAATATACAGATTATTTTATATTTTTGTGCTGTTAAAACTTGAATTTATGAAACGAATATTACTTATGTGTTTATCGGTGCTAAGTGCACTTCAGTTGACAGCTGGGGAACCTATCTCTTTGAAAGACATTACTAATGGTGCTTTTGCAACTAAGCGCATCTCTGGTGTTAATCCTTTAGAGGGGACCTCAGAATATGCACAAATCTCGTCTGATGGGCGTCAAGTGGTAAAGTATTCTTTTAAGACAGGTAACGCAACAGGGGTTATCTTCGACCTCGCTGATGCCAAGGGCGTGCAGTTAAGTTCATTTGATGACTATCAGATCTCGACAGATGGCAGTCGACTATTATTACAGACGAATACTAATCGTATCTATCGTCGTTCGTTTACAGCCGATTTCTATCTCTATGATGTTAAGACGAAGCAGTTGAAGAAATTGTCAAAGGATGGCTCTGAGCAGATTCCTACCTTCTCACCTGATGGTCGTCAGATTGCTTATGTCCATCAGAACAATATCTATATAACGGATGGTGAGAATGTGAAGCAAGTTACTACCGATGGTGAATTTAATAAGATAATCAACGGTCTACCTGATTGGGTGAACGAAGAGGAGTTTGGCTTTAATAATGCCTTGGCTTGGAGTGCGGATAGTAAGACGTTAAGTTGGATCAAATATGATGAGAGCGAGGTAAAGAGTTTTACCCTCCAGTTCTATAAAGGTTCTCATCCTACTTTTGAGATGTTTGATATCTATCCTGGTGACTACAGCTATAAATATCCAAAGGCAGGTGAGGCAAACTCAAAGGTGAGCGCTTGGTCTTACAATTTGACCGATGGCGCTGTACGTAAATACGATTTACCATTGGCTGCCGATGGTTATATTCCACGTATTAAGACAACTTTCGATGCCAATAGGATCATTGTCTATACAATGAATCGTCATCAGGACGAGCTAAATCTCTATGCTGCTAATCCGCTTACAGGTACTTGTAAGTTACTGATAAAGGAGAGTGTACCTAAGTATGTGAAGGAAGAAGCGATGGAAGGAATAAGTATTATGAAGGATTATATCCTTGTTCCTTCTGACCGTGATGGCTATATGCACCTTTATTTATATGATAAGAATGGCAAGCTTATACGCCAGATTGATAAAGGCAATTATGATGTAACAGAGATTTACGGGTATGATGCAAAGACAGGTAATACCTATTTCCAAGCAGCAGCACGTAAGCCAATGCAGCGTGAGATATATGTTGCTGATAAGTCAGGAAAGTTGACTTGCCTTTCTGCTCGTGCTGGTTGGAATGTAGCATCATTCTCTGGTGATTATAAGTATTTCCTCAACACATGGAGCGATAGCAATCATCCATACGTATTTGCCATCTATGATAACAAGGGAAAGCAAGTGCGTGAGGTCCTCAATAATGATGAGTTGCAGGCTAAGTTGGCTAAGTATGGCAATACAGGAGTTGAGTTTTTTACGTTTACGACCTCTGAGGGTGTGAAACTAAATGGCTGGATGGTGAAGCCTGCCAACTTCGATGCAACAAAGAAGTATCCTGTTATTATGCATCAGTATAGCGGTCCTGGCAGTCAACAAGTTGTCGACAACTGGAGCGTAGGGTCTATGGGTAGCGGTGCAATGTTCGACTACTACTTGACACAAAAGGGTTATATTGTAGTAACAGTAGATGGACGTGGCACTGGTGCACGTGGTGCAGCGTTCGAGAAGTGTACTTATCTGAGACTTGGCGACTTAGAGTCAAAGGATCAAGCAGAGGCAGCTTTGTGGTTGGGCAAGCAGAGTTACGTTGATGCTTCACGTATAGGAATATGGGGTTGGAGCTTCGGCGGCTTCAATACATTGATGAGTATGAGTGAGGGACGTAATGTTTTCAAGGCTGGTGTGGCCATTGCTCCACCAACAAACTGGCGTTATTATGATTCAGTTTATACTGAGCGTTATATGCGTACACCACAAGAAAATGCTGAAGGATACGCCATAAATCCTATTAATCGTGCTGAGAAGCTTCATGGAAAGCTTTTGATTTGTCATGGCTTAGCAGACGATAATGTTCATCCACAGAACACATTTGAGTATTCTGAAGCCTTAGTACAAGCCGACAAGGATTTTAAGGAGAATCTATATACAAATCGCAATCATGGTATCTATGGTGGAAACACACGTAACCATCTATTAAGACAGGTCGCTGAGTGGTTCATCAATAATTTGTAATAGATACTTTCTATAGACGAATGTTCTTGATTTTGGTTGATAGAAACCCTGGGAGTTGTAACAGACTCTTGGGGTTTCTTGCTATAATGACGCTACTTGTATGGGTTCATTAAGTCTATTGCAACTGTATGCTTGTGTTTATTAATCGCAAAAGGAAGGGATGTTCGTAAGCATATTACGGTAGATGGGAATAGTAAAGATATCTACTACTATATAATAAGGTATATAAAAAAGAAAAGCGATGGCCTTCACAGGAAATCGCTTTATTACTCAATAGGTATTAGTCTTTAAAGGTAAAAGATTGTTTTCAGGATAACAGTCACAAAGATATAGTAATTTTACGGCTTCTGCAAACTTTTAGTAGATTATTTTTTCATCAATTAGATGTGTGCGAACACATGTTCTTTTAATTTCTTTCCTAAGGCTTCAAAGCGTCTGTTTTCTTGTTTTTAAGGGCTTTCTTTAGTGTTTAGTGACGATGTGGAAATACGACATTTGAAGTTAGAATGATAAAGGTTTTTTGCGTTATTTGGGTAAGAAACTGACTTAATAATTCTTTCGTATAGCTTTCTTCTTTGTGTGATAAAATACTCGTGATGGCTCTTTTTATTAATTATAGTATCCCTTTTATTCATAATTTATCGTTAACTTTGCAAAGACATACTTTCGTCTTTACATTAAAATAAAATCAAAATCTATCATTACTACAAATATACTTGATGATGAAACAAAGGATTCTCTTAGTATTAGGTTTGTTCTTAACTGTCTTAACCGCCGTTGCAGGAGGAAGAATTAAGGTGGCATGTGTAGGCAACAGTGTTACTTGGGGTTTAACGATTACCGATAGGGAGAAGAATTGTTATCCCTCCCAGCTACAGCAGATGTTGGGAAACCAGTATGAAGTCAAGAACTTTGGGCACTCTGGCGCAACGTTGTTGAGTCACGGACATCGTCCATATATTGACCAAAAAGAGTATCAAGAGGCTTTGGACTTTAAGGCTGACTTGGTTGTTATCCATCTTGGGCTCAATGATACAGACCCACGAAATTGGCCAGAATATAGCGAGGAGTTCAATGCAGACTATATCCGTTTGATTGATAGCTTCCGTCAGGCTAATCCGAAAGCAAAGATTTGGCTTTGTCAGATGACACCTATCTTTGACCGACATCCACGTTTTGAAAGTAGTACACGTGATTGGTACAACCAGATACAACGTCATATTCGTCAGGTGGCTAAGGCCACAGGACTCCCACTCATCGACTTAAACACACCTTTATATAGTCGTCCTGACCTTCTTGCAGATGCTATTCATCCTAATGCAGAGGGTGCAAAGATTATTGCTGAGGCTGTCTATGGTGCACTGACAGGCAACTATGGTGGTCTTACTGTCTCACCGTTGTACACGGATGGCATGGTTGTTCAGCGCAACAAACCTATTGTTTTCCGTGGAATAGCTAACACAGGCGAAACAGTCAAGGTCGCTTTCAATGGTCATACGCTCTCGGCTTTGGCTGATGGGGCAGGGAAGTGGAAGGTTTCATTTCCTAAACAAGAGGCTGGTGGCCCTTATAAGGCTGTGATAAGTACAAAGAAAAAGAAACTGACGATTAAAGACATATACGTAGGAGAGGTATGGCTTTGTTCAGGACAGTCGAATATGGAGTTGCCAGTGAGTGCTGTACAGAGTAGAGAACAAGACCTCAACGAAGCAGAGAAACAGACACGTTTACATCTGTTTAATATGTCTGCTATCTATCCAACAACCTCTGTTTCATGGTCGGTAGGTGCTTGCGACTCTGTCAATCGGCATCAGTATCTACGTGTCGGTCCTTGGAGTAATTGTACACGAGCGTCTTTGAGTGGCTTCTCTGCTGTGGCTTATCATTTCGGTAAGAAATTGGCTGATAGTCTACAAGTGCCTGTTGGCATCATTTGTAATGCTGTTGGTGGTACGACCACGGAGTCATGGATTGATCGCCATACATTAGAACAGCATGTGCCTTCCAACCTTCATGATTGGTATCACAGCGATTTCGGTATGAAATGGGCACGTGAACGAGCCTTGCAGAATGTCAAGTTGAGTAAGAACCCGCTGCAGCGCCACCCCTATTCACCTGCCTATATGTTCGAGACAGGACTACTCCCTTTGAAAGGTTATGGTATCAATGGTGTTATATGGTACCAAGGTGAGTCGAATGCACATAATATGGAGCTACACGAACGTCTCTTCCCATTGTTGGAGAAGAGTTGGCGTAGTTTCTTCCATAACCCAGAACTACCATTCTATTTCGTTCAGCTTTCAAGTCTGAATCGTCCTTCTTGGCCTCGTTTCCGTGACTCTCAACGACGTATGGCATCAAAGTTACGTAACACGTGGATGGTTGTGACAACCGATTTAGGCGACTCTTTAGATGTTCATTACACAAATAAGCAGCCTGTTGGTGAGCGTCTTGCCCTACAAGCATTGAACCATAGTTATGCTTACAAGATAGAGTCTGAGGGTCCTGTCTGCCATTCTGTATCCGTAAAAGACGATGGTCTTGAACTACAATTTACGCATGCACGGTCGTTGTCAGCTCATGGTAACCATCTTATTGGGTTTGAAGTAGCAGGAGCAGATGGCGTCTACTATCCTGCAGAAGCCCAGATAACGTCGGCTAACACAGTTCTCGTTAAGTCCTCTTCTGTATCTCGCCCTGTCTCAGTTCGGTATGGTTGGCAACCTTTCACACGTGCCAACCTTGTGAATGAAGTTGGTTTACCATGTAGTACATTCCAATGGAAGATTAGACGGTAAATGCCTCAATCATGTTTCTCTCCTCATCCACAGAGAGGTATGTGATGAGTGAGGTGATCCTTATAGGGCTACTCGCAAAAGCACTTGGGTGTTTCATTTCTCATAGAGTACACAGCGATTTTAGTCTCTTTTTGTATATGGGGAAACTCAAGAAGGGTGATAGACATACAGAGATGGTAAGGCACTTTCGCTAATGTTGACTGTAATCTCTGTGCTATCTCATACTTGAACAGACCTCTGTGCGGCTCAACTTGTGAGACACAAGTCTGTGACGTTCTGTGAGAAGAATGACCGAGACATCCCTATAAGATTACTGATAAAAGACGAAGAAAGGCTAAACGTGTAAGAAGATATTGTAAATAATTATTGATAATCATTTTTCTCTCCATTTGAGAAGAGGCCAAGGATGATAAAAGAACATGTCCTTCTTTGTTTGAGAACATGCCCTTCTTGGGTGCAGAAGACGCCCTTCTTGAAGCAAGAGGGGCGTCTTCTATAATGATATTCGTAATAGGTTGATTTATTGTATGTTATAGCCTTGAGTTTAAGAGGTGATACACCCCTACATTAAGCGTATTTACCTCAATATTATGTAAAGATATTTTACGATTATATAGGCTCTTTCGAAAAGTGGAGAAGCAAGCGATAAATTCCGATGAAGATACCGAGAAGGGCAGAAGGTATGGCATATACTGTTTTTTCAAGGTAAGACTTTTGTTCTTCTAATTCGTGAGTGAGATTAATAAAGGTATTGACCTCCCGTAAGAAAGATATTTCCGAAGTTGTGAGAAGGTCGTTGGAAAGAATATTTTTATCTATGGAGAATACTTTTATCACAAATTATTATTGCGTGAATAAATATTTTATAGTACTTTTGCAGATTAGTTAAAACGGGACAATAGATAATAGATTATGGTACGGAGAATTTGTTTTCTTTCTTTACTTTCTATCCTTTTATGGAGTTGTCATTCTAAAAAAACAGAAGAGAATACGAAGGCTGTCTTCACAGCAACAACTCCAATGGTAACTAATATTAGTCTTCCTCAAAGCTATGTGGCTAACATTCAGTCATTAAGAAACATTGAGGTGCGCTCACAGCAAGAAGGAATACTACAGCAGATATACGTAGATGAGGGCCAGATGGTACGTGCCGGACAGCCTTTGTTTCGTATTGCTATAGTAGGAGAAGACGAAGAGATTGCGAAAGCAAAGTCTGCGCAGGAACAAGCTGAGATAGATTTGCAAAACACAAGTCGGCTTACAGAGAACAATATCGTATCTCCCAACGCGCGTCGAATGGCCAAAGCAAAGTACCAGTCAGCAACAGCCGATTACAAACTCGCCGTTTTACACAAACGTTTATCTATTATTCGAGCACCTTTTAGTGGTGTTTTAGGAAGAATACCACAGAAGGTTGGTAGTTTCATTCAGCAAGATGATTTGTTGACGACACTGTCAGATAACTCTAAGATGCAGGTTTATTTTAACATCTCAGAAAGCGATTACTTAGACTTACAGCAACATCCACAACTTTATATGCAGTTACCTTTGAAGTTGCTGTTGGCCAATGGCAGTACCTTCCCAGCCAGAGGAAGCATAAAAGACATATCAGGACAATTCGATAATGCGACAGGAACGATATCTGTTCGTTCGCTCTTTGCTAATCCACAAGGCTTACTACGTAACGGACAGTCGGGAACTGTACAGCTACTTGTACAGAAGAAGAATGCTATCGTTATCCCACAAGAAGCTGTCTACGAGTTGCAAGACCGCAAGTATGTGTTCGTCGTTGATAAGAATAACGTTGCTCATCAACGCCAGATACAGATTTCAGCTGAGTTGACAGGAGTCTATGTCATCTCATCAGGCCTTACAGCGTCAGACCATTATCTAATTGATGGTATACAGAAAGTGAATGATGGCGACCACGTGCATACTCGCTTCGTGACACCACGACAATCAATAAAGTCAAACGAAATCGCTATTCAATAAATGTTCAAGATATTTATTCGTCGACCGGTTCTATCTATTGTGGTAGCACTGGTCATTGCTTTTATTGGTGTTCTGTCTTTGTTTAATCTTCCGATTACGCAGTTCCCTTCTATCTCACCACCTAAGGTAAACGTAGTTGCTGATTATCCAGGAGCAAACAATGAGTTGTTGATTAAGTCAGTGATTATACCATTGGAGCAAGCCTTGAATGGTGTTCCTGGTATGAAATATATAGAGAGCGATGCTGGAAACGATGGTGAAGCAGAGATAAACGTCGTCTTCAAATTAGGTACTGACCCTAATGTAGATGCCGTAAACGTACAAAACCGTGTTTCAGCAGCTACGAATAAGTTGCCGCCTGAGGTCATACGAGAGGGTGTTAAAATCTCACGTGAGGAACCAAACATCCTTATGTACATTAATCTCTATAGCGATGATCCAAGTGTAAACCAAGATTTCTTATTCAACTACTTTGATATCAACATCTCTCCAGAGCTGTTGCGTGTAGATGGAGTGGGCGACCTTGATATTCTTGGTACTCGTAGTTATGCTATGCGTGTATGGTTGCATCCAGATAAGATGGTAGCATACGGCTTGTCAACGGATGATGTCAGTGATGCGTTGGAAGACCAGAACATAGAGGTCTCACCAGGTAAGTTAGGTGAGAGTGGCGGTATACGTCCACAGGTGAAGGAGTTTGTCTTGAAATATCCAGGCCGTTACACCACTGCAGAAGAGTATGGGAATATCATCATCAAAAGTAATGCGAACGGTCAAGCCGTTCGATTGAAAGATATTGCCGACATACATCTTGGCAGTGAAGTCTATGATATCTATTCAACGCTCAATGGTCGTCCGTCAGCAGCTGTGACGTTGAAACAAGCATACGGAAGTAATGCAAGCAACGTCATAAAGCAAGTCAAGCAGGTGATGACTCGCCTTCAGAAAGACATGCCAAAGGGTATGCATTATGAGTATAGTTATGACATAAGTCGCTTCCTTGACGCAAGTATAGATAAGGTAGTCCATACATTGTTTGAAGCCTTCATACTTGTAGCCCTTGTTGTGTTCGTCTTCTTGGGTGATTGGCGTTCGGCTGTAATACCGATTATGGCGGTCCCAGTGTCCTTATTGGGTAGTTTCATTGCGATGCTTGTTTTCAACATCACACTCAACATGATATCGTTGTTTGCCCTTGTAATGGCGATTGGTATTGTTGTTGATGATGCTATTGTGGTTATAGAAGCCGTGAATGTAGAGATATCGCGCAATAAATTGACACCTGTTGAAGCAACGGAGAAAGCAATGAAAGAGATTAGTGGTGCCATTATTGCTATCTCTCTTGTTATGGCTTCCGTGTTTATTCCAGTGGCATTCATGGGAGGCCCAGAAGGTATGTTCTATCGTCAGTTCTCTATAACGATGGCATCCAGCATTCTCTTCTCAGGTTTTGTGGCACTGACCTTGACGCCTGCTCTCTGTGCGCTCATCCTCACAAAGGAGCAAGAGAATCATGTCAAGTTAGGATTTATAGGTAGATTATTGCAACGCTTCAATGCTCAGTTTAATGTTGGTAGTAAGAAGTATGCACACGTCTTACAACATACTGTGAAGCATAAGGCTTTCACGATGATTGCTGTTCTCGTTTTCTGCGGTCTTGCTTATTGGGTTAATCTCGGGCTTCCTTCAGGCTTCATCCCTCAAGAAGACCAAGGAATGATTTACGCAGTCATTGAGACACCACCAGGCTCAACGATTGAACGAACAAATGAGGTTGCTCGTCAGTTGTTAGCAATAGCGGAGAAAGAGGAAGGAGTAGAGAGTGTTTCTTCACTTGCGGGATTTGAGATTCTTTCTGAAGGAACAAGTGCGAACTCTGGTAGTTGTCTTATTAACTTAAAGGACTGGAAGCATCGTAAGCGTACAGCAAAGGAGATTATCGAAGACCTCGAAGATAAATGTAAGGTGATAACGACAGCCAATATTGATTTCTTCGAACCGCCTTCAATTCCTGGCTATGGCGCTGCCAGTGGTTTTGAGCTACGATTGCTTGATAAGACAGGTAATAATGATTATCACGAGATGGAGCGTGTGAGCAAAGACTTTGTCCGTCAGTTGAACAAGCGTCCAGAGATAGGAAATGCCTTCACGTTCTATTCTGCAAGCTTCCCGCAGTATATGCTCAATGTCAATGATGCCATGGCATTACAGAAGGGAGTTGAACCCGGTAAAGCTCTCAACAGTCTTTCTATATTAGTAGGTTCTGATTATCAGACGGGATTTATCAAGTTTGGTAAGCCTTACAAGGTTATTGTTCAGGCAGCACCTCAGTATAGAGCTTTCCCAGAAGACCTGCTTCATCTTTATACAAAGAATGATGCGGGAGAGATGGTACCCTATTCTGACTTTATGTCACTCAACAAGACCTATGGTATGAGTGAGATTACACGTCATAATCTCTATAACTCTTCAGAGGTGACAGGTGCTCCGGCACCTGGTTACTCAAGTGGTCAGGCACTAAAAGCTATCAGTGAGGTAGCCCAACAGTCGCTCCCTAAAGGATATGACTATGACTGGGCAGGAATATCAAAGGACGAGGTAGATCAAGGTAACACGGCAATTATCATCTTTATTGTGTGCTTAGTTTTCGTCTACTTAATCTTAGCAGCACAGTATGAGAACTTCTTACTCCCACTGCCAATTATCATCTTCTTACCAGTGGGTGTGTTTGGAGCATTCTTATTGTTGAAGCTGTGTGGGTTAGAAAACAATATCTATGCACAGATAGCATTGGTCATGCTTATCGGACTCTTGGGTAAGAATGCGGTGTTGATGGTAGAATACTCCGTACAAAGAAAGAATATGGGACAGTCCATTGCACAAGCTGCTATAGAAGGTGCTGTGGCACGTTTCCGTCCAATTCTTATGACCAGTATTGCGTTTATAGCCGGACTTATCCCGCTCGTCTTTGCTACTGGCGCTGGTGCTATTGGTAATAAGACCATTGGAACGGCAGCTGTGGGTGGTATGATGATAGGAACCATGTTCGGATTGGTTATTATTCCTGGTCTTTATTATATCTTTGCTTCAATGGCCGATAAGATTGTGCATTATCAAAAGGATAAACCTTTAAGCGAAGAGAAAGATAAACGATATCATAAAGAAGTAACGAATGATGATGAAGAAGAGAAATAACAAGTGTCTCGCCTATGGTCTCATGACACTTATATCATTGTTGGGCGTGGTTGCTTGTAAGACTCCACAAGCAACATTGCCAAACGATACAGTAAAGGCTTCTATGCCTGTTGCTACAGCTGATACAGTGACGGCTATACCCCTATGGCGCGACTTCTTTAAAGATCCAACGCTATGTGCACTGATAGATACAGCGCTCGCAAATAACCAAGATCTTAAAATAACGCTTCAAGAGATGGCCATTGCTAAAAGCAATATCTTGGCGAAGCGTGGACAGATGTTGCCTTCAGTTACGGCTAATGTTGCTGCCGGTGCATCTAAGGCGGGCCGATATACAGCAGAAGGAGCTGGTAATGTGGGTACGGAGATTACGCCAGGACATAATGTGCCAAATGTTGTTCCTGATTTTGCACCTAATCTACACTTAGATTGGAGTGTCGATTTATGGAACCAACTTAATAGTACGAAGCGTGCAGCTGTTGAACGTTATCTTGCGTCAGAAGAAGGACAAAGGACAATAAAGAGCCAACTCGTTGCTGATGTGGCTGAGAACTATTATGCTTTGTTAGCACTTGATAATAAGTTGGATATTATGCAGCAGTATATTGCTTTACAGAAGAAAGCTGTACAAATAGCACGTGTTCAGAAAGAGGCGGATGCTGATACCCAGTTAGCTGTTGAGAAGTTTGAGTCTGAACTGGCTAAGGCTTCTGCTGAAGAGTATCAACTTCGACAGGCTATCACTGAGACAGAGAACAATCTGAATTTGCTTTTAGGTAGATATCCTACTCCTATTATGCGTAATAAGAATGTCTTGATGGAACAGTCATTGCCTAATACGTTGCAAGCAATCCCTGCAAGTCTACTACTACATCGGCCTGACATTGTTGCTGCTGAGCACCAACTTAGGGCTGCCAAATGGGATGTCGAAGCTGCACGAAAGGCTTTCTTGCCTTCTCTCAATATCTCTGCATCTTTGGGACTTGACGCTTTTAATCCTAAATACTTGCTTCAGCTGCCTAAGTCATTAGCCTTCAGTGTGGTGGGGGGATTGACGGCTCCGCTGATTAATAAGAAAGCTATTCAAGCAAACTTTGACCAAGCTAATGCATTACAATTGGAGGCTTTATATAATTATGATAAGACCTTGCTCACAGCTTACAGCGAAATGTCTACTTTGCAAGCCCGTGCACGTAACTTGGCTCAATACCAAGTGTTGAAGAAGAAACAGAATGATGCTTTGACCAGAGCCGTCTCCGTCTCTCAACAACTCTACAATTATAATCGTGCTACCTACTTAGAGGTTCTTGATAGTGAGCGCGACCAACTTGATTGCCAGGTAGAACTTGTTGATACACAACTGCGACAACTGTCAACGCTTATTGACCTCTATCGGGGTTTCTTCTAAGCTGCATCAGTCTGTTGAACGCTCATAAGATGCGAGAGAGAGGCAAACAGACTTTTTGAAGTTGCTGTCATTTCTGTCATCACATACTCCTGTTTATATGATTGGATATGAAGCTTTTACGCTAAATGTTAAAAATGACAGCAACAGAAAATAAAAATAAATTAGGGGTTTGTAGGTACTGATAGTGTTACTTTACATTGATGAATAATCATTGTGTGGCTTTGTTTCTATATCTCTCATCGATGTTTATAAAGAAGTGTATATTTGTCATTGGGGGTAGTCTGCTTTATTACTAATTATTCTTCAATTTATCATGAGATTTGATAGTAATAATGTATTTGCAAGATAATACAAAGCACTGCGTTTGTAGCTATTGAGATTTATAGCTGACAATAAGATTTTGATGAAGAGAAAGTACAGCATTGTTGATGTAGCTACAATCTAAATTGTCTTTTGAAAGGTATAGGGAAAAGGATTTCTTCAGTCTCCTTTGAAGTAAGATATTAGCACATGTAAGCAGGGGAAGAATAGTACTGCGCCATTAGCGTAGGTCTTAAAGGTGTTTGAAAATTAAGATTAGGACAGTAAGGTGGATAAATCAAAGTCTAAATAGATTGACGTAATGGGCATTTATAGTATATCAGGATTTTTGACGATATGTCTGGTTTGCTATCTCTTCTACTGTTTAAGACGATTACAAAGCAAAAAGTCTTCGACCATTTCTGCTGCTTGTATCCTCTTATGTCTTCTACTTTTGGGTATTACTGGATTATTTTACAGTCCTTTAGAAGGAATAAATTATATTGTAATAGGCATTATCATGATATGGGTTTGTGCCAAGTCTCATCATTCTGGGGGAGGTGGTGAATATATGTATATGAGAGGCTGGCTTGCTGCTATTGTGTCACTGATATATGGTATATTAAAGGTACTGGGCATGTTATAAGTGAACTGTTAGTGGTATAAATATCTTTATACGGGTTGAAAACAGAAATCTATCATCTGACAAGAAGCTCTTGTATAATGCGACATTATAGGTTCTACGCACAAGGATTTTGGTAAATAGTTTATGAGGTATAGCACTAAACGATGCTTATAAATTGCCCACATGTTTGTGAAAAATGATAAGTAAAGAATAAGATAATGAGGTTCTTAAGACATATAGTCCCAATATTGATTATTTTCTCTTTAATCAGTTGTAGAACAAGTCATCTACAACAAGAAACCCCTTTGATAATCTCCAATAGCGATATTCATTATGATTATACCGCTGGAGTATATTTCCCAAGTGTATTCCTCAGAGGTAGGGTAGAGAAGTATATATGTCATAATTTCTCATGGAGGAGAGCTGGATATGTATATAAAAAATGGTGTACAGGGAGAGAGTGTTGTTCAGTTTGATTATGATGCATCAGACAATAAGATAAAAGATGTACGAGTGTTAATGTCTACCAATATTTTGTCTGTTGATGAAGAGCTTATCCACAGTGTAGGCGCAATTCGTTTCGTTAATGCTATAAAGGGCGATAGAAAGGTAATCGTTAGGTTCTTGTTGCGCATAAAATATAATGAATTTGGAAAATAAGTGATAGAAAGAATCCCATCTTAAATCTCTTTTTGTCATTTATGTCCGATTGAATTATGATTATATCCGCCTTAGTGTAAGTTCCATGAATAGGATAGGGGATGTGGCAGAAAAGAAGGGTCAGTAAGGATTGTAAGGCCCTTGAATGAATGAGAAGTCTTTCAACTGTATTTGAGTAATGGGATATAAAAAAGAGAATAACGATATAGTTACTCTCTTATCTTACTTTAGTGATCCGCATGGGGCTCGAACCCATGACCCCAACATTAAAAGTGTTGTGCTCTACCAGCTGAGCTAGCGGATCTCCCTGTGCTCTTATTAAAAGCGAGTGCAAAGGTAGTGAGAATTTTTGATAACACCAAATTATTTATAACTTTTCTTGCCTCTTTAAGCAGTAAATAGATGAAATATACTGATTTGAGGCGTTTGATAATTAAGTATCTGATGTACTAAGGTCCATTGATATTAATAAAAAGCGAAAGAGGATATGCCTCACGACATATCCTCTTCTATGTTCTTAGTCATTTTATTATTTGAGCCTCTTGTCGGATTCGAACCAACGACCCCGAGATTACAAATCACGTGCTCTGGCCAACTGAGCTAAAGAGGCGGGGGTGGACAAGCGATTCCTATCGCACCGCTACAACCTTCTGCCCTTGCTCCGTTCCCGTCCTGGGGGATTCAAAGGGAGCTGGTCGTAAGAGACTTGTCCGTGTTGTGCTTATCACAAATAAGCGAGTGCAAAGATAGTGATTTATTTTTATACCAGCAAGGAGACGTTAATACAATTTCTGTTTTTTAACAAAAAAATTAAATTTAATAGTGTCCTACATTATTTATAATAAATAATACGTACTTTTGTAACATGATTCATGAAGATTACAAACAGTTGACTGCATACGCTCGATATGATGGTATTTATCTTGCTATCATTTGGGCGGCAAGTTTTGCTTGTCTTTTAGGTATAGAGGCATTACCAGTTTTGGCGCAATTTAGTTTTTTACTTATTCTTTCGACCCCTTTCTTCGTAGCTTATCGATTGAAGATATTTCGTGAAGAAGGGCGTAAAGGCGTTATATCTTTCCGTCGTAGTCTGTTCTATTGTCTACGTGTTTTTTTCAATGCAGCCATTATCTTTAGTTTTTTGCAGTGGTTGTATATGCGTTTCTTAGACAATGGAAAGCTACTCATGATGTTCAGTAATATCTATTCGAGTGCGGAAGGGAAAAAGACACTTACTGCTATGGGTTTCTCGTATAATCAGTTTATGGCGATATTACCAGATGTTTTACAACCTTATTCTATAGCTTCCAGTACTTTTATCACGGCGGTATTGTTTGGAGCAATTTGTTCGTTATTGATAGCTGGTGTCATGTCTAAGAATGTTAAACGCCAATAGTTATAAGATTATTAGGTAAATGGATGATAGATATTATAGGTCATAATCCTTATCTTTCAGTCTGAACTCCTAAATACTAAATTGATAATAGAAAATTCCTAATACATAATATGGATATATCAGTAATTGTTCCTCTTTACAATGAGGAGGAAAGTCTCCCCGAATTATACGCTTGGATTCAGCGTGTCATGAAAGCTAATGGCTTCACTTATGAGGTTATTTTTGTCAATGATGGCTCTAAGGACAAGAGTTGGGACGTCATTGAAGATCTGCATCGTAAGGATGCTGAACATGTGCATGCAATCAAGTTCCGTCGTAACTACGGTAAGAGTCCAGCACTCTATTGTGGCTTTAAGGCAGCGAAGGGTGATGTTGTTATTACAATGGATGCCGATTTACAAGACTCTCCTGATGAGATACCAGAGCTTTACAGGATGATCATGGATGAGAAATACGACCTTGTAAGCGGCTATAAGCAGAAACGTTATGACCCATTAACCAAGACTATCCCTACAAAACTATTCAATGCGACAGCGCGTAAGATAAGTGGAGTACACAACCTGCACGATTTCAATTGTGGATTAAAGGCCTATCGCAGTGATGTAGTGAAGAATATTGAGGTCTATGGGGAGATGCATCGTTATATTCCTTACCTTGCCAAGGAGGCAGGCTTCGCACGTATTGGAGAGAAGGTGGTGCATCATCAGGCACGAAAGTATGGTAAGTCAAAGTTTGGTATTAATCGTTTCTTCAATGGTTATCTTGACTTATTGACCCTTTGGTTCCTTACCAACTTTGGTAAAAAGCCAATGCACGTTTTTGGTTTGATGGGTTCTTTTATGTTCTTCATCGGTTTTATCGCTTTTCTTTGGCTAATTGTTGAGAAGATTATAATGCTTCTTGGAGGAGAATATGGCGACTTACTCTCAAATCATGCATCCTTCTTTATAGCCTTGGTAGCGATGATATTAGGTACACAACTATTCCTTGCAGGATTCATAGGCGACCTCATAAGTCGTAGTAATCCAAGGAGAAATGACTATCAGATAGAGAAAGAAATGTAGGATGATAAGCCTTGCTTTTAAGCAGTTAACAAATTACAATGATGAACTACAGAAAGATTAAGCATGTATTGAGCAAAGTCTTCATGTGTATTACCTTCTTAGGAGGAATGGTATGGATGAGTTCTTGTTCTGATATTGACTGTCCTGTAACCAATGGTGTATGGTCAAATTATGTTGTAAAGGGTGATACTTTGCACGATACACTTACTATATCAGCCATTCGAGAGAATAAACCTGATACGGTACTACTGAACAAACAGGTAAACACAACAAAGTTTAGTCTTCCTATGAGTTATAATGGAGAAAAAGATAAGCTTCGTTTTGTATTTACAAGTAAGGCTGGAGTGACAACTATAGATACGGTTACGATATCAAAAACCAATATAAGTCATTTTGAAAGTATAGATTGTTCGCCAACTTTCTTTCATACACTCACAGCTATTTCAGCAAAGGGAACACGTGTGAAGAAGGTTGATATTAATAATCCAAACGTTGACTATGATGGTACGAAAGAACATATATTTATCAGTTTTACTAATCCTTAATGTACTGTTGCTATCTACTTCGACGGTAGCCAATGCCCAGCGTCGTCCATCACTACCAAAGGTCAAAGAAGATAGTATCCCCTTTTTCAGGGGAGTAGCTGTGGGTGCCGACCTTGTCGGACCCGCTATGCGTTGGCTTGCCTCATACGGTCAGTATGAGGGAATATTACGTGTTAATCTGAAGGATAGGTATTATCCCGTGATAGAAGTGGGTGTTGGTCAGGCTGATAAGACGGACGAAACAACAGGGACAACCTTCAAAACAATTGCACCCTACGGTCGTGTGGGTTGTGATTTTAATATGTTAAAGGATAAACATGACACTTACCGATTCTTAGTAGGCGGTAGAGTGGGGTACACATCATTTAAGTATGATGTACTTAGTCCTGGTATTCTTGACCCTATTTGGGGCACTCAGTCCACTTATGGTAATCTTGGTAATAAAGGACGTCAGCTTTGGGCCGAGCTTGTTGGTGGTGTAGATGCTAAGATATGGGGGCCTATTCGTATGGGGTGGAGCGTCCGTTATAAGCTTCGCCTTGCTCGTAAGATGAGCGAAATAGGCGAACCTTGGTATGTTCCAGGTTATGGTCGTAGTGGTTCATCACAGCTTGGTGCTACCTTTAATGTTCTTTTTGAATTATAATAAGATAAGTTGTTAGAAATAAGAGATATATCTTTAGATGTCTCAATAGCATCTTCATGTGATCATCAAGAGGGTTTGTTGTTCATGTGTTAAGGGTATTGTTCTTTATTTCTAACATGAGTATTGATACTAAATTAATATAAAACAGGAGATGAATAAGAAGAGATTATATTGGCAGATACCATTCCTTTTGATGCTAATCATTGGGTCTATCGTCATTGTTAGCTATCAACATTCAATGCCTTACCAGCACAACAAGGGGTTTATCTTTGGTACTACCTATAATATTACCTATCAAAGTGATGAAGATCTCCAGCCACAGATAGAGGCAGAACTTAAGAAGGTTAATCAGACCTTCTCAACGTTTGAACCCAACTCAATGATTTCCTTGATTAATCAAAATAAGCCTGTAAAGGTAAATGAGATGTTCAGAGAGGTCTTCACACTTGCTGAAACGGTTTCAAAAGAGACTGATGGCGCATTTGATATTACTGTTGCACCGATGGTTAATATGTGGGGCTTTGGATTTAAGACGGGTCAACATCCATCTAAACAGGCTATCGACAGTCTTCATCAAATTGTTGGATATAATAAGGTGAAGTTGGTTGGTAATACCATTCAGAAGGATAACAAACGTATTATGTTAGATTGTTCTGCTATCGCAAAAGGCTACGGCTCAGATGTTGTTGCCCGTTTCCTGCGTCGCAATGGGGTAGAGAACTTTATGGTAGAGATAGGTGGCGAGATTGTTACGAAGGGTAATAGCGAGCAGCGTTTACCATGGAAGATAGGTGTAACAAAGCCGACGGATGATAGTTTGAATACCAATCAAGAGATTCAGACGGTACTGAATGTTACAGATAAAGCCATGGCAACGAGTGGAAATTACCGTAATTTTTATTATAAAGGAGGTAAGAAGTATGCTCATACCATCGACCCTAAAACAGGTTATCCAGTACAACATTCTCTTCTCTCTGCCACGGTCTTAGCCAAGAACTGCGCTACTGCTGATGCCTATGCTACCTCGTTTATGGTGGTGGGAGTTGAGAAAGCGCGCAAATTACTTGATCGTCATCCAGAATTGATGGCCTATTTCATTTATTCTGATGCGAAAGGTAATCTGAAAACATGGTACAGTCCTTCTATGAAAGGGAAATATGTAGAATAAGTCATATTCGCTTTCTCTTTTGAAAGCGAATATGTATTATCTTTTAAGGTCAATGCTTCAGCTCTACGATAAACTTCTCGAACTACCACTTTTCATCGGTATTAGTACGGATGAATTGGCTGATATCGTAGGACAAACAAAGTTTGGATTTTATAAGTTAGTGGCCGATAAGTCGCTTGTCAGTACGGATGATAAATGTACACATCTCTTTTTTCTGATGAGTGGAACACTCCGTGTGGTTAGTCATGCGGATAATTATTGTTATCGAATAGAAGAAGAATTGTCGGCTCCTGCCGTTATCCAGCCTGAACATCTCTTCGGTCTTATGCAAAGATACACAAAGGACTTCACGGCACAGACCGATTGTAGTCTCTTGTCATTGGATAAGACTGAGGTATTACGTCTGCTTGATAACTACCTTATCTTCCGTCTTAACCTCCTCAATAGTATATCTATGCAAGCACAGCGAATGAGTCGTATTCCATGGCGTCAGCAGCCTATCGATATTCGTCAACAGTTTGTAAGTTTCCTGCGCCTACGTTGTCTTACTCAAGCTGGTAAGAAGGTGTTGAGGATAAGGATGGAGGATCTTGCCATAGAGTTACACCAGAGTCGCCTAAATGTTTCTCGAATGCTTAACACTTTGCAGCGAGAAGGATTCTTAACGATGAGTAGAGGGATTATTACAATCCCACAGTTGGAGACTCTACGAACGTAATCTTTCCTCGAAATCGGCATAGATTACTATGTTCTCTATTATCCTTTGTTTGTCCCATTCAGCTTTTTGATGGATGTTTCAAACAGTTCTTATAGTCTTAGTGGACGCTATTTGTGTGTGAAACCTTGTGTCTGTCTGTGAGAAAATGAGCACACTCTATTACATTGATAAGTATCTCCCTGTCTACAGCCCATCAATCTATCCATACTTCTGGAGAGTTGGTAAATCTGTAAAAAATCATTACATTATATGAAGCTAAACACCTTTAAAATAGGAGTATATTGTTTCTTAAAACAGAGGTTGTAACCTACAATAAATCAGTATGTTATAAACAGCTTTGAAGAAGACGCCTTTCATGTTTCAAGAAGGGCGTCTTCAACGTGCAAGAAGGGCATGTTCTTGAATGCAGTAAGGCCTCTTCTTGTTTCTTCCTCGGCCTCTTTTCAAATGGAGCGGGGATTGCTTATTGAAATAACTCAACAAATTTAGCTTATACAAATAGCGTTCTTTCTTCTTTTATCGACAGCTTCGTAGGGCTCACCTCACTAATTGTTCTTCTCCCTGCGGGAGTGGTGGCGGATGGATAGACAGGCTGTATAGGAGTAAGTTCACTAATCATTTCCCTTGCTGGGAGAGTGGAAAGAAAGAGAGCCTGTCCCTATGAGTATTGTTGTTTACAATCAACACCATCTGTGTAAAGCATCAATAAGAATGCATAAAAAGACAAGAAAGGGAGGTGTAATTCATTACTAAAATTACATTATCCGCTTAGTTCTTATCCATAACACACCATTGAGAAACAAAATTGCGTTAAATTCCACCTTTTTATATGGGTTTTCTCCTTTTTTTGAGTTATCTTTGTAGATTAAAATAAGAGAAAGTTAATAGAGATGATAGATAACGAATTAGATAAGAAAGAACGTGTCAATCCATTCTTTCTACCTTACGATACGCCGCATGACACAGTGCCTTTCGATCGCATAACACTTGCTGATTATGAAGAGGCAATGATGGAAGGAATCCGTCGCAACGATGAAGAGATTGAGAAGATAATTAATAATCCAGACGAACCTACCTTCGACAACACGATTATTCCCGAAGATGAGGTGAAGGGACGTAAGCATTATTATGACTTGTTGAGCCGTGTTGAGAGTGTGTTCTTTAATATGCTTAGTGCTGAGACATGCGATGAAATGGACGCATTGGCACAGAAGATGAGTCCAATTCTTACGAAGCATAATAATGATGTCAGCTTAAATCCAAAGATATTCGAGCGTGTTAAGCATGTCTATGAGCATCATCGTGACTTGACACCAGAAGAGAATTGTCTGTTAGAGAAAAGCTATGAGGGCTTTGTACGTAGTGGTGCGTTGTTAGATGAAGCTGGAAAAGATAAGTTGCGTAAGCTAACAGAGGAAGCATCCATGCTTTCATTGCAATTCTCACAGAATGTTCTAAAGGAGAATAAAGCCTATACGCTACATCTCACAGACGAGAAACAGCTTGACGGACTACCTGATACAGCACGTGAAGCAGCGCATGAAGCAGCAAAAGAGCATGACTTAGAAGGATGGGTTATCACCTTGGATGCACCAAGTTATAGTCCTTTCATGATGTATAGTACGCAGCGTGAACTACGTCAAGAACTCTTTATGGCACGCAATACACTTTGCATAAAGGATAATGACACCAATAATCTGGAACTCTGCAAACGTCTGATTAATCTGCGTAGGGAGATTGCACAGCTTCTTGGATACGACACTTTTGCTGATTATGTGATGAAACATAGAATGGCAACAACGGTCGAGAATGTGTATAAACTCCTTAATGACCTCATTGAAGCGTACAAACCAAAGGCTATCGAAGAACGTAAAGAGATAGAGACATTGGCTAAAGAGCTTGAAGGGGACGACTTTAAGATGGAGCCTTGGGACGTGGCTTATTACAGTCAGTTGCTTAAGAAGAAGAAATACGACCTCGATCCAGAGATGCTTCGACCCTATTTGGAATTGAACAATGTGATTAAGGGTGTCTTTGGATTAGCTACACGTCTCTATGGTATCACCTTCAAAGAAAACAAGGAGATACCTGTCTATCATCCTGATGTTAAGCCATACGAGGTGTATGATAAGGATGGTAGTTATTTAGCCGTACTCTATGTAGACTTTTATCCACGTAAGGGAAAGCGTGATGGAGCGTGGATGACAGAGTTCCAAGGACAATGGATAGAGCGCGATGGCACAAATGTTCGTCCTCATGCATCACTTGTGATGAATTTCTCTAAGCCTACAAAGGATAAGCCTGCCTTATTGAGATTAGGCGAGGTCGAGACCTTTTTACATGAGTTTGGCCATTCTCTTCATGGCATCTTTGCGAATACACGCTTTGAGAGTCTGTCTGGTACTAATGTATGGTGGGACTTTGTAGAGCTTCCTTCACAGTTTATGGAGAACTTTGCAGTAGAGAAAGACTTCCTTCGTACGTTCGCTTTCCATTATCAGACAGGTGAGCCAATGCCCGACGAGTTGATAGAGAAGGTAATAGCCAGTCGTAATTATGGTGCTGCAATGGCTTGTCTACGACAAGTAAGTTTCGGTCTGTTGGATATGGCTTATTACACATGTAAGGACGAGTTCACCGATGATATTATTCCTTTTGAGAAGCAGGCTTGGGCACCAGCTATCATTGATGAACAGCGTATGGATACATGTATGACAGTTCAGTTCTCTCATATCATGGCGGGAGGATACGCTGCTGGCTATTACAGTTATAAGTGGGCTGAGGTACTCGATGCCGATGCTTTCAGTGTCTTCAAGAAGGAGGGTATCTTCAATCAAGAGGTTGCCCAGCGTTTTAGAGACAACGTTCTCTCACGTGGTGGGACGGAACATCCAATGGTTCTCTATAAGCGTTTTCGTGGTCAAGAGCCTACTATTGATGCCCTGAAAGAACGTGATGGACTTACAAAAGCATGAAGGTAAGGCTTTTCTCGATACCTTTTAAGGGTGGACTATGGTTGAGGGAAAAGCTAACATCATCTATACTTCTTAAGTATCACATCGTGCTCTCATTGCTAAACAGCAAAGTATAAAATCATAATAAGTAAATGAATAACAAGCATATAACAGAATCTTCATCAGCTTCTTCTTCCTTATTAGAAGGGAGAAGCAAGTCTGCTGTCGACTATCGTTACCTTCGTATGGCTCGAATATGGGCTGAGAACTCTTATTGCAAACGTCGTCAAGTAGGTGCGTTGGTCGTTAAAGACAAAATGATTATCAGTGATGGCTATAACGGAACACCGAGTGGCTTTGAGAATGTATGCGAAGATGAGGAGGGCATAACAAAGCCTTATGTACTCCATGCTGAAGCCAATGCAATCACAAAACTTGCTCGAAGTGGTAATAATAGCGAAGGTTCAACGCTCTATGTTACGGCCTCTCCTTGTATTGAGTGTGCAAAGCTCATCATTCAAGCAGGTATTCGCCGAGTTGTGTATGCTGAGAAGTATCGTCTTACGGATGGTATAGATTTACTGACAAGAGCTGGTGTTGAGGTTGAATACAAGAGTCTTGAGGAGGACAATGATCCCACTTCAGATTCTATTTAATATGTATGCCAAATGCTTGTAGCCGTGTGATAGCGAGGAACAATCGGTCTTACAGACTCGAAAAAGATTGTTCCCACTATTATCAGAACCATATTTTATAGTTGAATTATCGAATACTCTTTTAATTATCTCCTCTTCAGAAAGAGGGAGTTAAGGCTTTTATGAATCAGAATAAGAATAATCGTTTCATGCCGTTACTAATGGCGCTTTGTGTTGTCATTGGTATTTTTATTGGTACTTTCTATGCCAATCATTTCTCTGGTAACCGACTAAACATCATCAATAGTGGTAGTAGTCGACTCAGCAACCTACTGCACATCATTGATGATCAGTATGTTGATTCTGTTAATATAGACGAACTTGTAGACAAGGCTATCCCTGAGATATTATCAGAACTCGACCCACACTCTGTTTATATTAGTGCGAAAGATGTCCAACTGGCGACCGACGACTTGAAAGGCTCGTTCTCTGGCGTTGGTATTGAGTTCAATATTCGACAAGACACATTACGCATTCAGAATGTTATTAAGGATGGTCCTGCTGATAAAGCTGGGTTATTAGCTGGCGATAAGGTTGTTAGCATCAATGGAAAGTCGTTTGTTGGTAAGATTGTCACTAATGAAGAAGCAATGCATCGACTAAAGGGACCGAAAGACTCTAAGGTCAAGATTGGTGTTAAACGATATGGTGAGCAAGGTGTTAAGATGTTCACTGTGACACGTGGCGACATAGCTGTGAAGAGTGTTTCTGCAGCTTATATGCTCAATGATACGACAGGTTATATTCGTGTCAAGAGTTTTGGCGAGCGTACCTATGCGGAGATGTTGGCTGCCTTACAGTCGCTTAATATCCGAGGTGCCGACCACTTGGTTATTGACCTTCGTGATAATGGAGGCGGTATATTGGAGGCTGCGGTACAGATGGCTAATGAGTTCCTTCCAAAGAATCGATTGATAGTATATACACAGGGCCGTAAGAGTCCACGTGAAAACTATCGTAGCGATGGCAAAGGAAGCTATCAACATATACCAATGGTTGTACTCATCAATGAAGGAACGGCCTCTGCAGCTGAGATCTTTGCTGGTGCTATGCAAGATAACGACCGTGCTATCATTGTTGGACGTCGTTCTTTTGGTAAGGGTTTGGTACAGCAGCAAATACAGTTTAATGATGGTAGTTTGATAAGACTGACCATAGCACGTTACTATACTCCATCTGGTCGCTGCATACAAAAGCCATTTAAGCCGGGTGATAATGCCGACTACGATAACGATATACTCACTCGTTATCAGCATGGAGAGTTCTTCTCACAAGATAGCATTAAACATCAGGGTCCTGCCTACCATACCAACAATGGACGCATAGTCTATGGTGGAGGTGGCATAACGCCTGACATCTTTGTTCCAGAGGATACTTCTAAGGTGACATCTTACTATAAAGAGGCTGTGGTAAGCGGTTTGATGCTGCAATATGCGTTCAATTATACAGATAAGAATCGTAAGAAACTAAGCGGTTTCGGCGAGGTCTTGCCTTTAGCCAACTACTTAGACCATCAGAATCTCGTAGGTGATTTCGTCGGATTTGCCGAGAAGAACGAATTGCGTCGTCGTAACTTGATGATAATGCGGTCACATTCTTTGTTACAGGAGTATCTTAATAGCCGTATTATCTATAATATTCTTGATGAACAAGCATGGATAGAATATGTCAATCGAAACGATGCCATGATTAAGGCGGCCGTTAATGCCTTTCATCCCAAATCTCTTTTGCTTCTTAAACCGAGGCCGAAGAGTGCGGATAAGTCTATGCTAATGCGAAAAAGAAAAGTGTAATAGCTATGGAACAAAACGAGAAATCCCTTCTTCGCAAGGAAGTAAGAGCACGAAAGAAACAGTTTACTGAAAAAGAACTGATTGCTCAGTCGGAGCCACTCATTAAGCGTGTGTTAAGTCATCCACGCCTGCAAGAGGCAAAGACAGTCCTTTTATATAATTCATTGGCAGATGAGGTCTATACACACGACCTCATCCAGCAGCTTCATCAAGAGGGGAAAAGGGTTCTTCTACCGGTAGTTATAAGTGATACTGAGATGGAACTTCGTCTTTACAAAGGACAAGATTTCTTCAAGTCAAGTAGTTTTGGCATACTTGAACCTATTGGAGAGCCTTTTACAGATTTCTCTTCTATTGAATTTGCACTCATTCCTGGTATGGCTTTTGATAGTCAGAAGAACCGTTTAGGACGTGGGAAAGGCTATTATGATAGGTTCCTTCCACTACTAATAAATGCTTATAAAGTGGGTATCTGTTTTCCTTTCCAGTTCTTGCCAACTATTCCAACAGAGCCAACTGACCAAAGGGTTGATGAGTGTATCTATTAGTTTTTATGAGAGAACGAAGAGGTTATGTGGCTTAAATCCTTAGTTCTCTTATAGTCTTAATGATGTTAACCAATCTTTCCTCTTATCTTCTGCAATGGTGAGGGACGTCAATAGCAATGGTATGGAGTGTTAATACTAACGATAATAGGCGATAATATCAGTCTTTCTGACGATAAGATGCCTTGCAATGTGTTGTTAGTATGAGTGCAGGGTATTGTTAGAAAAAGTGTGTACTATCTAAGGTAAACATAGTGTACTTGGTTAGTCGGATGATGTCTATCGGATGACAATATGATATAAGACGCTATGTGACATAATCAAAGGAGGATGTTACATAGCGTAATTAGTATAAGTGAGCAAAGATATAATGCCAAGTCTAAACCAAGTCTTCGTAGGCTTGGTTCATTTCATTCATTAAGTTCTCAAAGTTATCAGCGTTTAATGATACCTTTCTGAACATCATTTCTAAGTTTTCTTCCTCAAAGTTAACAGGCGACTCATGGAGTAAAGCCATCATTCCCGCTATCATTAATCGATAGACAGTAGCCTGATGTAGACCATTGACTCCTGTCTTAGCTTGCGTTATACCTAAGGCGTAAGCTTGCATCTGAACCCGAACAATAGAACGAATGGCCAACGATACGGGTACACAGTCTTTGTCTATCAAAGCTGGACAGTCTACATAGTAGTCTTCTACAGACTGTAAATGCCCATTAAGTAAAGAGAATATTTGCTTCTGATACTCAGCAGTTACGAGAGTATAAAGTTCTTTACTTCCACAAGCATAACGTAAGAGTATCTTTGCAGAAGTAGTCTCTGAGAAGTGACGGCGCTTCATATCTTCAGTCACAAACTCAAGGTCTGAATAGTTTAGACGTATGAGAATAGGAAAGAGAACAGACACGAATTGAGTAGAGAGGTTGTCGAAGTTGTTTACTAAAAGCTGTTTGTACTCCTTCGGTTCAATCCGCTTTTTCCCTGGATATAAGGCATCTACCTGTCCTGAAAAGAAAGAATGAAAGTAGCCTCTAACCATTGCAGAGGCTACTCTTGAACGACTAATATCTGTTATTCTCATATTATCTTTTACTACTACCTATGTCCACCAAAACTGCTGTTGTTACTTGGTACGTTTGAACGACTTGGGGTTGATGGAGCCTGATTGCTATTTGCTGGTGCGCTTGGGAATGATGAACGTGATGCATTCCCAAATGATGAACCACCGTAGTTACCTGATGATTGACGACTTGGAGCAGGGTATTGCTGCTGTTGAGGTTGATATACAGGTCTGTTAGACTGCTGTCTTGGTCCATCAAACTGCTGATTATAAGAGCTATTTGGCGTAGAATAGGTGTTATCTCTTCTTGCATTGCCAAAGCTACTATACCCGTTATTTTGCTGTGGAGTATTCCAAGCACCGCTATTCTGATATACGTCCTGGTTCGTTCTGGTACGATTTGTTACGATAGGAGGGTTACGGCGTGCACCGAAACGGCCTGCGTAATAGCTGTCATTATATCTGTTTCGCCCGCCACGATAGGTGTAGTATTCTGCAGGAAGGGAACGATAATAATAGTTGCGGTCTGCATAACGATTATAAACCCTATAAGCATAGTTGTTGTTATACCAATAAACAGGACGATAGAAATAGTCTTCACCTATATAATAGTTATATTGGCGTGCATTTAAGACATAGAACAAGTCACTATTGCGACGTGTCCAATAGTCACCGTAAAGAGAGCGCTCACCCTGCATATTAAGGAGGTAATCAAGATTAATCTCGTACACTGCTTGATATTGTGCATCGGTAAGTCCAAGTTCGTAAGCCATCTTGTCTGACAAGAAAAGAGCTTGTCTTCGTGCCTCTTCATACCCAATTCGACCGTATGTGCTACTGTATCCAACGTTATAACCATCATCGTAAACAGCCATAGGACCACCATAACCACCACTGGCAGATAGGTATGCGCCACATGAAGAGAGTGAAAGACTTAGGAGACCTAAGGCGAATGTATATAAAAAGTTCTTTTTCATATCTGTAACCTTTAATGTAAACTACTTTTGTTCATTCTCTATTGCAAAAGTAGTCTTTTGGTTTCAAATATCTTATAGGCAAATTCCTATTCGGTTGGGGAAAGTTCCTATAAGTTATTCCACTTCCTCTACGATGGTGTTAGGGACTTCCTTTGATTTCAACATTTCGTCAAGACTTTTGAAAGTGTAGGCTGCCTTGTCTTTTACAAACGTCTTAGAGAAACGGTCCCGTAGGCTCATAAGTTTTTGTACAGCTTCTTGATAAGTCTCAGCGGTAATGCGGTCTGCCATTGCTTGTGCATTCACAGGGGTGAAATCGAAGTATTGTACAAGATACTGTTGGAACTGTCGACGTTGAGTTTGCGTCATTTCCTGCAACTGTACATTCATCTTATCCTTTGCACGATGTATGATGAAGATTAGTTCATCAGGCTCACCACCACGCTGTCCACGGTCATATTTCTTCTCATACTCAAAGTGACAATCACAGAACCCACGCTCGGCAAGCTCCTTTAATTCCTGCATTGCTGGGTCGAGAACACGGCGGCAGAAATCAGAGAACTTCTTGTAGTTGTTTTCCAAACGAAGCATCTTGCGGAACTCCAAAGTCTTGATAACTGTACGACCTTTGTCCACCCAAGACTCGATGAACATATAAATACGCTGCGTATAACGGTTCTTACAAGCGAAGACAATCTGTTTTCCCAATCGATGATAGCCAAAGTCTAATGATACAAGACGCTCGGCAACAGTATGATCGAGCTTTAGAATGGCGTATTTGTTGTAGGAACGATCCTCTGGTATATATACATCACAAAGGTTAGTTGCCTTGGTGTACTTTCTTCCTTCAGCCGTTTTATATGGGATTTCGACAGGTATTGAAGCCAACATCTTCAGTGAGTTACGTAACTGTGGATAGTGGTTCGGGTCAACACCTAATTCCTTGAAAGGTAGCTTGATAGGCATACGTCCATCCTCATCCAGCTCATCCGTGTGGAATAAGTCAAGTTGAAAGCCTCGCTTATTGTTCAATATTCCATGCAAGATAGACTGTAGACTCTCAACAATAGACACCAAAATTCTAACCTGAATGAGCGAATAGTCATGGCGCATCATGGTCACAGCAATAGGCTGAAGAAGCCATGTCTCTTCTTCTATTGGGATAAGATCATTCGAGATAGTACGGCTTTTTAAGGGAGCTTTCTGTGCTTTTGCACCGCGTTTACGCGTTACCTTTCTTACGGCTGTTTTATCTGTTGTCATATTAACTGTCTTAGCTTATCATGTATCTTATAACACTTTACAAGCTACAAAGATACCGCTTTTATTTGGAACAAGCCACTAAAACAACAAAAATAGTTTCTTCTTAGTTTTTTGATGGCTATCTTGTAGATGCTGTTCTATTAATAAGTAAAGCCTCTTTGGGTAACTCGTTGTATGGTGTTAAGCCTTATTACGATTAGTGTTTACAATTAACAAATTTCGTGTGGTGTATTACTACGTTTTAAAAAGAGCGCCGAAAGAGTTATATAAGGTAACATGATATATATCAAGTAGGTAGGGATAAGGAAATAGTGGATAGCATAGTAGTGCTCCTTTTGTGCTTTTCTCGAGGATAATAATTAATGATAAAAAACCAAATACTTTACGACTACTATTGCATTATTGACTTTTTTTTGTTATTTTGCATACGATATCATTACGAAGTAACAAGATGAAGAATCAGAAGATGTATGAGCCTGATGATAAGATGATTTATCTTATCAGAGATAATTATGACTTATTACAAAGCTTAGGGTGCTTTGGAATAAGTTTGGGCTTTGGTGATAAGACCGTGAGAGAGGTTTGTGATGATCAGAATGTAGACACTTACACATTCTTGGCAGTTGTTAATTTTACGATAAATGGATATAAAGCTTTTGATGATGTAGACCGATTGTCAATCCCAACCCTTATGCAATACCTGCGAGCAAGCCATACTTACTATCTTGAATACAAGTTACCTTTCATACGAAAGGAGCTGTGTGCGTCTTTGGATGAGACTGATAATCTTGCTCGTCTTATCCTTCGTCTATATGATGAATATGCCCATTCTATCCATAATCACATGCAGTATGAAGAGAAGAATGTGTTCCCATACGTTGATTCGCTGCTGAATGGTGAGGCAAATGACACATACGATGTTGAGACTTATTCTAAGCATCATAGTCAAACAGATGTGAAGTTACGTGAGTTGAAGAGTATTATTATCAAGTATCTACCTTCAGATACGCATCATAATAATCGTCTGACAGCTACTTTATATGATATCTATAACTGTGAAGCATGGCTTGAACAACATGCTTTAGTAGAAGAAGAAATCTTCATACCAGTGATTAGACGCTTAGAACAAAAGAGTAAGCAGAATGACGTAAGTGTGAAGATATCAAACATGATTACGCAGAGTCCTCTGTCTGATGAGGTACTTAGTGATCGTGAAAAAGATGTTATCGTTGATGTAGCGCAGGGTATGACGAATAAGGAGATAGCCGATCATCTTTGTATCTCTACGAACACTGTGATTACACATCGTCGTAATATTGCACGTAAGCTACAAATACATTCACCAGCAGGATTGACGATTTATGCAATTGTTAATAATCTTGTGGATATCAGTAGTGTGAAGCTATGATGAGTAAGAACAAGTAGGAAAGGGGGAACTCTCACTTTCTTAAAGACAAATACGAATGAAACATCCTTCTAACTTAGATATGAGTCGTCCTAAGATTGCCATAGTCGATCCCAATACACTTGTCATCTTGGGCTTGAAACAGCTTCTACAGAATGTAATGCCTATTATGACTGTGGAGTCGTTCTCTACTTTTCAAGAATTTGAAAAGGCGCAAGTAGACTCGTTCTATCATTACTTTGTATCGCAAGTAATTGTCTTAGAGAACAGGCAGTTCTTCTCTCAATGTATCCATAAAACCATTGTTCTGACAATTACGAAAGACCCTAATTCACAGCTCTCAGGCTTTCATAGCTTCTGTATCAATGTGCCTGAGGATGAGCTTGTCAAGGCAATCTTAAAGATAGCACAGTATGGTCATCCTGGTGGAAAGAACCTTCCAGAACTTCCTCAGGTACTAAAGAATAAGATACTGAGTAATCGTGAGATAGAAGTTATGTCGTTAATTGTACAAGGATTGATTAACAAAGAGATAGCAGAAAAGCTGAATATAAGTCTGACAACAGTAATAACACACCGCAAGAATATTATGGATAAACTCGGAATGAAGAGTGTATCTGCTTTGACAATCTATGCTGTTATGCACGGTTATATAGACATAAACAAGATATAAGAGCTTAATCTCAACCTTTCTATATCTCCTTTCTGTTATTATAAGAAAGGAGATAATAGATGAGCAAACCATCCACGGAAACGTTGCCAAGGGGTGCGCCATTGTTTCCACTTAGTTTCTGTCAGTTTAAAACTATCTTTCTTTTGTGCCTCAAAAAGGTTATCTAACTCGTGAGTCGTACATGCGTCTATAATGACAGCATTCTCTTCACGGTCCCAACGAAGACTTCTTGCATTAAGATTGGCCGATCCAACGGTACAGAATTGACCATCTACAGTAATAATCTTTGTGTGATGGAAGCCTTTCTCATACAGCCAAACAATACATCCTTCTTTCATTAATTTGTGTGCATTATAGAACCCACAGTCAGGGGTTAGAGGGATATCACTCTTCACACTGAGTAGTATCTCCACCTTTACACCTCGTTTAGCAGCATTTCGTAAAGCCTTCTTCAAGGCCCTACTCAGTGTGAAATAAGGATTGATAAGTTTGATACTATCTTTTGCATCATTGATAGTATTAACATAGAAGTAGCGGATAATATCCTTTGATGTATGTGGTTCACGGTTGATGATACCAACCATTTTATTCCCAACACTACCACAAGTGTCTTGTTTTAAGCCTTTTATATAATCGGCATTAGATACACCACGATAGTATTTTGCACCATGTATCTTCTGTCCAGATGCCAAATACCACATTCTTAGAAAGATGTTTTGAAGCGTGTTAACCTCATCTCCCTCTATACGACAGTGCATGTCATGCCATGAACCAACGACTTTGGTACCATTGATGTAGTAGTCTGCCACATTCATCCCACCTGTGTAAGCTACCTTCCCATCAATGACAACAATCTTGCGATGGTCACGATTGAAGATATCATGCAACCATGGGAACTCCATAGGCTTGAACTCGTAAATCTGAATACCCTTTTCACGGATAGACTTCAAGTTCTTTTTCTTCATAGGGCGATTATTGCTTGCATTACCAAAGCCGTCGAAGACTGCCCTCACCTCAACCCCCTCTTTTGCTTTTGCTGCTAAATGCTTTATCAATTCTTCATTGATAGAGTCATTACGAAAGTTGAAGTATTCCAAATGAATACTCGAACGTGCTTGGTCAATCGCCTTAAAAAGGTCATTAAACTTTTCCCTTCCTGTTGTAAGTAAGGTTACGGAGTTGTTGTGAGAGAAGTGTACACCTTTCTTTCTAAGCTGGTTAACAATCAAAGAATCAGCCCTATCTGCCGTCATCTCATGTCTTTCAGCTAAAGAGCCTTGAGCCTCTGTCTGTGCTGAAAGACGTGTTGGACATATTATACTATATAGTGCCATCACCGTTGTGATGGCTTTTCTTATGCTAAAACTTACTTTTATCTCTCTCATTTTTCGTCGATAGCAGTAGCAATCTATTGTTGTAATAGATTGTCCCACTCAATATAAATACATAGATAAGATAATCGCATCTTATCTTTACAGCATACAGCTATAATGGTCTACAACACCTAAAAGATGTTTCTCGTTGTCGCATACCAATACAGTATGGATCTTGTTTTGCTGCATAATATGCTGAATCTCTGTTATCTTTGTTGTCGGCAAGACCGTTTTAGGGCTCTTTGTCATAATGTCACTGACCGTATGATCAAAGAATTCTGCCTGCCAATGCTCCATAGCTCTACGGATATCGCCATCAGTTATCAGTCCTATCACTTTCCCATTATCAACTGATACACCCAAGCCAAGCTTACCTTTGCTGACATGTATGATTGCTTCGCCTAAGTGCATATCCTTTGGTATGATAGGAAGCTCGTCTGAACGCATAACATCTTGTGCTGTTGTCAATAGGCGTTTACCTAACTCTCCACCTGGATGGAACTGTGCGAAGTCCTGTGGCTTGAAGTCGCGAACACGCATGAGAGCAACTGCTAATGCGTCACCCATGACCAGTGCAGCTGTTGTCGAGCTGGTTGGAGCAAGGTTGAGAGGACAGGCTTCTTTCTCGACCCATACTTTTAGGTGGGCTGTAGAATACTTTGCCAATAGGGAATTAGGGTTGGCACTCATTCCTATAATAGGGATATCCATGTGAAGAACTATCGGAATGAAACGGAGTAATTCGTCTGTTTGACCAGAATTAGACAAGGCTAAGACGACATCCTCTTTGGTCATTACCCCCAAGTCACCATGATAAGCGTCTAAGGGATTGACGAAGAAAGCAGGTGTACCCGTTGAAGAGAGTGTTGCTGCTATCTTTGCACCTATATTTCCACTCTTGCCAACACCAGTAACAATGATTTTACCCGTACAATGATACATCAAGCTAACGGCCTTATCAAAGTTCTCATCCAACTGATTTATTAAGTTGAGTGTTGCGTCTGCCTCCTCTTTTATACATTGTGTGGCATACGCTCTGACTTGCGTCAATCTCTCTTCTGCTTCCATCATATTAGTTTTCCTATTAATTCGTCTAACTTTTCAAGCTCTAACATATTGGCTGCATCAGACAATCCAGCGTCTGGTGTAGGGTGAACCTCAAAGAAGTAACCTGTTGCACCGAACGCTTTAGCTGCCAAAGCCATTGATGGTACGAACTTGCGATCGCCCACAGTTTTCCCGTCTCCAGCGCTTGGTCTCTGTACACTATGCGTGCAATCCATAATGACATCGGGGACAATCTCTTTCATGTCAGGTATGTTTCGAAAATCAACAACAAGGTTGTTGTATCCAAAACAGTTCCCACGCTCCGTCAGCCACACCTCTTTAGCTCCGCTCTCTTGGCATTTCTGAACAGGATAACGCATGTCTCTACCACTAAGGAATTGTGCTTTCTTTATGTTTACAATCTTGCCTGTTTTTGCAGCAGCCACTAATAAGTCAGTCTGTCGACATAGGAAGGCTGGTATCTGAATAACATCAACAACTTCTCCTACGGCTTTAGCCTGATAACTCTCATGAATATCAGTCAACAGGCGTAGTCCATATTTATCCTTGATAGCCTGTAACATCTCAAGACCCTTCTCAAGTCCTGGGCCACGAAAGGAGTGTATGCTCGTTCGATTAGCTTTATCAAAGCTCGCTTTGAAGATGATATCGATGTCGTATTTGTTGTTGAGTCGCACTAACTCTTCGGCTACAATGCCGAGAAGCTCTTGATTTTCTATAACGCAGGGACCTGCAATGAAGGTAGGTTTATTCATCATTATTCGATTATATAAATAGCTTCTTTTACCATAAAAGTATGATATTTTCTGCAAGAAATGATTGCAAAGTTATATATAATAAGGTGAAGAGACAAGTAATTAACGTTCATTTAGATGTTTAAAGTAAAACTTATGCGTAAAATTTGGCAGTTTAATAGAAAACCCTTTACTTTGCACACAGAAAACAAAGCTTATTGTCTCTTACGGCTTAAAGGGTTGTTGAGAGATATAGCATAAGGTAAAATAGATATAATTCAGTATTAATTAAAAAGTTTTCTATTATGAAAAAGATTTTATTGTCATTTGCAGTAGCATTTGTTTCACTTGCTGCAAGCGCACAGGTTTACGTTGGTGGTAGCGTTGGTATCGCTTCTTCTAAGACAGACGGGGCTGATGCTGTTACTACTTATCAGTTCCTCCCAGAGGTTGGTTACAACATCAACGGTGACTGGGCAATCGGTACTACACTCGGTTGGGGTAAGGGTGACCCTGTAGAATATGAGACTGGTGCTCGTAACTACGTTAAGGTTGCACCATACGCTCGTTACACTTTCGTACGCTCTAAGTATGTAAATGCTTTCGTAGATGGCGGTTTCGGTTATGCTCACTACAACCATGCTGACGGTGCTTCAGTTTCTTACAATCAGTGGGAAGCAGGTTTGAGACCAGGTCTTGCAGTTAACCTCAGTCCAAAGGTAAGCTTCGTAAGTCACATTGGTTTCGTAGGTTGGAAGTCTACTAAGGCTGATGTAAGTGGCGCTAAGGCAAGCAATGTTTGGGGTGCTTCTCTTAATGGTAACAATATCACCTTCGGTGTATATTACAATTTCTAATCAATTGAGTTGAAGAAACTTAATAATTATATGGAGGAACGCTGTTTAGCGTTCCTCTTTTCGTTTCTGTTTCTTTCCCTTGTGGTGCCTACTTGCATGCTAAAACCTGTATTACTCTGTGAAGCAAGCAAGACGTCTTCTTTAGCTATTGGCATTTTCAATAGATTATTTTAGTACGATCTCCATACTTCAAAGTGATTGGTAGAGTTGTGAAAAGTCATTACAAAATATTACGCAAATCATTCTTAAGAAAAGAGTATAATATCTCCTAAAAGTTAGCTTGTAATCTTCATGAAATCAATATGTTACAAATAGCGTTAAAGAAGACGCCTTTCTTGCACCAAGAAGGGCGTCTTCTATGAGTAAGAAGGGCATGTTCTCAATTGCAAGTAGGCGTCTTCTATTATCTTATAGAGCATATAGTGGATTCTAAGGTAGTAAAAAAAAGTAGCGTTCTCTCCTGTCTTTTCGAACGAAAGAGAGTATCTTTCGAAATAGTTCTCGCTGTTATATTGTATTTAATGAGCAAAGAGAGAAAACATCATTGCAGACTTTACTTGTCTCGTTCTCCAATTTTCCTTCAACCGAAGATGGGGCTGAATGTCTCATAGTAGGTATTGGCAGGGGGAGTAAAATGTATTCTTTTACTCGCAGATCAATACTAATTTTTCACACAGCAATACAATATAAACAGGTGTTCTGCCCTCGAAGTTTTTCGTGTTTATACTCCGTACTACTCGTGTACGTACTCCACTCGTTCGTAAAAAAGGAAATTAATGCTTATATTAGCTGCCACGAAAGATTGGAATAAGTCGCTGATAACCAATTATATAGTAATGGTTTTATCCATGCTTTGATGCGTTTTACTTACATGAATAGCCCCGTCACTTAGTTATTATTTTGTTGTTTGATAGTGATTTCACGCTGTGGGAATGGGATTTCAATGCCATTCTTATTAAGCGTTTCGTAGATACATTCCATGATATCACCAATGTCACTACCTCGTGTAAATACATTCAGCCACACAATAATGCTCAATGTAATGCAGCTATCATCAAAGCTTTTAAGTCTGACAACGACTGGTTGTGCTTCGTAAGTGACTCCCAATGAGGTTATTGCGTCTGTAAGAAGAGCCTTTACCTCCTTAATGTTGGTTCCGTAAGCTACTCCAACCTCAAGGATATCCAACTCATAACCATGATTCTTTGTCATGTTCTTGTAGTTTTTGGTGAATAGTTGTGAGTTTTGGAAGGCAATAACCGAACCATCGAGGGCTTCTATCATAGTAGAAGTATAGCTGATAGAGCTTACCCTACCACGAATGTCATCACAAATGATGTAGTCGCCAATCTTGATACGACCAGCCATCAGAGAGATGCCATAATAGATGTTTTCGAGGATATCCTTCATCGCAAAACCTATACCCGTTGACAGTCCACCCGTCACAACGACCAACCATGTGCTGCTGACCTTGATGATGCTAAGTGTAGTTAATAGCCATGCACCCCAGATAACAACCTGTAATACATTGATATACATTGTTGCACGTGCTTCAGCCGTTGATGGGTCGTTTCGTTTGAGATACAGTTTAATTGCATCACGAATCGTTAGGTTTAGATAATTAAATACGAACCAAAGGATGGTTACAACGGCTATGGCGTAAACACTAATCTTTATGTTTGTAGAGTCAATGAAGTTGTCACGAATCAAATCCCAAGTCAACCCACTAAGATTGAACACGTCTGTTGCCCAATAAACGGCCATAAAGAAAGATATGACCAAAGCTATAGGGATGAGAACAATGTCTATGAAGCGTAGTGCCCATACCTTTATAGGCGATAAGTTCTTGATAGGGTGTTTAGCTCTATATTGATTCAGATAGTCTTTGAAGAAGGCGATTGTAAGAATACATGCCAATTGCATTGACCACCAGATAATTACTTGTACGGCAAACATCGTATATCCTATCCATGCACTCACAAGTGAGAAGACAAAGACAAGTTGAGACATATAAGCGAAGTTCAGGTCGTAACGAGGTACAAGTTTGTGATATCTGTAAATCATTCTTGCCTGCCACAAGGTGTCGATAAGTAATAGAGGCGGGAAGAGGAGCGTCACGATAGAGCTTGGGAGCATTACAATACGGAAGGTAATGACGAAGAACCCAATCATTATCAATGGATAGTAGATGCGATAAGCGTTGTGTGTCTGTGAGCCTTCTACACGCAGGAGCAGGGAAGCAAAGATAACTGTCAGCATCCATGTGTACTCTAAGAGTAGGCTGCAAGCCATGTGTACGAAATTAGAAGGTGAGAACAATCTGATGATGACAAGTATGATACTAAACGTAATCACGGAAGCCAACATGATAATACACGTACGCTTTGCAAGAAAAGCATGACTCTTCTGCTCGAACCTATCGGTTTTCATGACCTTAGTAACTAAGAAACGAATACTCAGATAATTGATTAAGATGGCTATCAAACCATAAATGAGTATCATACTAAAAAGTGTGATTATCCACTTTACATCCCATTGTGAGGCAACAACAGGGTCGGAAGTGTATTTCTCGGAGAGTGTTGTGTTCATTTGATTGAAGCGTAGTCGGGCAGTCTTTAAGAATTTGAAATAGTTGTCTCCAGAGTTCGTAAAGATACCAGACTGTATCTCCTCATACCTTTTCTGTGCGTAGGCATCGAGTGCTTCTAATTGTTGTTGGCTAAACTTATAGTATTGGATGTATTCTTTATAGGAGTCGTTACGCTCTTTTAGCATCCTTCGAATACTTGCTGCAAGGGTAAGACAGACGTTACGGTCGGTCTTCATCTTAGGCGTGAGACCAAAGATATACATCGTACTGAGTACGTTGATTAATGAGTCGTAACGTGCTATCTCTTCATTACTTTCTGTGATAAGGTCGTGGAAGGGACGGGTCTTGGTTTGAAAGTCTTTCCATAATTCGGTCGCTTGTTGGCAGGCATAAGTAAGGTCGAAGATGTTATCCGTCTTTTGAGAATAAAGCATCAAGGATATTTGAGCAGAATTATCACCAATCTCTTTCAGTTGGCTTGTAACTTGTTCGGTAATAAATCTTGATTTATTCAGCTGTTTTGTTAGTTCTAAATGCTGCGCAATCAGTTCAGAGCGTAGTACTTGTAGAGAGTTTTTTAGTGAGTCCTCTTGTAGAACAGCATGTGTTGGCAGTGTGAGGATGAAAAGTAATATAGTGATAAAAAATAGCTTTTTGCGCATATCTGTTTGACTCTAAAAAGGGTTGTTATGTATTATATAGGTGTACAAAGATACGGAAACTTTGCCATTTAGGGCTGTATAGGAATGTAAAATGATACTAAAGATAGCTTTGTTTGTGCTTTTCTTATGTCACATGGCGTGTAAACGAATAAAAAATCGTAAGTTTGCACGAAAAAAGAGCACTATGATATTAATTGCCGATAGTGGAGGTTCTAAAACAGACTGGGCATTGGTAAGTCTGCCGACAGATACCAGTAAGTGCGTTCTGAGAGTCCGTACACAGGGATTAAATCCTTTTCATCAATCGAAGGATGTCATTTTACAAACATTAGAACAGGAGCTAATACCAGTGTTAATCAAGGCTACTGAACAAAACAACAATTCTCTAAGGGAGGCTGATATAATCAAGTTGGTCACACAGATATACTTTTATGGGGCTGGATGTACAAAGAGTCTTTCACCCATTGTAAGTGAAGCACTCAGCATGGCATTCCCTTCTGCTTCGGTGAAAGTAGAGAGCGATTTGTTAGGTGCAGCTCATGCAGTATGCGGACATGAGGCCGGAATCGCTTGTATATTAGGTACTGGTGCTAATAGCTGTCAGTATGATGGCGAGCAGATTGTAGCAAATATTCCCCCCTTGGGTTATATCTTGGGAGACGAAGGCAGTGGGGCTGTTCTTGGAAAGTTATTACTCAATGGCATCTTCAAAGGCGATTTGCCAACAGAGATACGTGATCTGTATTTAGAATGGAGCGGATTGAGCTATCCTGAAATTATTGATAAAGTATATCGTCAACCACTTGCAAACCGCTTTTTAGCAGGGATCTCAAGATTTATCAAAGACAACTTGCAACATACTGAATTAGAGGCTTTAGTAGAATATAATTTCGATAATTTCTTTAAGAAAAATATCTTGAAGTATAAATCATCTCCAATCCGTACTATTTCAGCGGTTGGAGGGATAGCAGCAGCTTTTGAACCGCAATTAAGAGCCAGTGCTAATCGCTTCGATTATCAAGTTGGTAAGGTGATAGCCTCACCTATAGAGGGTTTGATTGAATATTATTCTTAGGATGAATTGTCAATTATGACCAGTGAATCTGATATTTATGTAGCCTGTTCCCTCTGCCCTTTGAGAACAACAAATAATTAATACAATGTATTTAACAGACAACCGATTATCGTCTTGTAAATATGGCAATACGTCGTTTGTAAAGTAGAGTTTGCAAAAAGTGGTATGTTTTTCTGTTTAAAATGCAGTTGTTCTCAAATAATTTTGTAACTTTGCAGATGTTTTAAAACATATTACATTAAGAGCAAGATTGCACAATTAAATTATAGCTATATATAAAGTTTATGTATTTCACACTTTTTGTTACCGTTTTGATAACGGCCGCATTCTTGGTAGTGGCAGCTTATGCTATCGCTAAGTTGATTGGCCCGCGTTCATACAATCCTGCGAAGGGTGAGCCTTACGAGTGTGGTATACCGACTTACGGAACCTCTTGGTTACCAGTACATATCGGTTACTACCTCTTTGCTATCCTTTTCTTGATGTTTGACGTGGAGACAGTATTCCTCTATCCATGGGCAGTCGTTGTAAAAGGAACTGGTCCACTTGCACTTGCAACGATTGGTTTCTTTATGCTGGTATTAGTATTTGGTCTTGCGTATGCTTGGCGGAAAGGAGCACTTGAATGGAAATAAGAAAGCCAAAAATCAAGTCTCTTCCATACGAAGAATGGAAAGACAATGACACGCTTAGCAAAATGGCAAGCGAATTGAACGATGGTGGTACAAACCTTGTTCTCGGTAACTTGGATCAGCTCATCAACTGGGGTCGTAGTAATTCTCTTTGGTCGCTAACCTTCGCAACATCATGTTGTGGTATTGAGTTTATGTCTGTTGGATGTGCACGTTATGACTTCTCTCGCTTTGGATTTGAGGTTACACGTAACTCACCACGTCAGGCTGACTTGATTATGTGTGCTGGTACAATTACAAATAAGATGGCTCCAGCATTGAAGCGTCTGTATGATCAGATGGCTGAGCCTAAGTATGTAATTGCTGTCGGTGGTTGTGCTATCTCTGGTGGTCCATTTAAGGATAGCTATCACGTTATGCGTGGTATTGATGAGATTATCCCTGTGGATGTTTATATCCCTGGTTGTCCTCCACGTCCAGAGGCCATTATCTATGGTATGATGCAGCTTCAACGCAAGGTGAAGGTCGAGAAATTCTTCGGTGGTGTTAACCATAAGCAGACAGCTGAAGAGCGTGAATTAGGTAAGAGTAATTCTGAACTCATCTTTGAAGAGAAATTAGGTATTAATCCAGAGGAGATAAAGGAGAAGCGTGAGGCTGCTTGGAACGAGGCAAAGAAACCTGCTCCAAAGCCAGCACGTCCTGTCGCTAAGCCTGCTCCTGCTGCTGTTAAGCCTGCTGAAGCAACTGAGAAACCAAAGGAAGCTGCGGTTGCATCTTCTTCAGAAACTGTTGTTCCAAAGAAAGATACGATTGTTGTTGACCAGCCTGTAACAAAGGAAGATGTTGAAAAGTTGGGTAAAGAAATCGATCAGATAGGTGCAACAGGTAAGGTTTCAGACGAGACTTCTACTAATAATTAATATATAAGGTACGCGAGAATGAAATTAGAAAATAAAGAGTTCGGTTTTGATAGCTTTGCTTCTGAGATGGCAAAGCTAAAGAATGAGAAGCATTTCGATTACCTTGTAACTGTTGTCGGTGAAGACTTTGGTGCAGAGGAAGGTCTTGGATGTATCTATATCCTTGAGAATACAAATACTCATGAACGTTGCTCTGTAAAGCAACTTGCAAAGAAGGTAGGGGAGGAGTCTGTTATTCCTTCTGTTTATCAGCTTTGGAATGATGCAGACTTATTAGAGCGTGAGGTTTATGATTTCTATGGTATCAAGTTCCTTGGTCACCCTGATATGCGTCGTCTCTACCTAAGAAACGACTTTAAGGGATATCCACTCCGTAAGGATTATGACATGGATCCAAAGAAGAACATGTACACAACGGAGGATGATGTAGAAGTTGATACAACAACAGAATGGAATCTCAATAATGAAGGTGAACTTGTTCAGACACAACATGCGCTGTTCACTGATGATAATTTCGTTGTGAATATCGGTCCTCAGCACCCATCTACTCACGGTGTGCTTCGTTTGCAGACTGTGTTGGATGGAGAGACGGTAACCAAGATCTATCCACACTTGGGATATATCCATCGTGGTATTGAGAAGCTTTGTGAGCAGTTTACTTATCCACAGACTTTGGCATTGACTGACCGCATGAACTATCTGTCAGCAATGATGCATCGTCATGCACTTGTTGGTGTTATAGAGGAAGGTATGGGCATTGAGTTGTCTGAGCGTATCCTCTATATCCGTACTATTATGGATGAGTTGCAACGTATTGACAATCACCTCCTTTATACATCTTGTTGCGCTCAAGACTTAGGCGCCCTCACAGCCTTCCTTTATGGTATGCGTGATCGTGAGCATGTATTGAATGTAATGGAAGAGACGACTGGTGGTCGCCTGATTCAGAACTATTATAGAATAGGTGGTTTGCAGGCTGATATAGATCCAAACTTTGTTTCAAACGTGAAAGAACTTTGCAAATACTTGCGTCCAATGGTACAAGAGTATTTGGATGTCTTTGGTGATAATGTCATTACTCACCAACGTTTCTGCAATGTTGGTGTAATGGATGAGAAGGATTGCATTAGTTATGGTGTGACTGGTCCTGCTGGTCGTGCAAGCGGTTGGAAGAATGATGTTCGTAAGAACCATCCATACGCAATGTATGACAAGGTTGATTTCGAACAGATAACCTTGACACACGGCGATTCTATGGATCGTTACTATTGTCATATACAGGAGATTTATCAGAGCCTTAATATTATTGAGCAGTTGATTGATAATATCCCTGAGGGTGAGTTCTATATTAAACAGAAACCAATCATCAAGGTTCCTGAGGGACAGTGGTACTTCTCTGTTGAGGGTGCAAGTGGTGAGTTTGGTGCTTATCTGGATTCACGTGGTGACAAGACAGCATATCGTTTGAAATTCCGCCCAATGGGTCTGACACTTGTTGGCGCCATGGATAAGATGTTACGTGGTCAGAAGATTGCCGACTTGGTGACTACTGGTGCTGCGCTTGACTTCGTTATCCCTGATATTGACCGCTAACATGGTTATCAATAAAGTAATCAATTAAGAATTAAATTCATACTATGTTCGATTTTAGTATAGTTACAAAATGGTTCGATGAATTGCTTCGTGTCACTTGTGGACTAAGTAATTTTTGGGCCGTTCTGATTGAGTGCGTTGTGGTGGGATTGGCAATACTTCTTGCTTATGCTTTACTTGCAATAGTGCTTATCTTTATGGAGCGTAAGGTCTGCGCCTACTTCCAGTGCCGTATTGGCCCTGTCAGAGTAGGATGGTGGGGAACTTTACAGGTCTTAGCCGATGTGTTGAAGATGTTGATTAAGGAAATCTTTGCTGTAGATAAAGCGGATAAGCTACTTTATTATTTGGCACCTTTCTTGGTTATTATCGCATCTGTCGGTACATTCTCTTTCCTTCCTTGGAATAAGGGTGCCCATATCCTTGATTTCAATGTAGGTATTTTCCTGGTGACAGCCATTAGTTCTATTGGTGTTGTTGGTGTATTCATTGCAGGATGGGGTAGTAATAATAAATATTCAGTCCTCTCTGCTATGCGTGGAGCAGTACAGATGATTTCATACGAATTGTCATTAGGTGTATGTTTAATCTCTGCTGTTATCCTAACACAAACAATGCAGATTTCAGGTATAGTCGAAGCTCAGACTGGTCCTTGGCAGTGGTTGATAGTACAAGGACATATCCCAGCTATCTTGGCTTTCCTCGTATTCTGTATTGCGGGTAATGCGGAGGCTAATCGTGGTCCATTTGACTTGGCAGAGGCTGAGAGTGAGTTGACTGCAGGTTACCATACAGAGTATAGTGGTATGGGATTTGGTTTCTACTACTTGGCTGAGTACCTTAATCTTTTTGTTGTATCAGGTATTGCATCTACAGTGTTCTTAGGTGGTTGGGCTCCTTTGAACATTGGCTTGGATGGCTTTGATGCTGTTATGAATTGCATTCCTGGTATTGTTTGGTTCTTAGGTAAGACATTCGTAGTAGTATTCTTATTGATGTGGATAAAGTGGACGTTCCCACGTCTTCGTGTCGATCAGATTCTTAAATTAGAGTGGAAGTATCTTTTGCCGCTATCACTGATTATCCTCGTATTAATGACAGTGTGTGTAGCATTTGGTTGGACATTCACTAAGTAATGGTTAAAGAGAATGGAAGATAAAAAACAATCATATTTTGGTGAAGTCGGGAGTGCACTCAAGACTCTTGCTACAGGTATGAAGGTGACCATGAAGGAATACTTCACACCAAAGTCTACCGAGCAATATCCTGAGAACCGCAAGACGACTCTTCACGTAGCTAAGCGTCATCGCGGACGTTTAGTATTTAAGCGTGATGAAGAAGGAGTGTATAAATGCACTGCTTGTACTATGTGTGAGAAGGCCTGTCCTAATGGTACTATTAAGATACTATCTGAGATGGTTACCAATCCAGAGACAGGTAAGAAGAAGAAACAACTTCTTGATTATGAGTATGACTTAGGCGATTGTATGTTTTGTGAGTTGTGTGTTAATGCTTGCAACTTTGATGCAATCGAGTTTACGAATGATTTCGAGAATTCTGTTTTCGATCGTTCTAAGTTGGTATTACACCTTGATAAGGAAGTATATAAAGGTGGTTCACTACCTGACCTTATCGATGGAGGTGCTGACTGGAAGGTTGGAACGTTCAATACTAAAAAGAAATAAAGGTTTAGAGATATGGCAAGATTAATTATGTTTGCGGTACTCGCCGTTATTATACTGGCTTCAGCCGTATTCTGTGTATCGACGAAGCGCATCATGCGAGCAGCAACAGCATTGTTGTTTGTTCTCTTTGGCGTTGCAGGTCTCTATTTCCTGCTTGATTATACGTTCCTTGGAGCTACTCAGATCAGCATCTATGCTGGTGGTATCACTATGATGTACATTTTTGCTATTCAGTTAGTAAGTAAGCGTACATTACAAGGATTATCTGAGCGTTGGTTAGGAAAGCGCACTTTCCTTGCTGCTATTATTGCTTTAGTAGGTTTCGGCGCAGTAATCTTAGTTTTGTTAAAGAATGAAGTCTTGCGTTACACAGCTGTAGACGGAAGTGCTTTTGCAAACGAGATTACGATGAAAACTATTGGTGATAACTTAATGACAGCTAAGAAATATGGATATGTTCTCCCATTCGAGTTCATTTCTTTATTCCTTTTAGCTTGCATCATCGGTGGATTAGTTATTTTGAATATCAAAAAGAAGGAGGAAAGCAAATGATACCTGTAGGATATTTCTTTGTCCTTAGTGGACTCTTGTTCTTTATCGGAGTATTTGGTTTCGTAACCCGTCGCAACCTTGTTGCAATGCTTATCTCCGTAGAGTTAGTTCTCAATAGTGTAGATATCAACTTTGCTGCATTTAATCGTCTACTTTTCCCTGATGGTTATGAGGGTATGTTCTTTACGCTCTTCTCTATCGGTGTAAGTGCGGCTGAGTCAGCTGTTGCGCTCGCTATTATCATTAATGTTTACCGTCTATTCCACAGCGATCAGGTGAACAGTATTGAAAATATGAAATTATAAAAAGAAAACAAATATGTTTGATTACGCATTTTTGATACTTCTTCTCCCGTTCTTGAGTGCTATTGTACTCGGATTGTTCGGAATGAAGATGCCTCGCAAGGTTGCTGGTATCATTGGAACCTGTATGTTAGGAACATTATTTGTTCTTAGCCTTTACACTGCTTACCATTATTTCTTTTATACTGGTGAATATACAGCAATGGGCGAGACATTCAATGTAACTGATGGTCGCTTGGCTAATGGGGCATACCCAACTGTAACAGTCTTCAACTTAACATGGTTGAAGTTTACTGACCTTCTTACATTTAACATTGGTTTCCGTCTTTCTCCAATTAGTGTAATGATGTTAATCGTCATTACTACCATCAGCTTGATGGTTCACATCTATTCATTCGGCTATATGGCTGAACGTGATGAGAATTATAAGTTTGAGGAGTATGAGCACGGCTTCCAGCGTTTCTATGCCTACCTGTCACTCTTTACGATGTCAATGCTTGGCCTTGTAGTGGCAACTAATATTTTCCAGATGTATCTCTTCTGGGAGTTGGTAGGTGTATGTTCATATCTGTTGATTGGATTCTATTATCCAAAGCACACTGCAGTTCATGCCAGCAAGAAGGCATTTATTGTCACACGTTTTGCTGACTTGTTCTTCTTGATTGGTATCTTGTTCTTCAGTTTCTATGTTGGAACATTTAACTATGATCTCAGTGTAAACCCAGGTCTTGTTGAGACATTGAATGGTTTGGCTAAGAATCCACATTTAACTTGGGTACTTCCTACTGCGCTCTTCTTGATGTTCATTGGTGGTGCAGGTAAGTCTGCAATGTTCCCATTACATATCTGGTTGCCAGATGCTATGGAAGGTCCAACACCTGTATCTGCTTTGATTCACGCAGCTACGATGGTTGTTGCTGGTGTATTTCAGGTTGCATCATTGTTACCAATCTATGTGCAGTTTGGTGCACAGGAGCAACTCCATTGGATTGCTTGGATAGCAGCATTTACTGCCTTCTATGCAGCAGCAGTAGCTTGTGCTCAGCGCGACATTAAGCGTTGTTTGGCATTCTCAACCATATCACAGATTGCCTACATGCTTGTTGCACTTGGTGTTTGCTTCTATGACAGTAAGCATGGTTCTTTTAATAGTGCAGAATATCTCCACCACGGAGGTCTTGGCTATATGGCAGCAATGTTCCACCTCTTCACTCATGCAATGTTTAAGGCTCTGCTCTTCCTTTGCTCTGGTGCTATCATTGTTATCATTGGTAGCAACTTTAAAGAGTATATGGGTGGTTTGCATAAATACATGCCAATAACTAACATCTGCTTCCTTATTGGTTGCTTGGCAATTGCTGGTTTTCCACCATTTGCTGGTTTCTTCTCTAAGGATGAGATTATCTCAGCATGTAATGCACTTCCTGGTGTAGAAGGACAGGCTTTAAAGTGGATTATGACACTTGTAGCTGGTATGACAGCATTCTATATGTTCCGTCTCTACTACGTAATCTTCTGGGGTGAGTCTTACTACGAGCAGGACCCAGAGAACCGTCGTCGTCCACAGGAAGTACCTTTCGTAATGTGGGGTCCATTGGTATTCCTCGCAATTATCTCTATCACTGCAGGTTGGATTCCATTTGGCCACTTTGTGAGTGCTAATGGTCTCAGCTATGATATCCATATTGACAGGAGCATCGCTGCAACCAGTATCTTTGCCGCACTTATCGGTTTCGCTCTTGCAACTTGGATGTATGCTGGTAAGAAGCAACCTGTTGCAGATGCGTTACAGCGCACCTTCCCACGTTTACATAAAGCAGCTCTCAATAGATTCTATATTGATAATGCTTGGCAATTCTTTACACATAAGATTGTGTTCCGTTGCTTCTCTATTCCAATCGCATGGTTTGATCGTCACGTTATTGATGGCACCTTCAATTTCATGGCTTGGGGTACACAGGAGGCTGGTGAGTCTATCCGTTCATGGCAGAGTGGCGACGTTCGTCAGTATGCCGTATGGTTCATCACTGGTACAGTAGCATTAACATTAGTATTACTTTGCTTGATTTAAAGAAATGAGTTGGATATTAACTGTATTTGTAATTATCCCCGTCCTGATGCTCTTAGGCTTATGGGTAGCCAAGAATGACAATCAGGTACGCGGTGTGATGGTAGCTGGCGCTACAGCACTTTTGATAGGTGCAATCTGGCTGACCGTTTATTTCGTTCAGCAACGCAACGCAGGTAATCATGATGCGATGCTGTTGACAAATTCTGTGATGTGGTTCAAGCCTTTGAATATTGCTTTCTCGGTAGGTGTAGATGGTATCTCTGTCGTGATGATTCTGCTTTCTGCAATCATCGTCTTCACTGGTACTTTTGCCAGTTGGCAGCTTGAGCCTATGAAGAAGGAGTATTTCCTTTGGTTCGTACTCTTATCTTCAGGTGTATTTGGCTTCTTTATCTCAACGGATATGTTCACGATGTTCATGTTCTATGAGGTTGCGCTGATTCCAATGTACCTCCTCATCGGTGTGTGGGGTACTGGTCCAAAGGAGTACTCAGCAATGAAGCTTACCTTGATGTTGATGGGTGGTTCTGCTCTCTTAGTACTTGGTATTCTTGGTATCTACTATTTCAGTGGTGCTACCACAATGGATGTCACAGAATTAGCACGTATGCATGCTATGCCCAAGAACATACAGAACATCTTCTTCCCATTGGTATTCATAGGCTTCGGTGTACTTGGTGCGTTATTCCCATTCCATACATGGTCTCCTGACGGTCATGCTTCAGCGCCTACGGCGGTATCAATGCTCCACGCTGGTGTATTGATGAAGCTCGGTGGTTATGGTTGTTTGCGTATTGCAATGTTCCTTATGCCAGATGCTTTGGAGATGTGGGCACCAGTATTCCTCGTGTTGACAACTATCTCTGTTGTATATGGTGCACTTTCAGCTTGTGTACAGACTGACTTGAAGTATATCAATGCTTATTCTTCAGTATCACACTGTGGTATGGTACTCTTCGCTTTGGTTATGACCACACAGACAGCTATCACAGGTGCAATCCTTCAGATGCTTTCACACGGTTTGATGACAGCTTTGTTCTTTGCATGTATCGGTATGATTTATCACCGTGCAGGAACACGTGACGTACGTTACCTTGGTGGTCTTATGAAGGTTATCCCATTCTTGGCTGTATCTTATGTAGTCGCAGGTCTTGCTAACCTTGGTTTGCCAGGTTTCTCTGGTTTCGTAGCAGAGATGACAATCTTCGTAGGTTCGTTCGAGAATGCAGGTATGTTCCATAGAGTAGCCACAATCATTGCTTGTACAGCGATTGTTATCACCGCAGTGTATATCTTGCGTGTGGTAGGAAAGATACTCTTCCAGAAAATTCCTAATAAGAAGTTCTATGAATTACATGATGCTACGTGGGACGAGCGTTTTGCCATTGGCTGTCTGATCTTCTGTGTTGCAGGCTTAGGACTATGCCCACTCTTCTTTGAGAATATGATTTTGGATGCGGTTCATCCTATCTTTGAGCACATTATCACGTATATACCAAATTTGGGTAATCTTTAATAAACGGGCGAAATGAATTATAGTGATTTCTTTAAGATGATTCCGGAGGCAAGTCTTGTTGCCATCCTGATTGTTTTGTTCGTTGCTGACTTTGCAACGGCAAAGACTGAAGAACGCAAGTGGTTCAATCCGCTGGCTTCTATACTCCTGCTTCTGAACACATTTGTGTGTCTCTATCCCATGGATACACAACATCTGTTCGGTGATATGTATGTAACAAGTTCTGCTGTCAACGTTATGAAGGCCATCCTTTCTATGGGTACCTTTATCGTTGTAGTACAGAGTCGTACCTGGGCTGCAAAGACTGGTAAGGAAGCTGAGTTCTATATGCTCATCGTTTCAACATTGCTTGGTATGTTTGCGATGATGAGTGCAGGCAATTTCGTAATGTTCTTCCTTGGGCTCGAAATGGCGTCTGTACCTTTGGCATGTACTGTTGCTTTCGATATGTATCGCAAGAACTCTGCAGAGGGTGCAGCTAAGTTTATCTTGACAGCAACCTTCTCAAGCGGTGTAATGCTCTATGGTATCAGCTTCCTCTATGGTCAGTTTGGTACTCTTTACTTCGCTGATATCGCTACAAAGATGCAGGCAACCCCATTGGTAATCATGGGTCTTGTGTTCTTTTTCAGTGGTCTTGGCTTCAAGATTTCTCTTGTTCCATTCCACTTTTGGACGGCAGATACCTATCAAGGTGCGCCAACAACTGTTACTGGTTATTTGAGTGTTATCTCAAAGGGTGCTGCAGCCTTCACATTGCTGAGTATTCTCTTCCATGTCTTCGGTGGCATGATGGAGTACTGGCACGTGTTGCTGATGATTGTAGTTGTTCTTTCAATTACTATTGCCAACCTCTTTGCTGTACGTCAGAATGAGTTAAAGCGTTTCATGGCATTTAGTTCTATCTCACAGGCTGGTTATATCATGTTGGCAGCTATTGGTAATAACTGGGCAAACTCTGTTGCTGCTCTTAGCTACTACGTTTTGATTTATGTTGTTGCCAACATGGCAGTCTTCACCATCATATCAGTCGTAGAGCAGAACAATGGCGGCAAAACCGACATTAGTGACTACAATGGATTTTATCAAACAAACCCACGTCTGAGTTTCTTGATGACCTTAGCGATGTTCTCTCTCGGTGGTATCCCTCCGTTTGCAGGTATGTTCTCTAAGTTCTTCATCTTTATGTCAGGTGTTAATGGTGCTGACATCAACACCACAATGGGAGCATGGGCTTACGGAGTTGTATTCATCGCTTTGCTCAACACTGTTATCTCACTCTACTACTATCTTAAGATTGTAAAGGCTATGTATATTGTTCGCACAGACAATCCATTGCCAACCTTCAAGAGTGACTGTAACACTAAGTTCGCTTTGGCTATCTGCATGGCAGGTATCCTCCTCTTCGGTGTTTGCAGCTTTGTATATGAGTGGATTGCAGCAGCAGTTTAATAAGCTACAGACTTATTAAATAAGTATACAAATCGCCCAAGGATTTCGATAAATCCTTGGGCGATTTTTGCTGATTATAGGTTTTAATGGGGTAAGATATAATACCACTTTTTGTTTCAGTTGGTCATTAATCTCTTATTATACGATGATTATAATGCCCTTTCTCTCTCATCTTTTCTTGATGTATCACTATTTAGCACATATTGTGCTAATGCTCAGCACGTGTTGTGCTGATAGTAAACACAAATGGTGCTGAGTGCAAATTAGCTTGCAATAGGTTATCAATTGCTCGCAATAATGTTTACATTAATATAGTCTTATAAGCTTCAAAAAAGTAATATTGCTGTCCGATAAAACCTCCATATACTGCAATATCCTCTCTCAATCCTGCTGAAATAGGCATGATTAGTTCTAATTTCAAATTCCAAGCCCCCCCACTAGAATAATGACAACTCTTCTGGTGGGGCTTTTACCTGGGTAATCAATCTATCCCAGTCTCTATGTGGCTGCTCAAAGAATCTTTGTATTGAGACATAACTCATAAGTAGAATTCTTATCATTGTTGCCAAGCCTGAGAAACTCCAAAGTCTCTTTATTTTGTCCTTCACTAGTGTTATAAGCAGATTGGCTATAAGCGTAATCCATATTTGTATTTTTATAGCATTCGCACTCTCTCCATAGAAGTATCTTAGAGGGAAATTCTTTTTTATTTGCTTAAATAAGGTTTCTATTTGCCATCGTTTCTTATAGATAGCTATAATATCTTCTGCCGACATCTGAGAATCATTGGTCAGCAGAGATATTAATCTGATTTTCCCTTTCTTAGTCTTATCCTGATATGTAATTTTTCTTGCTTTATGGTAGATATCTTTTTCCTTTGTATGCTTATGAAAGATAATGGTTTCTACACGTACAGCTCCATAATCTGTTGTCATCTCATAATCTGTATCAGCAATTCTTTCAAAGCTAAGATTACTTTTCATCTTAGTTACATATATAACGCCTCTTTGCGTGAGTTCTGAGAACTTTTCATAGTTGATATAGGCCCTGTCAAAAGCAATCAGTTCCTCATTGGCGTATCGTTCTGGAATAAGTGCAAATTGGTCATGACTGGCTGCGGATGTGAACTTGATATCGCTTGGAACATTCTCATTGGCAAATATCTCTGTATGTACTTTTATTCCACCCTTTTTCTTACCAGTTTTGGGGTTACGTCCTACACCTTTAAAGACCAAGTTAGAAAACAGACTTATTGTCGTAGAATCTATTATCTTTAGATTCTTCAGCCATTTAGGCTGTCCACAATTTCGGCTGTCCGAGTAAAGCTCATGGCGGTATTTCTCATATAAGTTCATATAGATTGAACCGAATATCTCGGAATCTCGACGTTTGTTTGCATCTGACAAGGTACTTCGATAAGGAAAATGCTTTAAACCAAGATGATTAAAGCGATTAACATTAGCAAAGAGAGAGGCCTTTATCTCACGCAGAGAGTCTAAACGCATCATTACTGCATAAAGCATGACGACAAGATGATGCCATGCGTCAAACTTCTTTATATAGTGTTCACCTCCCTGAGCTTGGCTCAGAGATGCAAGTTCCAAAACGAAGTGCAATAAAAGAGTGTCCCTCTCCGAGCAGATGTACGACACCGCGAACCAGCATATCTATGACATGTTAAGCGGCGGAAAGAGCCTTGCCAAACAGCAAATTACAGAACGAATGGCTGAAAAAGGCTTACCTTCGGACACTGTTTTTATGAACCTTTTTTGGAGAATGCCGAATGCGAGGCACTCATTTGCAGCGGCCCTGAAGTGGGAAACGCACATACCTACATGCTCTTAGACGAGCGAGTAGCCCCTATACCCTTACCCACAAAAGACGAGGCGTTGAGCATATTGGCACGCAATTACTTTAGAAGTCATGCCCCAGCAACGTTAGACGACTTCTGTTGGTGATCGGGATTGTCAGTGAAAGAGGTGCGATTGGGCGTTGAAATTATTGAAAAAGAGTTTCAAAAGGTCGTTTTCAACGATAAAACTTATCTGCTGCACGAATCTTCTTCAATCGACATCAAAGAGAAAGAAAGATTTATCTTTCTGTCTGCTTACGACGAATACATCATTGCCTACAAGTATCGCGGCGATGTTTTGCAAGCTTCTCACAACAGCAAAGCATTTACTAACGGTGTTTTCTTTCCCCTTATCCTACAAAATGGTAGGGCGACGGGTAATTGGAAAATGACTTTGACACGCCGAAACATCGCCATCAACACGTCTTACTTTGATAACAACGCCCCCAACAAATTTATCTGCGGCTGAAGAAAAAGTCCGTTTGCAACTTATTTCGTTCCATAACTAACGGTAAAGATACCGAAGTTATCGAGTTTCATGCCATATTTGGTTAAGCCATAAAAGGCGAAAAGACTGTCTAGTTCGCGTTGCGAACGCCGCCGCATAATCCAATCACGCTCTTGATGGTTGTTTAATACGAAAGCAATCATTTTTAACTGAGGGTGCCAAGGCTGACCAGTATAGACCAAAAAGCCGCCCGGTTGCAGTGCGGATAAAGCACCAGAGATGGCCTTACAAACAAGCTCGTTATCACCAAACAGCTCAAATATACCAGAAATAATAACAATATTAGGTTCAAAATTCAGCTGTCGATATGAGTCTTTATTAAAACAATCAAGACGAGTAAACCGTATATTTTGAAGTCCTTGCTGTTGTATCTGTGCCTCGCCGAAAGCAATATTTGCTTCCGAAAAGTCGTTTATAACCACTTCTATTTCCGGAAACTTGCGTTTGATGTCGAACAAATAATTACCCGTCCCACCGGCAATATCGAGTATTTTCACGGGTTCATTGCGCTGTTTAAGCGTTTCAATACGCTCTTCTACGGTTGCGATGAGATGCTCTCGTCGTATTCTTACTCCTCGCCAACCAATGGCGTTAAGATAGCCTTTGTCTATCCATCGCCCAATTGGTCCGCATCCCTGTGCTTGGTTGCGATAAACATAATCCAGAGACATACCCGAATCAAAACCATATTTTAGTCCCACACGCATTCCTTTACTAAGAAATCCCAAGTGATGGAGCATCCATTTCTGCATCCGAAAGCCCCAACGTTCAATTCGGGGAAGCATATTCAAAGTCATTTTGTTATACTCGTCAACTGTAAATTTATCAGGCATACAGGTCGCCGGCGGTTGTTCGAGTGAGAAACAGCGGTTAATAAACTCAGCAATAGGATTGTAAACCTGCTCACGTTGCGTTTCAAACAATAGCCCGTGATAAAACCCTTTAAGCTTGACAAACCGCTTTTGGGTGGAGCTGATGTCAACAAAAAACCGCTTTTGCATATCGTCTTTCACCACGTAATCTTTACCGGCAGAGAGCAATAGCGTCGGTATGGTTATTGCAGCAGCATCTTCTACTATACGCTTTCCTGCTTTCAGCAAATCCAAGAGATAGTGCGCATCAATTTCTCTAGTAATTAGCGGGTCGGTGTCGTACGCCTTTTGCTGTTCCACATCATGTGTCAACACCTTCGATTTTACATAACTGGGCACTGTTAGGTGTTTGAAGAGCCGCGCTGCCAACGCAATTCCCGTCTTTGCAAAAGGCACATATAACTTAATGGTAAACGCAGGAGCAAGAAGTGCCATACCAGCAATACGGGGCGCAAAGTCGTGACACCACGCCGAAACAATTACACCTGCAATGCTGTTAGCCACCACAAAGATGTCTCTCTCAACAATTCCATACTGCTCATAGAGGTATTTTACGAAAGCATCCAAGTCGCGTACATAGTCCATAAAATGGGGTGAAACGGATTGCGAAGTATGCCCCAGTCCACGCATATCAAAGCCAAAGATGTTGAAATGCACAAATTGCTCGTTCTCAGCAAAGGCTTGCAAACGTCCCGAATGTTCGTGCCCGCGATGCAATATCACAATGGTTTTCTGCGAAGGGTTGTAATTCCACACCCTATAAAAAATATCTGCGTTGTCAAAACTCTTAAATGTTCCTGTTTCCATTTTTATCTTTGGTTAAATTTTTACTTATCATTAACTGCAGCGTTTCACCTATTCGGCGACTCCGAAAACGGCCCATTGCACAATGAATATATAGCTTTCGAGGCACATCTTCGGCTTTCATCTTCTCTAAAACTGTATTTACAATACGCTCCTCACAGGCTTTGGGGATAGTGGCAATATCCAAAAGCGGAAAGCAATGGTAATCTGCCGATGTGCGAAAGTAGGCGTTTTCGGGTAATTCGGCTGAAAGGTCGAACACCGAAACCTCTCCCAACATGGCGAATTTCCGAGCAGAACGGCATGAAAGCAAGCCTCCAACGAAGATGTTGGGTGCAATTTCTACAGGTGCCTGACGAGAAAACAACCACAATATGCGATACACTGCGATATAGGGAAAATAGAAAATATAACGCAAAAAACCGATGCAACCGTGGTCGTCTTTAAGAAAATGTCGATTAGAGCGATAATAAGCACGGCCCAATAAAAGCAAGACGAGTATGCCCCACAATAAAAAATACTTCCTAAAACCGAATGTTCGATGGCAAACAATAACGCCGTCAACCCCACAGCGGCAACAAAAAAGTAAACCGTTGCTATTTGTTGGTTGCGCTTTTTACGGTAAGGAAACATCCATAACGTCAGAAAACCTGCCATCAAACCGGTAGTAATATCGATGAAATGGTGCTGATACACCAAAAGGGTAGACAGCATTAACAACACCAACCACATTCTCAGTAAGTTTCTGAACCTGCTATTTCGCACCCCACTCCAAAAGATGCAGGCATAACCTATATGTAAAGACGGGACCTGATTAAAAGGTGTATCGTACGTATTGATGAAAGAAAACAAGATATGGGCTGTTTCTGGACGTACAAAACTTTGTTTTAACGGAAAAATAATAAAACAAATTCCCGATAAAACGGTTATAAAAACGATGCGTTTACTTAATGTCGACAGCTGCCGAAAAGTATTGCAGAGGAAGAAAACCCATATAAAAAACACCACACTACTGCTATAAAAATAGATGGCAAAAGGTACAAACGGTATGGCTTTTTCAAACGAAAAGCAAAGCGAAGACACCTCTTTAAGCGATGCCGCATAGCTTGCAGCAAAAGTATAAACAGCATAGAATACACCCCAACAAATAACAAGGGCGATGTATTTGCTTACTTGCAAGCATTTGTTATCTATACCGCAACGCTGCATCAAACCGTTTGGCAAGGGCCGCTTACATGTCCATACATTTTTGTTGTTTATTTGGGAATGCTCCATAATGTCTTTCGGTGCATAAAAGCCGATAACAAACAAGTGGGTAAAAGCGAAAGAAAAGCGATGGAAAGGCGCATTTTTTGGCGGAAACACCACCTGTTCTTTGCGCTGCGCTATGGCCTTTGTCATTGTTTCAATAGCCCGATTTAAGGGCATGCAGAACGGACATTTGGAAAGGTCATTACGGTATATCTCTCTCAATCGTGGCGTGTCTATGTAGCCCGGAACAAGTGTTGTAACCGTTATTTGATAGTCGGCAAGACTTCGGCGATAAGCATCGGCTATCTGTATCAATGCTCTTTTGCACTTGGCATATACGCTTGCGCACGGATAATGCAACAATCCTGCCACCGAAGCAATCACTACCAAATGTCCGCCGGATGCATTCATTGCTTCTCGTGCCACTTCCATCGCATTCAATGCACCCGCGATATTAACCTTCAACATTTGTGAAGTCTGCTCAAAATCCACTTCTTCAGTAACGCCGTTACGGTAATATCCAGCAGCAACAATCATCATGTCCAACCCCTTATCGGCACAAAACATTTCTACGGCAACGGTTAATGCGTCCTTATCACACACATCCAGCTGGTATGCAAGCAACAGTTTGTTAACCTCATCACTCCTGTCTATTCGTGCCGTATTTCGTCCGCACACCCCCACCCGATGGCCTTTGGCAGCATAAAACCGCGCCAAGGCCAAGCCGATACCCGATGTTCCGCCCGTAATAAAGATGTTCATACCTGTTTGTTTTTAAAATGTTGGGCAACCCTATCGTATCCGTATTGCCATTGAAAGTTCATATCTTTTACAAACTGGGCATAGGTTTTGGGCAGTTTCAGTTCTACCTGGAGCTTCAGAAGATTGATGTTTTTTTCGATGTAATGGCCCGAAAGTGCCTGGTTCATGTCGGCCGTGTCTACCCAATAGTTCACCGAATGCGTCATCACTTCTTGCAATCGGCGGTTTCCACTATATCCAAATACGGCTCTAATAAGTGCCTCGTCGATGGTGCCAAACCCCTTTTTCTTCTCAAAGATAATTGTTTCGCCAAGTTGTTCGGCCAGTTCTATGGGCATCAAATCAATAATTCCGCCCGCAAAATAGGCACCTTTGTAATGCACGGGCTGAACGTAGAACATATCCGAAACAGATATTCGGGTGGCAATGGGTAAGGGAACATCTTGAAACAGCTCAACTTGCGGGTCGATGGCACTACCCTCATAGCTTTTAAAATTGCAGTTAACAGCCGGCAAATCGATGTTTCTAGCTGTCTCGGCATCGGTAAAAAGCACCTTCCGATAAAGTTTTCTTCCGTTTCTTTCTTTACCGACGTCAGCCCTGTCAAACAACAATCGGGCACCTACTACGATGGTGGGAAGGGTTGGTCGAACAGCCAACGAGGGCAAAAGCGGGCGTATGTCGGTGGGCATGTCTACGATAAATTTATCGAAAATATTTTCTATATAAGGAGCATAGAATGTGTTTCGCACCTTGCGCTGGCAATAGACACCTATCTTATACAGCATTTTGAAACGTGTCATTCGGGTGTTTTGCACAAAGCGATACAGCTCTTCAGACTGTATAAAGGCCTTTCGCTGCTCGTCGGTAGCAAACGAGTTGATGATGTTGGCAGCGATACTGCCACCGCAAGCGGCAATCAGCAGGTCGGGCTTTACACCATAATGTTGCATCGCCGCATACATGCCGAGATACAAAGCATAACGTGTACCACCGCCAGAAAAAACCGCAACCGTTGGATAAGGTTTCTTTTTCATACTCCACTGCTTATCAATACCATCGGTTTACTCAGGCGTTTGCGAATTCCTGGTTACTTTTAACGTCTTCTTTATCCTAATCCACGTGCTGAGTACAAGCAACAAATCGATAACCCCAAAGATGTAAACGGAATATCCTGAAAGGTTTATACCAAACAAACAGACCACCCCGTAGAGGCCGAGAACGAAAGCACGGTCGCTCTTGCCCATCGGACCATCATACCGTCGTTCTGCCGACAGCACCTTTCCCATCACTCCTGCGTATTCATTAATAATGCTGAGGGCAATGAAAGCCACAATAAAATAAAGACTTTCGGGATGATACTTCAACAGCGGAAAATAAATAATGGTGTCCGAAACGACATCACCCACTTCGTTTAACAGCTCTCCCTTTCGGGTTATTTGATTGTAACGACGAGCCATCATGCCGTCTAAGGCATTCAGGGCCATACGTATCAGCAGTCCCACAGGCAGGCAAAGGTAGAGCCATGTACCCACATCGCCCGCAAACCAAAACAAAATGCCGATGACAAGTGAGAGGACACAAGCCCACAAGGTGATTTGGTTGGCAGTAACTTTTGCACGATGCAACAACTCTAAAATAGGCGTTAACACCCGTTGAAACTGCGGTTTGATGGAATAGACAGATATCATAAGTACTTTGTTTTACATGAACATTCTTAATTCCGCAACACTATTATAAATTAAACTTTTTAAGTACCAGAGCAACAAAAAGTTGCTCAGGATTTTGCCATGTCAGAGTTTTCACTTATCTTAGTGTTGCAAAAAAACAAGAGAATCCGACGATGGACATGGCAAAGATACAAATTAAATCTGAGAGACTCACTCCTTTTGGGGTGTTATTTTCAATCATGGAGCAATTTGACTCCACACATTATCATCTGTAATCGACTCAACCCTCGGTCTAAGGTGTAGATCGTTCGGTTATCAGTACAGCGAAATCATTCGTTCTCTCATGAGTATCTACTTCTGTGGCGGATCATGTACCCCAGGATGTCACTACTCATTTGATGAACCACCTCTCGCTTCATCTGACACTTCGCACTTGTAGCTCTGATACTATCCTCAGAGCGATAAAGGAGTTGACGCAAGAAAACATTTCATACACATCAGATATGGGCAAGACCTACGATTTCAATACGGCTGACACTCTCAATACTTTATTGCTCAATTGTATATTTGCATCTGGCCAACTGAAAGGGAGTGAGATGTATGATGTTGATTTCGACCATCAGATCATAGAGATAGAGAAGTATGATGCAAAGCCTACATACAAGAAGTTCTTTGGTTATCGCCCTGGCGTGTCGGTTATTGGCGATTTGATAGTCGGTATAGAGAATAGCAATGGTAACACAAATGTTCGTTTCCATCAGAAGAACACGCAGAAGAGGTTCTTTGAGAGATTTGAACAGAATGGGCTCATTATCAATCGCTTCAGAACTGATTGTGGAGCATGCTCCAAGGAAATCGTGGAGGAAATAGAAAAACACAGCAAGTCCTTCTATATCCGTGCTAACCGCTGCAGTTCGATCTACAATGACACCTTTGCTCTCAAAGGCTGGAAAACAGAGGAAATCAATGGTATTGAGTTTGAATTGAACTCTATCCTTGTTGAGAAGTGGAAGGGTAAAGCATACCGACTTGTGATTCAAAGACAGAAACGGATGGATGGTATGTAGGATTTTGGGGAATAATACTGCGTATTGCCTCAAGTCACATTGTGGGGTAAGGGGATATTGTAGGCAGAAGTGGGTGTTTCAAATTCAAATTATCTGCAAATTCAGTAATGAGAGGATGTGTAAATGCAATAAGGATGTTGAAAGGCTTAGTTGCGGATTTGAGGTACTATAAATTTGATAATAGGTTTTGCTTTTATAGACATTGTGTTTACAACTCATAGTATCACCATATAATAAGGTATAAAGCTAAGATTTTTAGTAATAAGAATATCTGTTAAAACAAAAAGACAGACTCTACTAAATCAGAGAGCCTGTCTTTATCTATATCAGAAAATAGTGTAATTCTATTAGAATGGTAGGTCGTCAGTAGAGTTCTCCTCTGGCTGTGCAGGAGGGAATGGGGCTGGTTGTGATTCTGCTGCAGGTGCTGGCTGCGGATTAATAGGGGCAGCTGCTGCAGGTGCACCAGCTATTACAGCCGTTGCATCAACACGCTGAATGTTCCATGCACGAATATTGTTAAACCAACGACCGTTGTATTCATGTGCATCAATATCAAAGCTAACATTGAGTTCTTCACCTGCTTTAATAGCAAACTGTTCAATTCTGTCAGCGCCAAAAACATCGAAGACCATCTTTTTTGGATACTGGTCATGGGTTTCGATGACATACTGTTGTGACTTCCATGGTCCTCGAGCAGAAGTTCCTTCACGTGCAGGGAGGACAGCGATTACTTTTCCTTGTAAATCCATTTATCTACTTATTTTGGTTATTTTAATACTTTATTCTGTTTGCGAAATTACTAAAATAGTTCTAAAAACCGAAACTTTTATACTTAATTTTTGTTTTTCACGGCGCTTTTTTGTATTTTTGTACGATGAAGAAGAAAGACGACTATGATGAGAAGTCTGGTGTCTTAATTCGGATATACATAATATGAATATTAACTAAAATACATACTAATGAGATTTAACCTTTCAAGTACTGCATTGAGCAGCCGGTTGTTGACTCTCTCTCGAGTAATAAATAGTAAGAACTCTCTGCCTATTTTGGATTGTTTCTTGTTTGAAGTTCATGATGGACAGCTTACAATAACAGCGTCTGACAGTGAGAATGTCATGCGTGGAACATTGAACCTTGAGAATTGTGAGGGCGAAGGTGATTTCGCAGTGAACAATCATACGATTCTTGATGCTGTGAAAGAACTTCCAGAACAACCACTAACATTGGATGTTAATTTGGATGAGATGAAGATATATGTTACCTATCAGAATGGTTCATATAATTTCCCTATTCTTGGAGCAGATGAGTATCCGAAGGCTCAATCAGTGTCTGAGAATGCAACAACGATCACACTTCAAGCTGAGATGTTGTCTGATAGTTTGACACGTTCACTCTTTGCAACAGCGCAAGATGAGCTTCGCCCTGTTATGAATGGTGTTTACTTTGATTTGAAGGAAGATGCTTTGGCTGTTGTAGCCAGTGATGGGCACAGACTTGTAAGGAATAAGATTTTCTCTATTAAGAGTGATACTCCAGCCTCATTCGTCCTACCTAAAAAGCCTGCTTCATTATTGAAGAATGTGTTGGCAAAGGATGGTGGAGATGTTATTATTCGTTTTGATGAGCGTTCTGCAGAGATATCTTTTGCCGAAGGTAATCTTTCTTGCCGTTTGATAGAAGGTAAGTATCCTAATTATAATAGCGTAATTCCTCAAGACAACCCTAACCAAGTCACGATTGATCGTAAGACTTTGATTGGTGCTTTGCGTCGTGTGTTGCCGTTTGCGAGCGATTCTTCTCAGCAAATTCGCTTCCATGTGTCAGCTGGTCTGATGGAGTTGAATGCTGAAGATATTGATTTCGCAACAAGTGCAAAGGAGAGTGTCACCTGTGGATATGGTGGTAATCCTATGAGCATAGGCTTTAAGGGTTCAAGTATGCTTGATATTTTGAATAATATTGAGAGCGATGATGTCATTATACAGTTGGCAGATCCCTCTCGTGCAGGTGTTATTGTACCAGACAAACAGCCAGAGAATGAGGACATTCTCATGCTGATTATGCCGATGCTATTAAGCGATTAAAAGAGTAATAAAATAAATCTTATTTGGGGGGATGGCTGTGTATCTCTATATAGCCATTCTCCTTTATGATTATATATAGGGTTATACACAAACGTATGAAGCTGAATTTGACAAAGCCATTGATAGTCTTTGATTTGGAGACAACAGGGCTTGACCTTGTAAACGACCGTATTATTCAAATCTCTTACATCAAGGTTTATCCTGATGGAAGGGAGGAAAGAGAGAATATCTTTATCAATCCTGGAAAGCCTATACCTACAGAAGTAACGTTGTTAACTGGTATTTCGGACGAGGATGTGGCTAATGCGCCTACCTTTAAGCAGAAGGCAAAGGAATTATCAGAGAAGTTTGCAGGATGTGATTTTGCTGGCTTTAATTCCAATCGATTTGATGTTCCGATGTTGGCAGAAGAATTCTTACGTGCGGGTGTTGATTTTGATTTCTCAAAGTGTCGCCTGATAGATGCACAGAATATCTATCACAAGATGGAACGTCGCAATCTTGCTGCAGCATATAAGTTCTATTGTGGCAGGAAAATGGAGGATGATTTCGAAGCGCATAGAGCTGATCAGGATACTGAGGCCACATGGCGTGTTCTACAGGGTGAGCTTGATATGTATGCTCCTGGTAAGCAAGAAGAAGAAGAGCGTTCATTGAATAATGACATGGATGAGCTTGCAGAGTTCTCAAAAATGAATGATTTTGTAGACTTTGCTGGTCGTATGGTGTGGCGTGATATGACAGATAAGGATGGTAATCAGCTATTGGATGCTACAGGAAAACCACGCCGACATGAAGTGTTTAACTTTGGTAAATACAAAGGTTGGGATGTAGCTGAGGTGTTACACAAAGATCCTGGTTATTATAGTTGGATGCTTGCAAGCGATTTCACCTATAACACAAAGCAGGTGTTGACGCGTATTCGACTAAGAGAGTTCAATAATAGATAAGGTGATGTTGACAGGGAAGAAAATAGTTTTAGGCATAACAGGTTCTATAGCGGCTTATAAGAGTTGTCTTATTATTCGTGAGCTGATAAAGAGTGGGGCAGAGGTACAGGTGGTTATCACCCCTGCTGGTAAAGAATTTATTACCCCTATCACATTGTCAGCCTTGACACATAAACCTGTCGTAAGTGAGTTTTTCTCACAGAAGGATGGTACGTGGAATTCTCATGTAGACCTTGGTCTATGGGCAGATGCTATGGTCATTGCACCTTGCACAGCTGCTACGTTAGGCAAAATGGCAAATGGAATAGCTGACAATATGCTTATTACTACCTATCTCTCTATGAAAGCACCTGTCTTTATTGCGCCAGCAATGGACTTAGATATGTATAAGCATCCTTCTACACAGAAGAATATAGAGACACTGCGTAGCTTTGGTAATTATATAATAGAGCCAGGTAGCGGTTTTCTTGCCAGTGGTCTGGAAGGGAAAGGGAGGATGGAAGAGCCAGAGAATATCGTCAAGGCATTAGACAAATTCTTCTCTGTTTCATCTGAGTCACAGTCTACTTTATATGACCTAATAGATAAAAAAATTCTTATAACAGCTGGTCCTACATACGAAAAGATTGACCCAGTACGTTTTATAGGTAATTATTCGTCTGGCAAGATGGGCTTCGCTTTAGCTGAGGAATGTGCCCGACGTGGTGCAAAAGTGGTGCTTGTAGCAGGGCCAGTAAGCCTTACGTGTTCTGATGGCATCCAACGAGTAAATGTTGAAAGTTGCAAGGAAATGTTTGAGGCTGCTGTCAGAGTATTTCCTGATTGCGATGCTGCGATACTTTGTGCAGCTGTTGCTGACTTCCGACCTGAGGCGATTGCAGAAGAAAAGATTAAGCGTGTAGGTGACGACTTAGTCTTAAAGCTGAAGCCAACACAGGATATTGCTGCGACAATAGGGCGTATGAAGGAAAAGAGTCAACGCATTGTTGCATTCGCACTGGAGACAAATGAAGAAGAAAATAATGCTCAAAGAAAGTTGGAAAAGAAGAATGCTGATTTCATCGTATTGAATTCAACGAGGATTCCAGGGACGACTTTTCAGGCAGATGATAACCAAATAACGATTATCAACAAAGAAGGTAAGAAGCGTTATGCAAAGAAACCAAAGACAGAAGTGGCTCGTGATATTATTGATGAGCTTGTTGCTATTCTCTAATAGAGAATTATCAGCACAAGAGTTGAATGCGAAAGTGACCGTGAATCATAATCAGATTCAGGGTACGGATGCTTCTGTCTTTGAGAATTTACAACAGACTTTAGAACAGTTTATTAATACTCGTCAATGGACTCATTATCAGTTCCAAAGAAAGGAACGTATAAACTGTAACTTTAATATTACTGTTAGTAAGTATGACCCAGGTAATAACCTTTTTACTTGTACGGCTTTAATTCAGGCAAACCGCCCTGTTTATAATGCAGCCTACACTTCTACGCTCTATAACAATCAGGATGGTGATTTCAATTTCACCTTTGCTCAATTCGATCAGATTGAGTTTAATGAGGAGAATATAGATAATCAATTGACTGCTCTGATAGCCTATTATGCTTATCTTATCATAGGATTAGATTTAGACTCTTTCGCTCCTATGGGTGGTGAAGATATTCTTCAACGTTGTATGGTTCTGACGAATAATGCACAGAATCTTAACTTTACGGGTTGGAAAGCTTTTGATAATTCACGTAATCGGTTTGCTATCATCAATGACTATCTTGATGGTGCAATGAAACCATTTCGCCAGTTACAATATGACTATTACAGAACAGGATTGGACGAGATGGCTAACAATGCTGAACGTGGACGTACAAACATAACTATTGCATTGGAAAATGACTTAAAGAAAGCACATGACAATCGCCCGATAAGTATGTTACCACAGATATGGACAGACTATAAAAAGGACGAATTGGCTAATATATACAAAGGGAAAGGTACACAGAAAGAAAAGGAGTCGGTTTATGATATCCTCTTTGGTATCAATGCCAGTCAGAACATTACATGGGACAAAATAAAACAGTAGTAATTCTATTGTAGTATGAAATAGTCCTATATTCTAACTTCACTTAGTATTATTGATAAATATATGCTGAAACATCTATATATAAAAAACTATACGTTGATAGACCAGTTGGATATAGCCTTTCATTCTGGTTTCTCGGTTATTACTGGTGAAACAGGTGCAGGAAAGAGTATTATCCTTGGTGCTATCGGATTATTGTTAGGTAATCGAGCTGATAGCAAACAAATTAAACAAGGAGAGAAGAAATGTACTATTGAAGCACATTTTGACCTTTCTAACTATGGTTTTGATTCTTTCTTTGCAGAACATGATATTGATTTCGAACCAGAAGATACAATTGTTCGTCGTGAACTAACGGCTACGGGCAAGTCTCGTGCTTTTATTAATGATACGCCAGTGTCGTTGCAGATGATGCGTGCATTGGGTGAGCAGCTAATAGATGTTCATTCACAGCATCAAAACTTATTGTTACAGAAGGATGATTTTCAACTGAATGTTATAGACATCATTGCTCAAGACAGTAAGGAACTGGCTGCTTATCGTTCAGCATTTCAGCAATATAAAGAGGCTGAACGACATCTGTCAAGTGTGAAAGAACAGATCTCAAAGGTACAGGAAAACGAAGAGTTTATGCGTTTTCAGTTTAGTGAATTGGATAACGCAGGGTTGGTAGAAGGCAGGCAAGAAGAGTTGGAGCAGGAGAGTGAGACTCTCTCACATTCTGAAGATATCAAAACAGCTTTCTATGAAGCTGATAATCTGCTGAATGATGATGATAGTGGAGTTATTAGTAAGCTTGGAAAGAGTCTGGATAGTCTTGGTGATATAGAGAAGGTGTATCCTAAAGCACAAGAACTGGTACAACGACTGTCATCAGTACATATAGAGTTGAAGGATATTGCAGGTGAGGTTAGTAGTGAAGTTGAGAATATCGACTTTGACCCTTCACGCTTAGATAGTATCAATCAGCAGCTTGACTTACTGAATACACTTGAACAAAAGTTCCATGTTTCTACGGAGAAAGCGCTCATCGAGATTCGTGATAATATTGCAGAACAGCTTAAGAATATCGATAATAGCGACGAAGAACTGGATTTACTTGAACAAGATGTTAAAGCAAAACTTGTAGCTTGTGAAAAGCAAGCAGAGAAGTTAACAGGGCTAAGACATAAGGCTATAAAGATTGTTGAAGAACAGATGAAGAGCCGTCTTATACCACTTGGTATTCCTAATGTTAGGTTTAAGGTTGATTTGTCGCCTAAGGCTCTATCATTAGATGGCGCAGACAAGGTTCAATTCCTTTTCTCTGCCAATACAAGTACAGCTATGGAACCAGTAGCACAGGTAGCTTCCGGTGGTGAGATTGCTCGTGTGATGTTGTCGTTAAAGGCAATGGTAAGTGGAGCAGTGAAGTTACCAACAATTATTTTTGATGAGATTGATACTGGTGTTAGTGGTAAGATTGCACAGAAGATGGCGCTCATCATGCAAGAAATGGGCGATAATAATCGTCAGGTTATTTCTATCACTCATCTTCCACAGATTGCTGCTTTGGGTAGCTCACATTATAAGGTTGAGAAAGAAGAAACAGCAGAAGGTACTCGTAGTCACATGCGTGAGTTGACACAAGAGCAGCGTGTGACAGAGATAGCACAGATGCTTTCGGGAGCTGATATCTCTGATGCAGCTTTACAGAATGCTCGTGAACTGTTAGAATTAAGTAAGAAGAAAAAATAACACCTTACTAAAAACATACAATGAAAGAAAGAATGAACATGAAACTAAGAACTTTAATTTTGGCCATTTCACTTGTGTTTGGTGTGTCTACAAGCCTTTTCGCACAGCCTGCCGCTGTGAAGAAAGCTGCAGATGCAGCCTTTACATTGACAACTTTTAAGGCAGATGGCAGTATTTTGGCAACTTCTAATGGTGTTTGCATAAGTACTGATGGGATTGCTGTCAGTCCATGGAAGCCTTTTATAGGTGCTGATAAAGCTGTTATTGTAGATTCGAAGGGACAGAAGCATGACGTGGAATGTCTGCTTGGTGCGAATGAAATCTATGATATAGCAAAGTTTCAAGTGAGTGGTAAGACTGCTGCTGCACCTTTTAGCAACAACTGTTTCTGCAGGTGACGAGGTTTGGCTTACTCCTATACTTAAAAGTGGAAATGCTGAGAAAGCCAATGTGACAAGTGTTGAAAAGTTCATGGATAAGTATAACTATGCTATTTTAAGCTCATCTGCAACAGATAAGATGAATGGTGTTCCGGTCTTTGATAAAAAGGGACAGGTTATAGGTTTGTACAATAAATCTGGTGACTCCCAGAGTTCCACGGATGCTAACTATGCGAAGGACTTTGTTCTTAAGGGTCTTTCACAGAATGATGTAACGCTTCGACAGAGTGATATACGAATCGGTTTACCTAACACGTTGGAAGAGGCTGTTGTTGCTTTGATGCTTTCTTCAGAGAAGCCTGCTAATATACATGAGGCTATTGTCAACGAATTTATTACTAAGTTCCCACAGTCAAATGATGGATATTATGCGTTAGCGAACATACAGATTGCTAAAGGTGAGGTCGCAAATGCTGATAAAACAATGCAGACTGCTATCGGAAAGGTTACTGCAAAGGATGAAGCTCACTATAATTATGCTCGTCTTATTTATCGTAATGCGTTTATCCCTGAGTTTGAGGAAAAAGCTAAAGCTATTGGGTGGACACTTGATAAGGCTTTGGATGAAGTCCAAAAGGCTCAATCTGCAAAAGCCAATGATGCTTATCGCCATTTGCAAGCACAAATTACTTATGCAAAGGGTGATTATGCAAAGGCTTATACAGACTTTGAGGCACTAACTAAGACGAAATTTAATAATCCAGAGTTGTATTTGGAAATGGCACAGAGCCGCCAACATCTGGGAGGTACTGATCAGGAGATTCTCGACTTACTCAATAAGAGTATCGAACTTTGTGATACACCATACGTATCTACTTCTGCACCATATTTCTATACACGTGGACAACAGCTGGAGAAGATGGGGGAGTATCGAAAGGCTGTACAAGATTATTATACGTATGAATATTTTAATCAGGGACGTCTTGGCGCAGCATTCTATTATATGCGTGAACAGTGTGAGGTGAAGGGACGTATGTGGCAGCAGGCACTACAAGACATTCTTGTTGCATCACGACTTGACCCTAAAGAGCCTTTATACCCAACGGAGGCAGGAAGTCTTTTGTTACGTTTAAATAAGCTTGATGCTGCAATGAGTGCTGCTCAACAAGCAATCCAACTTGATGCTGCTCAGCCTGATGCATACCTTATCTTGGGTATAGCACAATGCGAAAGTAAACAGAAAGAGTCTGGAATAAAGAATATTCAAAAAGCAAAGGAACTTGGTAATACACAAGCCGATACGTTTTTACAGAAATATAAATAATTTGACAAGATAGTTTAATAGGTATGAAATTTGAAGGAATGGAATTTGGCAGAACCGAATTTATTCCGTACCTTTGCACCCACATGATGGTTCCGTAGCTCAGTTGGATTAGAGCAACAGCCTTCTAAGCTGTGGGTCTTGGGTTCGAACCCCAACGGAATCACTGAGTGTTATAAGAGGAATATCCGCAAGGATGTTCCTTTTTTATTTTATTATCAGAGTGTTTATAGTGTTACAAGCTAAAGTACTGGTGGCATCGATAATAAAGAGGATTTTTTATTAGGCTTATTAATTCTTACTGATAGCTACTTTTATTTACCAATATTTGTTTATCTTTGTTTATTGGATGATATTACTTGTTATACAAATATTGCGGTCTTGTGATTAATATATAGCTAACTTCTCTTTATGAGAATTCCCAGGAACATACGACGTCTATGTATTAGATGTTTGATATAGAGCCTAATGGAATAAGAGCTGTTTATCATAAAGCTATTGGAGATGGCTTTAATATAAGTCATGAAGGATAATCTGATAGATTCAAATATTTAAGAACAAATAAGATGGTTATGATGGACTGGTATCAAATAAAGAAACATATATATTATACTAATGATGATTATGTAAGAGATATAATTGCTTTTCATCTTAAGAGAGGTGCTATGACAGCTATCTACAACTATATCTGTAAAACCCCTTTCCTCTCTATGGAAGAGAGTATTAAAGATTTTGCAGACTATATAGAACATGGTGTTCATAATCAAATAATAACTGTTTTCTTATATAATAAACCTGTTATTAGATGGTACTTAAATAGTACAGAACAATTAGAAATGGATATTGATGTTCGGTTTGTAAATAGTTTGAATGTTCACAATAAGATTTGTGAATTTCTCACAGGCTTATCTCGTTTAATCGACGATGATATCTATATATTAGATGATATTATTAAGGAAAAGCCTTCAATCTTAATGGCTTTTAAGCCTCAGACACCACCTCAAATAATAGAAGGTAATCTACGTTTACAGCAAGAGACTTAAACAATATATAAAATCCTTTTGTGAAACAAGGTTGATTCATTACCTTTGTTGTCAAAAGGTAGATTCAATCTGTAGGAGAAGTGAACCACTGAATTTATAAGAATTCAACTCTATCATTTCTTTCACGCCATTCTGTACAGTTGAGTAGACCTAATGAAGGTATAGGCTTCGGGCTTTTTTGCAAGGGAGTTTGGCAACTATTGGCTCTATAGAGTTGGTATTGACCCCTCTTTTCCCATTTGAAAATAACAGTCTAACAAAGTGTAATAAGAGGATGGAGAAGCCTATACTTGGAATAAGCAGTGTGAACGTCTGCAGGTGATGAACCTTACAGCGGATGATCAGACTGTGATGGAGAACAGGTACCAGTATGATGCTGTGGACAATATCCTCGGTATCACGAATGCTGCCAACCCAACGTCGCTGACGAAACTCAACAAGGCGAAGCTGGGAGGAAGGAGTTCGCATACGTATGAGTATGATGAGCTGAACCGCCTTGTTCATGCAAACGGTAAGGCTAAGCGTGCATGGTATGATATGGTGATGTCGTTCGGAAGGCTGAGTGAGCCGTTCACGAATGTGCAGAAGGTTGACTCAACGACGACTGCTAAGTCTTATAACTTTGCTTATAAGTATGAGGACAGTAACCGCCCAACTGCTCCAACGCAGATAGGACATGATTATTACACCTACGATTCCAAAGGTTGTCCTATGCTGGAATTGAATAGTGCAACGAAAGGTCCCGCAAGATGTCCCTAATCTTACAAGACAAAAGTTCTTTGATTCAAGGATACCTTTAAGCCACATAGATGTCATGATGTATGCATAATGCAAATGGAAAGAAACGTATCTTATAAAGGCAATCATTGTTCTTATTAATATATGTATAGAGTGTCGCTTATAATGGACCGAGATGGTAAACCCTATTATACAAATATGTGTGACGTTGATAATTATAATGCAGGGAGTGTAGGCTGGTAGAGCAGGACGAGGTTGGACTATTTCATGTAAAGCCTTGGAGGCATTAGAGAGCTATTAGTAAGATATACATAGTAAAGATACCATGGTTTACTAATTTGTAGAATAGGCTGGTGTTAACAGAGGCAATAAAGTTTACAGGTAAGGACAATACTATAAGCAAAGGATGCTACAAAAAGTGTGTGAACTTACTTGGAAAAGAATCTATGACTTTCAAAGTCTTTCTTTAAATATGTTTTATATAAGATGAGAAAATATGTAGTATTTTTAATTATACTCATAGTATCCCTGATGTTGTTTTACGAAAGTAGACATTTCTATAAAATAGGGGATAGAACTTTAACTGTTTGGAAAACGAACAATGGATGTTTTGTCATACCCTATTCGTATTATGGGATTCTTCCACCTCAAAAGAATTATCTTAAACTATCTAATATTGGTACAGTTCATATCTTTATCGTACCTAACGACAGCTTATATATTTTTGCAGAACCATATAGTGATGGTTACAGTGAATTGAGTAATCAAATGAATAACTCTAAAATGATTACCTATTCGGCAGACACTCCGAATGCAATAGTACAGAGTAAATTATGGGTAGATTCTTTTGAGAAGTATAGAAAACAGTATCCCTACATTTCTGTAGATGCGAGATATATGGATGTGTTGATAAAGGGACCATAACTCTTATAGAGCTTTATTTATTCTGAAATATACTTTTAGTTCGATGATTTAGGCTACGACTCTTGAATACCGTGTGTTGTTGATGACTTATCCTAATGGTGACGTAGTAATCTATCACTACAATACCGTAGGATAGGTGGTGTGCTTGACGAGCAATAGACAGGTTAGTAGAGTGTTATAGTTGACAGGGTAGGTTACGACAAGGTGGTCAGACTTAGTGACAATTTGAGTTCATCATTTTGCATTACAGACGAATTAACCAACATCATCCAGCTACATGATGATAATGCTCCGTACGGAGAACTCCTCGTAGAGGAAGACTCTATATCCAAGGATCTGGCGTATGAGTTCAACTGTAGGCAGTTAGATGAGAAACTGGCTTGTACTAATATTAAGGTACATGAATTCAATCATAAGTATATAGCATGGGGTAGAGCCATTGGCTGAGAAATACGTACGAACTATCCTTTATCTATTTGGTGGTGGAAATCCTGTCCGGATAATTGATTCTTGAACATGTGTAGTACCTAAAATTACCTGTAGCCTTCTCCGTCTTATTTGCTAATATGGGCAGGGGAATGGCTGCTACCTTTAAGTTTAATCCTATTAATTATAAGAGGTAAATTTGTTTCGTGAGTTCATCTCTATTATTGATTATGAATATAAAATATAAGATATCTAAAGAGTTACTTGTTTTGCAAGCTATAGCAAGTTTCTTGCCATTAGGAGCATTTATGTTCTGCTTAATGAATGTTAGTAGAAGATCACCAATACTTTATATTGTATTTAGTTATCTTTTTCTTTTAGTATTATTAGTGTGTTGCATAAGTTTTTATTTTATATTTCAGCGTTTATGGAATAAAGTCTACTTATATACTCAAAAGGATAGGATCTATTTTTATGATTGTTTAAAAGCTAAGTATGGTGAAGTAAAAATAGCTGATATAGGTGGAATTAATGATTATAATCTTTCTATATATCCCTATTCTATTCTTATCATTTATACAAATAATGGTAAAATATTTACATGTCCAGATCTTGCTGAGGGAGGAAAAGATATAATCTCTGAAAGAATCTATGAGATTATATATCAAACAGGAAGTGATAGCGATTGATATTACAGAATTTTAGTAAGTGAATTCTTCAATGTTAGGTAATAAGGAATTAAGTCTCGACAACGATAATTTGTCTTCTTGGGTGTCTTATGTAGCTTGTAGTAAGCAAATGGTACATGATTGCATTTTAGTATTTGAATGGAACTTCTATAGTTACACTAATAACCTAATTTAGTTTTATTATTTTTGTTGCTGTCATTTTTAATATTTCGTGTAAATGTCTTATTATTAATGTGTTGTGGCCTGTAGGGTTGCGATGTAAGTGACAAGAAAATTGAAAAATAAACGTTCTCATGATATTTTATGACAATTTAGAGAAGGCAGTACTCTGTTGTCTAAAAGAAGAAGGAGATTTGTGGTGTTGTAATAAAGATTCATAAATAAAGATTAGTAGGTGGTCTTTATCAAAGTAAAAGATGCCGTTTTACAAACCAAAATATGCTCTTTTAAGGCGTTAAAAAAGCCCTTTTGCGGTATAAAAGGGCACCTTCTTGAATGGAGTTTGTAAGACGTTGGTAAACAATGGAATACAAGATTGAATCCTTTGCATATCTCCTGAATTTGTAGACTTACTACTTCAACTTTTTGTAAATATACTTCAGGTGATTTTGTGATGGTTCGGTGTTATAAAGAAAGGCGGATACGTTCACAAGAAACAATATTGTATAGTTTTATTATTAACAACTATTTCTTATAATTATCAGTGATCCTTTTCCATCCAAGGACAAAAGACAATTACATACCGTTTTCTATTTTGCTGTCACTTCTGTCACCCTTTTATAATCATTAATATTCTGAATATGAAGCTATTATACGAAATGTTAAAAATGACAGCAACTAAAAATGAAACTAAATTGTGGTTTTTAGGGGTACAGATATTTGGAGTGAAAAGTGTGCCGGCTAAGTTTATAACTTTGATGAAGTGTCACACAGAAAAAAGGAGAGTACGGAGGATTATTCATACAAAGCAGCGGTAGTCCCGGAGGCACTGTCGGTATGTAGAGCTACGTAGGTTGTTTGTATATTTTATTAGCGACTTTATGCCCAAAGCGTTTATCCCAATAGTTATCAGGAATCTGTACGCTATACCTCCGTCACTCTTTGTGCCATTGCAACTCCGTGCCATTGCCTTTACCTCTGCTCACTCCGTGTGCCTTATGATATAAAAGCTTTAGTTTATCATTCCATATATCAGAAGATCCTTTTATTATTCTGGTATGGTTACATTCATACGCACACAGCACTTCGTCTTTCCCCGTTTTCCCATGATCTTAAGACCCATTTACAAAATAATGTTGTATATTTGCCTTTGAAAGTGGTATGTTTAGTTTATGTATTCTTTTCAGTAAGAGAATAACATTGCCAGCATAGCTACGACATAACACATAACGCTGAGCGTCTGCAGGTACTGGACCTTACAGTGGATGTCGGGTTGTGATGTAGGAAAAGCGTCTTCTCAATGCTGTGATGAACGTCACAGTAGAGGAATGATTTCCTCCTGTTTTGTTCCTATCTATAACAGAATTATTTTTAGAAGAAGTATCAAGTTTAGAAGACGTATAAAGATATACTCTTACTGAGCAGGAAAAGTACAATAATAAACAAAGGAAGAGTAAAATTAAAAACGAAATAAGATGTTTAGCTTTTTTGATAAAAACAAAATGGAGGAGCAAGATTTCAACTTTCTTAAAAATGTGATTTGCATCTTGCCAACTAAATGGAACTTTCTACTAAAGCAAATAAACAACAAATATATTATCGGAAAATGTAAGAATAAACATTATGGAAAGGGGTTCTATAGTTTGGTTCTCAATAGAGAATACCATGACTATAGTAATTACAAATATCCTGAGTTGATAACATTGTCAGATATCTATATTTGGGATAAAAAGAAACAAGAATATGTAGAAGTACAGCTATTTATTTCGTTTGGTACAATAATTGGCTATTATTTTAATTCTAAATTTAAACATTTAGATTGGTGTAAAGTTCGCCTTACCACACTGAAAGAAAATACACATGCAAATCATTCAAACGGGAAGAAAGCTTTTATAGAAAAGCTTTTGCATAAACTTTCACCAGAAGAACTAAAGCTAATAGATGTAGGTGATATTAATGAACTTGAGATTGGGGGAAACACATATTATACTATTAGGAACTTAAATGATGGCGACTATATTGCCATTAATAATATAGGTGAAGTCTTCATTATAACTCACTCTCCTTTTGAAGTAAAGCAGTTGTCTTCATCAATTGAAGCTTTCCTCAACAAATATCGTGGCTATTAATCTATGCTGGAAATATCATGTTGCAAATACTTATTACCAATAATAAGACAGGTGATAAGTACAGCAAAACCGACGATTATAATATCAGATAGTTGAAGCTGCTTTACGAAATATTATTTCATTGGTGACAAACGGAACGCTTCAATGATAGGAACAGGTACGTTCAATAACGTTTATGGACGCAACGGTTCATACGTTACTATAAGGATATTACTTCTAGTACTATCCAAGCTCAATCATACTATCTAACAGAAGGGGTTCTAAAAACGCCTTCATATATCCCCTATTTTGGTACTCTATGGGGATTAGGCTTTAATCAGGCTGTTCGTCCAACTTGGGAAAATGGTGCTAAGAATATAGACGATGCTATAAAACATGGGACTGAGCCTGCTATTATTTTTATTATACCAGGACTAGGATGTGTTCCTTCTACAAAATAAGCGTTATTATGGAATATTCATATTTTATAAAGAGAAATATCAAGTTTTTTAATAATAATGGATATACTCTATATCCAAACGGGAGTCAAGTGTATAAGCGAATAGGCGATTATGATGTTCTAATCACAGATTATACAGGGAAAAAACTATCATTAGACCTTCTGATAATCTTTGAACTTTGGATAAAAAATAATATAACAGATGTGCTTATCTTTAGAAGAATGTATAAGAGAACTTTTTTTGTCCTAAAATGGAAAAGATTGATAAAGAAATAGCAAAGATAATAGAAGAGTTTTAGTCTTCGAACCACATGTACAGCTGATAATTATTTTTTTATGTCCTATACCTATAATGTACCTATGACAGCTGGAACCGTGTGCAGACAATGACTTATCCTGACGGTGAAGTGGTGACTTATCACTACAATGCTGCCGGACAGGTGGAGAGCCTGACGAGCAATAAACAGGGACGTCAGAGCGTTATTGTTGACAGGATAGGATTGGTCATGACCATTACACGTATGATGCCAACGGCAATCCAACGCTGGTAACGAACGATTCAACCAACACTACCCGTGAAATGTACTGGGATGAGGATAACCGCCTCATGGTCTTAAGCGATAACGGTAAGACGAGTCGTTACACTTACAATGCTTCTGGTGAGCGTATCATGAAGAGTTACGGAACGATGGAGGGAGTATATATCAACGGTGCACCGCAGGGTGTTACCTTCCATGAGACAGATAACTTCACGCTTTACCTTGCAAGTATCCTCTCTGTTAACAAGAATAGATTCACGAAGCATTACTTCATTGGTGACAAACGAATCGCCAGCCGTATCGGTACAGGATTGTTTAACAACGTTTACGGACGCAACGGTTCATACGTCACTGCTGGTCAGCAGGACTATGCAGAACGCATGAATCAGATTCAGACTCAGAAGGAAGCGTATTATAAGAAGGTGGGTGTAGCTCCAGGTGTACCGACAGAGAAGGGCGCGTACGGTGATCCGGAGAACACGGGTGTTGGTTATAATGCCGTCCTCACAGAACTCGGCAACCATGATGTGCCACAGGGTTGGATTCAGACTCCACGCCCCAACACCACACCGTATACCAACCTCGGTCCACCTGTAAGTTGGAATGACCCAAGCAACCCTGATGACCCACAGGCTGGATATGGTTATATTCCAAACGACACTACGAAAGAAGAAACCTTCTTCTATCACAGTGACCACCTCGGCTCAACATCTTACATAACTGATGATAAAGCCAACATCACCCAGTATGATGCTTACCTGCCATATGGTGAACTGTTAGTTGATGAGCACAGCAGCAGTGAAGACCTGCCGTATAAGTTCAATGGCAAGCAGTTCGATGACGAGACAGGCTTGTACTATTATGGTGCAAGGTACATGAATCCCGTCACGAGTCTGTGGTATGGGGTGGATCCGTTAGCGGAGAAATATACAACTACTGGTGGATATGTCTATACTTTTGACAACCCAATTAAGTTGATTGATCCTGATGGGCGAGGACCTGGTTGGAATAGATTTACTGGAGGGTTACGTGTAATTGGAGGTAGTCTACAAATAATAGCTGGTATTACAGGAGGTATTGCTACATCTTGGTCAGGAGTAGGTGCTGTTGTAGGGGGAATAGCTGTAGTCCATGGGGTAGATGATGTTCAGGCTGGTGTAAGATAACTTTGGACAGGTAAAGAAGTTGATTCATTTACCTTTCAAGGAATTAAAGCTGGTGTAAAATTTGCTGGAGCTAGTGACAATACAGCAAATAGTATAGCAACTTTTTCAGACATCGGTTTAGGGCTAGTTGGTGGTGGAGCAGGCTTATTTAAAGTGCTTAACAAAGGAACTAAAGTTGCAGAATTCACAGTTGCGGAGAGTAAATTTGATTATTTCTTCGGCAGAGTAGTTGAAGGCAATGTGCATAATGTCCAAAGATCTGCTCAAAACCTAAAGGAATTAACCGCCTTAGGTATTAGTTCTAAAAAGCAATTAGCAAAAACATTTGCTACAATATTAGTCAAAGGAACTGAAGTTTCTAGAAGCACTAATAGATATGGTATTACAATAAATAAAGTTTTAAATATTGGTAAGAGAGGTCAGATTCAAACTAGTTTTTTCTACGCTGGTGGAGATATGACAAAAGCACCAAAAGTAACAACAATCATTCCCAAAATATTTATAAAGAAATGAAACTTAAGATTATAGACTATTTTACATATAAAAAAATAAATTATGATTCAGTTTTTGATGATTCCCATAATGATTCTTATCGAATATATGGGAAATTAGTGGAAGGCAATTTTTATGCAAAAATAGCTTGGTCAAGCGACTTATTACAACCTGAGTTCCTAAAAATATATCCTAAAGTATATGCTATAGGAATTGACCAAAATTTTGCTATTTATGATTTTAGGAAAAAACATAGAATCATGTGTTTGGATTTAATGTATCTTTTTTGCGAAATGGTTATGTATGACAAAAAGATATTTGTAGCTACTGAATTAGAAGTTTTTGTTATAGATATAAAGCAATATGAAGTCATAAAAACAATATCATTACCTGACACATACAATAAAATTGAAAATAATTGTGGTAAAATTGAAATTCATTGTATGGATAATACTTTAATAAAATATCAAATTAGTAATAATTAAAAAATATACAATGTATGTAACCTCCTGACGAAGCTCACGGCAGAGCTTAGGAAGTCGATATCTGACAAGGGTTATATCTCTTACACCTACGACTTCGAGCGACTACATGAGGTGCTTTATCCTGAAAACCTCTTCAACCGTGTTACTTATACCTATGGTAAGGCTGGCGATAAGTATAACCGTGCCGGTCGTCTTGCCCTCGTGGAGGATGCTTCGGGTGGTGAAGCGTATTACTATGGCAAGCAGGGTGAGGTGACGAAGACCGTCCGTACGGTGATGGCGAGTGTGGCGGATATCAGGACTTATGTCTATGGTGCTACCTATGACAGCTGGAACCGGGTGCAGACGATGACTTATCCTGACGGTGAAGTGGTGACTTATCACTACAATGCTGCAGGACAGGTGGAGAGCATGTCGAGCAATAAACAGGGACGTCAGAGCGTTATTGTTGACAGGATAGGTTACGACAAGGAGGGTCACACGGTCTATACGAAGCTCGGTAATGGCACGGAGACTACCTATACCTACGACAAGCAGCGTGAACGTCTGCAGGTGATGAACCTTACAGCGGATGGTCAGACTGTGATGGAAAACAGGTATCGCTATGATGCTGTGGATAATATCCTCGGTATCACGAATGCCGCCAACCCAACGTCGCTGACGAAACTCAACAAGGCGAAGTTAGGAGGAAGGAGTTCGCATACGTATGAGTATGATGAGCTGAACCGTCTTATTCATGCAAACGGTAAGGCTAAGCGTGCATCGTATGATATGGTGATGTCGTTCGGACGGATGAGTGAACCGCTGACAAAGGTACAGAAGGTGGATTCAACGACAACTGCTAAGTCTTATAACTTCGCTTATAAATATGAGGACAGTAACCATCCGACAGCTCCAACACAGATTGGTCACGATCATTACACGTATGATGCCAACGGTAATCCAACATTAGTAACGAACGATTCGGCGAATACTACCCGTGAGATGTATTGGGATGAGGATAACCGCCTGATGGTCTTAAGCGATAACGGCAAGACGAGTCGTTATACTTACAACGCTACTGGTGAACGTATTATGAAGAGCTATGGAACAATGGAAGGTGTGTATATCAATGGTGCGCCACAGGGTATCACATTCCACGAGACGGATAACTTCACGCTTTATCCTGCAAGTATCCTCTCTGTAAACAAGAATCGCTTTACAAAACATTACTTCCTTGGTGATAAACGAGTTGCTTCAAGAATAGGAACAGGTCTGTTTAATAATGTCTATGGGCGTAATGGCTCATATGTAACGGCTGGTCAGCAGGACTACGCTGAACGCATGAATCAGATTCAGAAGCAGAAAGAAACATACTATAAACAGCAGGGCATTGCCCCTGGTGTACCTACAATGAAGGGTGCGTATGGGGATCCTGAAAATACAGGTGTGGGCTATAACACTGTGATTACCGAGCTGGGCGACCATAGTGTACCAGAGGGCTGGATACAGACTCCGAAACACAACACTACTGAAGGAAATGAGCCTGGTGCTCCAATTAGCTGGAACGATCCAACGAACCCAGAGAATCCACAGCCTGGCTATGGCTACGTGGACAATGACACAACGAAGGAAGAGACTTTCTTCTATCACAGCGATCACCTTGGTAGTACAAGTTATATCACAGACAGTAAAGGCAATATCACTCAGTACGATGCTTATTTGCCGTACGGTGAATTGCTTGTTGATGAACATAGTAGTAGTGAGGATATGCCGTATAAGTTCAATGGCAAGGAGATGGATGCAGAAACTGGCTTGTACTACTATGGTGCAAGGTACTTGAACCCTGTTACCTGTCTGTGGTATGGGGTGGATCCGCTGGCAGAGAAGTATAAAGAAATAGGTTCTTATGTTTATTGTGCAGACAATCCAATAAATTTATTTGATCCTGATGGTCAGAAGTTTATATACAATGCTCAAGGAAAATTCTTAAGGAAAGAAGGAAAAGATAATCTTGTATATATTGAACGAGATGGTAAATTGACTCAGTTAATTGATCATGGAAATGGTATGACAGATGAACAGTTTAATATTGCTGCTCATATTGTAGATGTAGAATCGAGTGATGCCCCAAATGAAAGCTTGTGGATTGCACATGCAGCTAATAATGCAGTTGATGATAAAGATGTGAATTACGCACATGTAAGAGTAAAAGGAGGGCCTAGAGTAAAGAACCATTCTTTATATGAACAACTGAATGATCAAAATTATTCGACTACTCCTGCATCAGCAAGAGTTGCTTATGATAAAGATTATCTTACAAGTTCTACAAGAACTACTGCAAGAGCAGGTATAATAGATGCATTACAATCAGATATTGATCCAACTCATGGTGCAACGTTGTGGGACGGAACAGATTTTGCAACTAAAGGGCTTAGCCATCCAAAATTTAGACAGTATAATAAAATAACAATACCAGATAATATCAGAAAAGATTATGTTTATCGAAATGAAAGCTATTTACAGAGGATAAAATCAAAGATGCAGGTGTCACCCGTTTTTGAGAGGAATGGAATTTTTATTCATGATGGCAAAAGTACAGCAAAATTCTCTCTAATAGCGACAGGTACATTTGGTAGAACTATATTTTGGCATAAAAAATAATTTTATATGAAAAAGTTTATTCTTATTTTATTCATTATTATTTTTTCAGCTCCTAGTATAAATGGGAAAGCTCAAAGAAAATGGCAAGGATATTTAATTCCACAAGGGTATGTTATTGTTGATAGCCTTACCTTAAATGGACAGAATACCCAAATAGCTATATTTAGCCCTTATAGTATGACAGCTGACGGTTGTGAAAAATACGTTGATAAAGGGGAAAATAGGATTCTTTTGATTAAGCGTGATTCTCACTTTTATAGATTTGATAATGTTATATCTAATGACGTTTATGGTTATATTGATGGGAACGAAAGTCTTAAAGAAAATGGGAATGGATTTGAATTGTGGTTTGAAAAAGGGCAGAGTTGTACTTTTGAGTATCACATTTATATTGGATTTTTTAATTCAAAAATTAAAATAACGCACATTACATTAATTACTTTATGTAATGATAAAAAGAAGGTAAAAATATAAGATATAAAAACTTTTTACTTAAGAATTTTCATCGGAATTTAATCGATAAATTAAAAATAAATATAGCATGTAATCTATTAGAAAGATATTTATCTTATGATCATATGCTATACTGGGAGGAGGAGAACCGCCTGATGGTGTTGAAAGACAACAACGGCATCAACCGCTATACCTACAATGCTGCTGGTGAGCGTATCATGAAGAGTTACGGTACGATGGAGGGTGTGTATATCAATGGTGCACCGCAGGGTATTACATTCCATGAGACGGACAACTTCACACTTTATCCTGCAAGTATCCTCTCTGTAAACAAGAATCGCTTTACGAAACATTACTTCCTTGGTGACAAACGAGTTGCTTCAAGGATAGGAACGGGTATGTTCAACAATGTCTATGGACGCAACGGTTCATACGTAACGGCTGGTCAGCAGGACTATGCTGAGCGTATGAATCAGATCCAGACACAGAAGGAAGCATACTATAAGAAGGTGGGTGTAGCTCCAGGTGTACCGACAGAGAAGGGTGCGTATGGTGATCCAGAGAATACTGGTGTTGGTTATAACGCCGTCCTCACAGAACTCGGTAATCATGATGTACCACAGGGTTGGATACAGACTCCACGCCCAAACACCACACCAGGCACTAACCCCGGTGCTCCAGTCTCATGGAACGACCCGAGCAACCCTGATGACCCACAGGCTGGATATGGTTATATTCCAAATGACACTACGAAAGAAGAAACCTTCTTCTATCATAGTGACCACCTCGGCAGCACGTCTTATATCACAGATGATAAAGCCAACATCACGCAATATGATGCTTACCTGCCGTACGGAGAGCTGTTGGTTGATGAGCATAGTAGCAGAGAGGACCTGCCGTATAAGTTCAATGGCAAACAGTTCGATGAAGAAACCGGCTTGTATTATTATGGTGCAAGGTACTTGAATCCTATGGTTAGCATTTGGTATGGGGTGGATCCGTTGGCGGAAAAGTATGTTCAAACTATCCCTTATCTATATGGTGGTGGAAATCCTGTTAGGATACTAGACCCCAATGGAATGGGATGGGTTGAAACAAAGGACAAGGGCGTCTATTGGGATGAAAGAGTCAACTCTGCTAAAGACAGAAAGTTTATCCCAGAAGGTGGAAGATATTTAGGAAATACTGTAAATATGTTCGATAATCAAGGACAATATAAATTCGGTGATAATCAAGGGAATATTCTTTCAGCCCACCCAATGGATGAAGTGTCTGTATCCCATAAAAAACATGTTAATTTCTTAGACATTCTAAGTAATATGGGACTGGAACTTTGTAGATATAAAGAATTGCCAAAAAACTTCTTCAGGTATCTATGCCCCTTTTAACTTTGACGCAATAGGATTGGAAGCTGGATTTAGTTTTCAAATTGCCAATTTACATTACTCTTATGGTCTCGGTTTCACAATTAGTGGTTCTGAGGGAGGTCTTTATAGCCTTATGTCTGCGGGGGGGGATTTGGCTAAACCTGCTTTAAGTTTTAATGCATATCTCAACCTTGTTGGATACAAAAACCATACAAATTTAAAGAATAATATTGATCTGTATGAAGGTACTGGTTATAACAATGCCGCTACGATTGGCCCATTGAATGCCGTTTATGGAACACCTATTGATAATCATACCTATTCATCCTATGGAATAGGAGCAGGAATAAGTATAAAAGCTATAGGAGGAAGTAATGGCGTATCTAGAGAGATGTTGAAAACAAAGTATATTTTAAAATTCTAATATGAGGCATATTATCTTATCTTTTCTTTTCTTTCTTAATTTCTCAAGCTGTATAACCTGCAATAAAATTGTACAAGACTTGAGGCCTATTGAATACAGCCTAAAAGGACAGGGTGTGGGAAGACATGAAAACAGATTTTTTTTAATATTTGGAATAGATAATTGTGGGGAACATAAATGTATCAAGATTCCTTATTTTTGGGAGATTGAAGAGAATTATCAACCGGGCGATTATATTTTCAAGAAGAAAGGAGAAACTGATATATGTTTGATACGTGCAGATACTACTATTGTTCTTCCAATGTATTGTGACCAGGAGTTAGTACGTTAGAAATAATACAGGATTGTTTTTATTGTCTGGCAACGCCTGTACGGCAGGGGCTAGACGGATATCGACGGTGACGGACATCCAGACATTATTGTTGCTGATGGGGCAAAGCAGCTTATAGTCTACCGTAACCTTACGGGAAGAATGAACATGCTGCGCTCTGTGACGCTTCCTTTCGGCGGACATATCAATATCAACTATGAGCAGACAACTCCAAGTTATGACTTGCCGGGACGTCGCTGGGTGATGTCATCTGTTGAGACGACAGGTGGATACAAGGAGAACGGAGCAGTACGAAGCAGGAATACCTTCGAATATAGCGGTGGCTACCGTGACCGTCGTGAGCGTGACTTCTATGGTTTCAAGCAGGTACGTACCAATCAGATAGACACTGAGAACGGTGATAAACTCTATCGTTACTCCGTACAGACCTATGGCAAGAATAGGGATTACTATGCGCATGGGCTTGTTACGAGTGAGTATCTCTATACCGCTGATAGAAAGAAGCTGCAGGGATCTCTATATGACTACGACCTGAAGACACTCGCCGTTGGTCATAATACGACAGACGCTGTTGTCTTCCCTGCCCTAAAGACGCTTGTTCAGAGTAACTTTGATGTAAATAGTGGGGATAGTCTGGCGGTTGCGGTCAATAATACTTACGATGACTATGGTAATCTACAGGGATATAAGGAAACGACAACGGGTTATAGCTTAGAGGCAAACATTAACTATCATAAGATAGCAGATAAGTATATCGTTGGTGTTCCGAGCCATATCACTGTCAGCAGTGGCGGTAAGACTTACCGTGAACGCAGCACGAAGGTGGACGGCAACGGTGAGATAACGGAGATTATACTCCATAATGGTGATAAGCCATCAGTCTATAACATGACTTACGATGGCTATGGCAACATCACACGCATGACGAAGCCGGAGAACTATAACCATCAGCGTATGTTCTATGCTTATACGTATGATGACCGCTATCATAGTCTTGTGACAAGTGTCAGGGATGCATACGGCTATAGCTCCAGTACGGCTTATGATGGTTTTTGGAATGCTCCGTCTGTAACGACCGACCTCAACGGGCAGAAGATGGAATACACCTACGATGCTTTAGGACGTCAGCTGACGATTCGTGCTCCGTATGAGATAGAGAGCGGTCAGCCGTTTACTATCTGTTTTGAGTACTTCCCTGCAGAACGCAAGGCACATACCATCCATTATTCTAAGGAAGGCAACATTGATACCTATACCTTTGCCGACTCGCTGATGCGTGCTGTCCAGACGAAGCAGACAGGTGTGGTTTGGTCTGGTGGCAGCAATCAAAAGGTCTCCATCGTCAGTGGAAGGGCTGTCATCGATGCCTTCGGACGTAATGTTGCGGCTTACTACCCAATGACGGAGAGCCATGGTAATATTGGCACTTACAACCATGCTACAGGTGATCTGCAGGCAAAGACAGAGTATGATGCACACGACCGTACCATGAGTGTTACGCTTGCTGACGGTAGTGTGACACGTACGGCTTATACTATCGGTAGCCATGACGGTGAACCAATGCTCCAGACAACGGTCACGGATGCACTAGGGCGACATGCGGAGAGCTATACGGATGCCAAGGGGCGTAACCGTGAAACGGTGCAGCATGCCCGTGGTGAGGATATCACGGTGAAGTACAGCTATGACCCTGTCGGTCAGGTGATGACGGTTCAGCATCCTAACGGCAAGGAGACGAAGTATGCCTACGACTTGCTTGGTCGGAAACTGATGGTGAATCATCCTGATGCAGGTGAGACGGATATGACCTATGATGCGGCGGGTAACCTCCTGACGAAGCTCACAGCAGAACTTAGGAAGTCGATATCTGACAAGGGTTACATCTCTTACACCTACGACTTCGAACGGCTTCATGAGGTGCTTTATCCTGAAAATCTCTTCAACCGTGTTACTTATACCTATGGTAAGGCTGGCGATAAGTATAACCGTGCCGGTCGTCTTGCCCTCGTTGAGGATGCGAGTGGCGGTGAAGCCTATTACTATGGCAGACAGGGTGAGGTGACGAAGACCGTCCGTACGGTCATGGCGAGCGTGGCAGATATCAGGACTTATGTCTATGGTGCTACGTATGATAGCTGGAACCGGGTGCAGACGATGACTTATCCTGATGGTGAAGTGGTGACTTATCACTACAATGCAGCTGGACAGGTTGAGAGCATGACAAGCAATAAACAGGGACGTCAGAGCGTTATTGTTGATAGGATAGGTTACGACAAGGAGGGTCACACGGTCTATACGAAGCTCGGTAATGGCACGGAGACTACCTATACATATGACAAGCAGCGTGAACGTCTGCAGGTGATGAACCTTACAGCGGATGGTCAGACAGTCATGGAGAACAGGTATCGTTATGATGCTGTGGACAATATCCTCGGTATTACGAATGCTGCCAACCCAACGTCGCTGACGAAACTCAACAAGGCGAAGTTAGGAGGAAGAAGTTCGCATACGTATGAGTATGATGAGTTGAACCGCCTTATTCATGCAAACGGTAAGGCTAAGCGTGCATCGTATGATATGGTGATGTCGTTCGGACGGATGAGCGAACCGCTGACCAAGGTTCAGAAGGTGGACTCAACGACAACAGCTAAGTCTTATAACTTTGCTTATAAGTATGAGGACAGCAACCACCCGACAGCTCCAACACAGATTGGTCACGACCATTACACGTATGATGCTAACGGTAATCCAACACTGGTAACGAACGACTCTACGAATACTACCCGTGAGATGTATTGGGATGAGGATAACCGCCTGATGGTCTTAAGCGATAACGGCAAGACGAGTCGTTATACTTACAACGCTGCTGGTGAACGCATCATGAAGAGCTATGGAACAATGGAAGGTGTGTATATCAATGGTGCGCCACAGGGTATCACATTCCACGAGACGGATAACTTCACGCTTTATCCTGCAAGTATTCTCTCTGTTAACAAGAATAGATTCACGAAGCATTACTTCATTGGTGACAAACGAATCGCCAGCCGTATCGGTACAGGATTGTTCAATAACGTCTATGGACGCAACGGTTCATACGTAACGGCTGGTCAGCAGGACTATGCAGAACGTATGAATCAGATTCAGACACAGAAAGAGGCGTATTATAAGAAGGTGGGGGTAGCGCCTGGTGTACCTACAGAGAAGGGTGCGTATGGTGATCCGGAGAACACGGGTGTTGGTTATAATGCCGTTCTCACAGAACTCGGTAACCACGATGTGCCACAGGGTTGGGTACAGACTCCGAAGCCGAACACCACACCAAATACCAACCCCGGTCCGCCTGTAAGCTGGAACGACCCGAGCAACCCTGATGACCCACAGGCTGGTTATGGATATATTCCTAACGACACCACAAAAGAGGAAACCTTCTTCTATCACAGTGATCACCTCGGTAGCACGTCTTACATCACGGACGATCATGCCAACATCACGCAGTATGATGCCTACCTGCCGTACGGTGAACTCCTTGTAGACGAGCACTCATCGAGTGAAGACTTACCTTATAAGTTCAATGGTAAACAGTTCGATGATGAGACTGGCCTGTACTATTATGGTGCAAGGTACTTGAATCCTATGACAAGTATTTGGTATGGGGTGGATAATTTAGCGGAAGATTTTACTAATATCGCTGCATATGTATATTGTAATAATAATCCTATCCGTTTAAAGGATCCAGATGGGAATATCCCTTTAGAAACAATCTGGGATGCTGCTAATGTTCTGTTAGGAGTAGCAAATTTAACTAATAATATAAATAGAGGGAGATACGGTGCGGCTGCCTTAGACGGTGTCGGAATTATACTTGATGCAGCAGCTACTGTCCTTCCGTATATTCCAGGGGGAGCTGCATCGGGATTAAAGGCTCTAAGAGCAGGTAAAACAGTTGAACACGTAACGCAAATTTCTGAAAAAATAACGAGAAGATCGGCTTTTAGAGCAGCAAAAAGAGATGCAGGAATTCCCATGTCTCAGCATCCTATTCGTGTTACTAAAGTACCCATGAGTAAATCGAATGGTAAGAGTATTCTTGGAAAAGATGGGAAGCCTATCATGACAAGAGAATATCATTATAAGGGATCTCATGGGGATGCTGTTATACAAGAACACTCTGTTGGTCATCAGCAATTTAGAGATGATGCTGGAAAACCACATTTTAATATACGTCCAAAAGAAAATACTAGAAAGGGAACGTATCCTGGGACAAAAAAACATTATATTTTTAACCATAAATAAGCAATGGATTTTACACTATTTGAAAATACAACAAGCGTATCTGCTATATATAAGGACTCTCTGCCTACTTTTACGAAAATAGAAGTTATCAAGATTACTATTTTGACAGGAGAAGATACTGAACTGATTTTAACTTTAGATACAACAGAATTACCTAAAGTTTTACCTTTAAAGTGGTCCCAAAAAAAATTAATACTGTTCAGTTCGAATTTGACTTTATAGATGTTGATATAAAAAATTTTTGTCTTACTAAAGGTATGAAGTATAATTTTATAATGCAGAGAAAAAATGATAAAAATGTTATTGTATTAACGAATCTTTTAAATAATAAGAAAATTACTTTTGATTCAAAGTGGGCTTATATTAAGAATATATCTGGATATGAAAAATAAAATCATCCTGATGCAGGTGAGATGGATATGACTTATGATGCGGCAGGTAACCTCCTGACGAAGCTCACGGCAGAACTTAGGAAGTCGATATCTGACAAGGGTTACATCTCTTACACCTACGACTTCGAACGGCTTCACGAGGTGCTTTATCCCGAAAATCTCTTCAACCGTGTTACTTATACCTATGGTAAGGCTGGCGATAAGTACAACCGTGCCGGTCGTCTTGCCCTCGTAGAGGATGCGAGTGGCGGTGAAGCCTACTACTACGGCAGACAGGGTGAGGTGACAAAGACTGTCCGTACGGTCATGGCGAGCGTGGCGGATATCAGGACTTATGTCTATGGTGCTACGTACGACAGCTGGAACCGTGTGCAGACGATGACTTATCCTGACGGTGAAGTGGTGACTTATCACTACAATGCTGCAGGACAGGTTGAGAGTCTTACGAGCAATAAACAGGGACGTCAGAGCGTTATTGTTGACAGGATAGGTTACGACAAAGAGGGTCATACGGTCTATACGAAGCTCGGTAACGGCACGGAGACTACCTATACCTACGACAAGCAGCGTGAACGTCTGCAGGTGATGAACCTTACAGCGGACGGTCAGACTGTGATGGAAAACAGATATCGTTATGATGCTGTGGATAATATCCTCGGTATTACGAATGCTGCCAACCCAACGTCGCTGACGAAACTCAACAAGGCGAAGCTGGGAGGAAGGAGTTCGCATACGTATGAGTATGATGAGCTGAACCGTCTTATTCATGCAAACGGTAAGGCAAAGCGTGCATCGTATGACATGGTGATGTCGTTCGGACGGATGAGTGAACCGCTGACAAAGGTGCAGAAGGTGGACTCAACGACGACTGCGAAGTCTTATAACTTTGCTTATAAGTACGAGGACAGTAACCACCCGACGGCTCCAACGCATATTGGACACGATCATTACACCTACGATGCTAATGGTAATCCAACGCTGGTAACGAACGATTCAACCAACACTACCCGTGAAATGTACTGGGATGAGGATAACCGCCTCATGGTCTTAAGCGATAACGGTAAGACGAGTCGTTACACTTACAATGCTGCCGGCGAACGTATCATGAAGAGTTACGGTACGATGGAGGGTGTCTTTATCAATGGAGCATCATAGGGTATTGCCTTCTAAGAGTAACAAGAAGAGGTATGAAGGTGATTCTTGCTATAGAACAATAATAATCATTCAAGAAATGAAAAAGAAACTCATTTTTATTCAGCTCTGTATTGTATTGATTTTATTTTGTATAAATGTAAAAGGGCAGAATGCTTCTCTAAACAAAGCATTGGAAATCTCATACTATAATTTCTTAAGAACAGTACCTGACAGGTGGAAAGATAAATTTGACAGAAAAGATTTCTATCTCGTCAATAATTATAATCCATATGGTTTTAATGTTCAAAGAATAAAGGGCTGGAATAATTTACACCTTAAGAACGGTAAACTAATAATAGGAAAGAATCTTGTCGGATATCCGCTTTTACAAATGATAGGCAGGGATACACTGCTAATAGAGATAGGGCAGATCTTTTGCAGACAAGATAAAATGTGGGCTTTTACAGACGGATATACATCACTCTTTAATGTAGATAATAAAGCTTTTAAGGCAATAAAAATCTCTCAGAAAGACTTATACTACAAGCCTGAGAATGCTAAGAAGCAAGGAAAACTTATAGACTTTGACAGTATTTATGATAAGGCCGTTAATAGAGCGATTGGCTATTTGGAAAGATCGGGAGTCCCTCGGCATTTAATATATATAAATAAGGAATATTTTCCAAGTTGGTTTTTTCAAAAACCAACAAGAGAATGTCATTGAAGGTTCTGAATATAAAAAATACATCAAAAAGAATTATTACATTATCGGTTGGCCTATTTTATTTATAAAAAAGGAAATATAATCGTCAGGTTGCATTGTTCATACAAATCTGGTATAAGAAAGAAAATTATTTCAGAAGTCCAATATACATTTGACGAAAATAAAAATAAATGGACACTTCATAATGAAAATTCCACTACTATGTCTATTAAAATGAAATTAGTTGATGAGCATAGTAGCCGTGAGGACCTGCTATATAAAATCTACGGCAAGCAATACGATGAGGAGGGTGACTTGTAACTATGGTGTAAAATATATGAAACCTGTAATAAGTCTTTAGTGTGTGGTAGATTCGTTGGCTGAGTAATATGCCACAATGGCTATATCGCTCAGTCGTACAGGGAATAATGCTGGAAGTGAAATTTTTCAAAAACTTACGAGATAATGAATCTAAAAAAATATTAAAGGAAGAAGCAACTTGGTATTTCTTGGCCTTAGCGGGGCTGTGGATACTACTCTATATGGGTGGGAACATCATTATAGATACATATTTCTATATGATATCATTAAATATTTTGATTTTTTATTTTCTTATATAATACTTAGGATAAAGAAAAAACGTGAATTCAACAAGCAAGTGCAAATTTACTTAATTAGTTCGTAAAAGCAGTCCTGTGGTGTTTTAAAATCTAATTTCTTTCTTGGCCTCATGTTAATTTTCTTTGAATACTTCGTGATTTGTTGCTGGCTGATATGCTCAAAGGTTTCTTTTTTGGCACGTATTGCCTAATTAGTCCGTTAGCATTTTCTATAGCCCCTTTCTGCCATGAAGCGTATGGGTCAGCAAAATATATGGTAACACCAAGGCTTTTGGCTATCATTTCATGACAAGCGAATTCTGTACCATTGTCAGTTGTAATAGACTTGATATGGTCTTTGAAAGGAGATAGTAAGTGTATTACCAGTTCGTGCCAGTTCTTTGGCATTTTT
>NZ_JH114142.1:0-113946 GCF_000224595.1 Prevotella sp. C561 | reverse complement strand
ATGGCTAATATACTTGCCGTCCTTGGCCAATACACCAGATATTTGTTCTGGAGACCATTGCTCAGTAATAAGAAGGCACTTCGCCTCTTCCATGACATCCTTGTCGACTGAACGATTGCCTGGCTTTCTGCGCCTTGTTTGTACTGCATTTGCTTGGGCAGTTTCCCAATTATAGTGTCTTCTGACTCCACTATTACGTCTTATCTCACGAGACACTGTACTTGCACTTACATTTATCGCCTTGGCAATATCTTTTTGTTTCGTTCTATTTTGGAGTAGCACAGAAATTGTGTACCTTTGCTCCGAGGTTAATTGTTTGTACATTGCAATGCAAAATTAATTAATCTTTGGGAGACAGAGGTCTCCCTTTCTTATTTTTATGCATTGCTTGTTGATTTTCTTCTCATGGGGGCTTCTCGCCCCAAACCCCTCGGTGTTTTCAGGTATAGATTATTAAGCTACACCAGCACTTGGGATTGCAGTTCTATGTTGAACTTGCGAAAATGGATTACTACTCTTATGTTGTAGGCTGTGCGTTTTTTGCAGTTTGGTTAATCTTTTATAGTATATGCGATTTGAGAAGCAGAAGTTTGAAAGGTTATCTCACCAAACAACTCCCAGTATTGTATTATATTCCAACGGGTTCTGGAGGGAGGTGGTACAGTAGTGGGATCGAAATAGAATGTAAAGGAAGTAAGCAAAAAATCCCAACATCTCATGAATCAGATAGCCTATATCAGATTTATGGAGACTCGGTCATCAATCATATCGTAGTACGATGCTTGATAAAGGAACCTTTTCCTGATGTATATTATGTAGATAGCGTAGGAATAACTTACAAATAAGTTAGTTCTCTCAAAACATACTAATATGACGAACTAAATCGCTTAAATTTTGCTACAGGTATAGTTAAAAATGCCTTTTATTCTAATGAGATGACTTTTGGACTGATGGATAAGCCAATTTGTTAAGGTGTAGAAGGTGGACTCAGCATCGACAGCTAAGTCGTGAGGATAAGACAATCCGTTATACTTACAATGCTACAGGTTAGCGCATCGTGATGAGTTACAGTATGATGGAGAGTGTGTATATCAATGCTATTGTTCGGTGCATTTCTCTATGTAGGCTGACTTTAGTGCCTAATCATATCAATTTTGTAAGAACAAATATATAATGAAATAATAATTATAGTGTTATGAGTAAAGTATGTCTTTTATTACTTATTCTAAATGTCGTAGGGATGGTGAGTTGTATGGAACAGCCTCCGAAGCAATCTCGAAAACAACAGGGCCATCAAGAAAGACTTGTGAAGAGGGAGGTAGACTTGATAAAGAAAAATGACCACAAAATCAGAGAATATTATCGAGAGCTTGCAGAAGTAGGACTTGATGGAGTCACGGTAATGCCTATAGACAAGAAAGTGGAGTATACAGATCTTGCAGTAGAATTGAATTTCGAAATCCTTAAAAGGATGGGATTTCAGCCTGTTAGCGATGTTGAGGCACAAAAGGCTCTCAAGAAGTATTATAATATAGATATATCTGAAAGAAATAACTCTCTGTTTAAAAAAGGACTTCGCAGATATGTATTTAAAGACGGGCTACCTCAAGAGCGTTTGGAACAGCGTAGGTCTATGGACGATGGAGCTACGGAAACCCTATTTTGCTTTTGGTATCGGAATATTTTTGTTCCTAAATACAACTATATTATATTCCATCCTATAATTGAAGGTGCTATCGATCTTGAAGGCTTTGATGACGAAGATGCTGATAATAATGTAGTCAAAAAGGGTAAATTATCTTACAGGACAGATGAAGATCTTTTCTATAAAAATCAATTTATCTTCCACGACAGTAAGGCTGCACTCACTTGGCTTATGAATAATAACAGGAACTTCCTGCGTGAGTTGTTCCAAGAATACGGTTACGACAAGTCTGATGTGATTAATAAGATGATGATAGATGACGTGAAAGGGGAGGAAGAACTCCCTATAGGAAAAGAGTACAAGGAACTCTTTGTTTCAAAAGCTGTGGATGGAAGACTTCTCATCCATCAAGGACTGCTGCAGTATATGTTGAAACATGCTGATAGGAAGAATTTGTATTACTGTATGTTGGATGAATATTTATTTTCCTTGTTGGACATGGAAAATGAACCAGAGTTCGACAACCTGACGAAAGAAGAAAGATACAAAGCCGGTGCATACATCGGGTATTATTATGGTCTGATGTATGAGAAATGTATAGGGACACCTTGTGATAATCAAGGTTTTGGATATGCCCTGTACTATCAGAAAGACTTTGTCCCATTCATCAAGAAGAATAATTACTTCCACTTGAAGGACTTTGATAAGATAATACAAAGGCACTATGACCGGTATCAGGAAGGAGTTGAGATAGAAAGACATCGTATGTCTGGTGAGTAGTATAATATTATGCTATTATTTAACTTTATATGGATAGCTTATCTGTAATGTCACTTTTTATGTCTATCGGTGGATGGAAAGAAGATCTCCATAAGGCATTTTTCTCATCAATGATAGTAAAGATTGCTATATGTAAGGTAAGGATGAATTATGAATTGATATAACAACCTATAGTAGAAAATTGGATGAAAGAACGCATATTTATAATATTTTGTTTGTTTGCATTGGTTGCTAACTTTTGTCAAGCACAGTCTTCTGGTTCCCACCATATAATGGTTGAGAATGAGTTTGTTAATACAGGATTAATGGAGCGTGAAGACAGTATGCAATCTCTCCTATTGGAAGAGTATGCGAAATCACATGGTTATAAGACACCAGACTATTACGTGTTCAAAGAAAAGTGTCTACAGTTATTTGGAATATGACTTCATCCGTCTGCACAAGTGTACAGCTTAGATATAAACAAGGATATTATATATTCTGTCAATGAGTTCGGCAGGTTTATTTTTACAGGCAATGAAAGTCTATTTTATCAGCCTGCATTAGACCATGAGCCGACTATGAGTGAGGCTCGAAAAGTTCTTTACACGAAAGGAAATGGTATAGCGGATATGTTCCTGGCATATAACAAATTACTTTTCAATGACAATCCCTCTTCTTTGTCTTATTTCTATAAAAACAAGGACAATGCGATAGATGTTGTCTTTGACCTAAATTATGAAAAGAATGACCAGCTTATCCGTCGTGCCATAGATTACACTTGTCAAAATGGTTATATAGCCAATGATGTCAAGAATGTTTTGTTCTATAACAATCCATCAAGAGGATACAGGAAGAAATTAATTACCATGTTTTATCAGCAAGCGGCATCAAACAAAAGTTGTATGAAGGCTTTTGAAAACCTTGTTTATGCCTACTACAAGCATTATAAGCAAATCAACGTGGAGCAGAAAGTGAAAGATGAATGTTTGGTATGTTTGTTGGACTGTTTGAATAAATATGACGAAGCGCGTCAAAGTAATATTCTCAAGGTAATGGATAAAAAAGCATACCAACATCTTTATAACTTTATGTTGGTTGATAAGGGACTTGCACAGAGGATGAAAAGAAATAATTATTATGGAAAAACAGCTTTGCGAGATATTGTTGAAGCAGCAATCCTGTTAAACTCCACGACAGATGATCGAACAGATTATTATATCGAAGATTCAGATGGTTATACTAATATACGTGAGTCTGGAAGCCCTAAAGCTAAGATAATAACTCGAATTAAATCGGGGAGTTTTGTTGATGTTATAGACAAGAGTGGAGGATGGTGGAAAGTAAAGACTGATAACGGCAAGGTTGGATATATTCATAAGAGTAGAATTAGATATAATTAGTATCATCCTTCTTATCGGCTGAGATAGCTAATATCCTTGTATATTGTTTCTTCTCATGCTTTAGTGTGCCATAAATCCCTTCTTACTAATAGTAAACTCACTACACACAGCGGGCTATGCAAGTCGTTAAATGCCTCATTCCCTCATAGATTAGATTCTTTAAAAGATACAATTCGCAAAAATAGTAGATGTACATATCGAGTTAGCCGTCCTCTATATTAGACAATCTAAAGGGCTCTTTACGGAGTGTACATGACGTCTGGACGAAATGTACGAGGTGCTCGGAAAGTTTGTCCAAAGCCTCCGGACGATTTGTCCGAGGCCTCCGGACAGATTGTCCGGGACGTCCGGACAAATCTCTATTGGGCTAAATACTAACTTGAAAGGAAACAAAGATGATACTTACTTCGTATTTTTAGCTTTCCCCAAAATGTAGAGTGATGAAGTTTATAAAACAACAGGAGAACTTATGTAAGTACTTGGAGGATTTTACATCTGCGAAACTTAGTACAACATCTCTTTGATTGTTCTGTATTTTTAGTAGACTACATGCTTTTTGTTGACTCTTCGTGTGTGTAAATAACTCCCTTCTCTTTCGTTATCAGAATGTGAAAGGATACGTACGATATTGCGGTACACAAAGTCGCTGTTCGCTATTTTGGTTTTTCATTCAAGGCCAGTAACAAGATAAGGTGCACTTGCAGATAATGGATAGCCACATAATAGGACACCATTTATTCAGTAAACAGTAAAGGGCAACATTCCTTTTGTTGCTTTTGTGGAAATTTTAGTTTTGGAAAATCGCTTCTAATTTTGCTGTCATATCTGTCATTATTATCATTGGTGTAACAATTTAATAATAAGTGATTTACGCTAAATGTTAAAACTGACAGCAAATGAAAATAAAAATAAGTTAGGGTGTAAATGATGTAATCGAACTATTATAAGTAATCAAACACATGTTAAACTACAATTGATGATTTGTTCGAATAATAAGATTAGATACATAATCCTAATAAAGAAAAATAGGGTTGTTTATAGGATTTATAACATTTTGTAATCATCATATTCTCATATAGTTATAAAGTATTTATTCTATAACAGCATAGGATTTATAAGAACTTTATTACTAAAAAAGATAGAAAAAGTTTGGTTAGTTCATAAAAAAGTAATACCTTTGCACTCGCAAAAACGAAATGAGCACCCTTAGCTCAGTTGGTAGAGCAACTGACTCTTAATCAGTGGGTCTAGGGTTCGAATCCCTAAGGGTGTACAAGAATTGATTTCTAACCCAGGTCTTTTCGTTTAGCATGCACCCTTAGCTCAGTTGGTAGAGCAACTGACTCTTAATCAGTGGGTCTAGGGTTCGAATCCCTAAGGGTGTACAAGAAGGATTTCCTCATATGAGGAAGTCCTTTTTCTTTTGTTATTTTCTTATCTTTTCTACCGTATAATTCGATTATTTTGTGTAAGTTTGCACATTATGAAACGAACTCATTACAAATTATACATAATTGTTGCCCTTCTTTTGATAAGTACCACAATGTTGGCTTATAGTAGTGGGGTGGGGCTGATAAGTTATCCTGGAGGTAAGTGTTATATGTTTCGTGTAACATTAAAGGACAAGAATGGAACACCTTTTTCATTGGATAAACCTGATAGGTTCCTTTCAAAAGCTTCTATCCTTAGACGTGAACGTCAGGGATTGAAAATTGATTCAACGGATTTACCTGTATCTCCTGTCTATCTCCAGCAGATAAAGAAAAGAGGATGTAAAGTTGTTGCTATAAGCAAATGGAACAATTCTGTGCTTGTTCGTGGTGACAATCGACAGACGTTAGAAGACTTAAAGGTATTATCCTTTGTCAAAGATAGCAAGTTAGTGTTTACATCTCCAGATTCGATTCGTCCTTTTTCTCAGCGTGTACACTATAATTCAGAGCTTCAGACCCTTGACTCTTCTGCCCACGATTATTATGGTATGGGGAAAGAACAGATAGAGAACTTGAATGGAAGAAAATTACATAATCTTGGTTTCATGGGGCAAGGTATAACGATAGCAGTGCTCGATGCAGGGTTTATGAATGTTGATAAGATGCCTGCCTTTAAGAATTTAAGTCTTAAAGGAACGCGTAATTTTGTTGCAGGGTCTAAAGATGATGTTTTTAAGGAAATGGATCATGGGACAAAGACGTTGTCTACTATCGCTATGAATCAACCCACTTTATTTGTTGGCACAGCTCCCAAGGCTGATTTTTGGCTGCTTCGCACGGAGGACTATCTAACGGAAAGTCCCGCAGAGGAAGATTATTGGATTGCTGCTGTTGAGTTTTCAGATTCTGTGGGGGTGGATATTATTAGTTCATCTCTGGGATATCATGGGTTTGATGATAAGACGCTGAACTATTGTTATTCCGATTTAAATGGAAAAACTGCGGCTATATCACAAGTTGCATCACGTTTAGCAGACAAGGGCATGATTCTTGTTAATAGTGCAGGAAACGATGGGATGGGAACATGGAAGAAAGTTAATGTTCCTGCCGATGCTTATAATATTCTCACAGTAGGTGCGGTTTCACCAGATAAGATAAATGCTCCTTTTTCTTCAATAGGTCCTACAGCTGATGGACGAATAAAGCCAGACGTGATGGCTTATGGTTGTCCGACAAATGTTGTATCGGGTAGGGGATATATTATTCCAGATAATGGTACATCTTTCGCTTGTCCACTCATTGCCGGAATGGTAGCCTGTCTGTGGCAGGCTGCGCCTAACAAATCAGCCTCAGAGATAATAAGTATAGTACGTCAAGCAGGAAGTAATTGTCAATCTCCAGATAATATTATGGGATATGGAATTCCTGACTTTTGGTTAGCATACCAGGCTGCTACTCGTTATAGTGAGAAGTAAAATAGTAGAAAAGAATCACAGAAAAATGACTAAGACACTCTCACTTTTCGAATTGAACAGTCTTGTGGCAGATGTTATTAACACTACGATGTCACGTTCTTATTGGGTAGAAGCAGAACTATCTGAAGTCCGTGAGAATCGTGGCCATTGTTATATGGAGTTGATTGAAAAGAATGAGAATAGTAATGTTCCTATTGCACGGGCCTCTGCTAAATGCTGGAGTAATATCTGGTCTGCTATTAAACCTTATTTCATTCGTATCACAGGACAACAGATAAGAGCCGGGATGAAAGTAATGTTACAAGTTCATGCTCAATTCCACCCTCAGTATGGTTTCTCCTGGATTGTAGATGATATTAACCCTGAATATACAATGGGCGATATGATGCGTAAGCGTCAAGAGATAATTCGTCAGTTGAAGGAAGAAGGAGTATATGATTTACAGAAGGAACTTAGTCTTCCATTGTTTGCGCAACGAATAGCTGTTATCTCTTCAGCAACAGCTGCTGGATATGGGGATTTTTGTAATCAGTTAGAGAATAATGAGTTGGGACTATATTTCCATGTAGAATTGTTCCCAGCAATCATGCAAGGTGATAATGTTGAAAGTAGTATTATTGCATCCTTGGATCATATAAATAATCGTGAAGAAGATTTTGATTGTGTTGTTATCATTCGAGGTGGTGGAGCAACTGCTGATCTTAGTGGTTTTGATACGTTAGGTCTTGCCGAAAATGTAGCTAATTTTCCATTACCCATTATTACTGGGATTGGGCATGAGCGTGATGAAAGCATCTTGGACATGGTTTCATATCAGCGTGTAAAGACACCAACAGCAGCTGCGGCCTATCTTATCAATCATCTTACTTCAACACTTATAAGAGTTGAAAACGCCCAATCAACGATTATAGATTATGTAAAAAAAGCATTAGAAATAGAGAATATGCGCATAAAACATATTGGCGCTCAGATTCCCGTGTTATTCTCTATCGTACGAACAAAGCAAGAAGCCCGACTTGAAAGTTTGTTTCAGCGTTTATTTACAGCGTCCAAAGAGCTTATGAAGCAATCTGACTTTCTACTGCTCTCTTTACAACAACGAGTACAACCTGCAGTAAGAGGTCGGTTGTCTTCTGAGCATCATCGACTTGATGTACTTGAACATCGTGCTCGGTTGCTTGATCCTACTTTACTTTTAAAACGTGGGTATAGTATAACGTTACATAACGGTAAAGCTATTCATAATGCTAACGATTTAAAGATTGGTGATACGATAACTACTCTACTTGAAATAGGGCAGATAGAAAGTAAAGTTGAGAAACCATCTTAAAAGTTTATAAGCAAATAGATATAATTTATAAATAAGGAATAATGAAAGATATTAAATACGAAGAAGCTGTTCGACAGTTAGAAAAGATTGTTGATAAGATGGAGAGTGGTGAACTTGATATTGATTCAATGGCTGCACAATTAAAAAAGGCACAAGAATTGGTAAAACTTTGTAAGGACAAACTAAAGTGCACAGATGCGGATATACAAAAGCTCTTGGAAAAGGAATAAGGTTGAGTTATTAATTATAAATTGACATATAAGTATATTTAACTTGTCAATTGGTTGTATGATAAAATAATTTTGTTTACTTTTGTATTTAATAATCATGAATAATAACTTAACACACAAGAAGATGAAGAATATCGAATGGTCAAGTTTAACTTTTGGCTACATGGCAACAGATTATAATGTACGCTGTTACTATCGTAATGGTAAGTGGGGTGAAATTGAAGTCTCTTCAGATGAGTATCTAAAACTTCACATGGCTGCAACCTGTCTTCATTATGGCCAAGAGGCATTCGAGGGGTTAAAGGCTTATCGTTGTCCAGATGGTAAGGTACGTGTTTTTCGTGTAGAGGAGAATGCAGCACGTTTGCAGAATACAAGCCGTGGTATTGTAATGCCAGAAGTCCCAACAGACTTATTTGTTGAGATGGTAAAGAAAGTAGTCCGTCTCAACCAAGAATTTATCCCTCCTTACGAAAGTGGTGCGTCTCTTTATATTCGACCTCTTTTAATAGGAACTTCTGCTCAAGTAGGTGTACGTCCTGCCGAAGAATATTGTTTCTTAATCTTTGTTACTCCAGTTGGTCCATATTTTAAAGGTGGATTCTGTGCTAATCCTTACGTTATTGTTCGTGATGTGGACCGTGCTGCTCCGTTAGGAACAGGAATGTATAAAGTCGGTGGTAACTATGCTGCGTCATTGAGAGCCAACCGTCATGCACATGAGCAAGGTTATGCGTCAGAGTTCTATCTTGATGCAAAGGAGAAAAAATATGTGGATGAATGTGGCGCAGCAAACTTTTTTGGTATAAAAAACAATACGTATATTACACCCAAATCATCCTCAATCTTACCTTCGATTACAAATAAAAGTTTGATGACGATTGCTGAAGATCTTGGTATGAAGGTAGAACGTCGGCCTATCTCTGAAGATGAGTTAGATAGCTTTGAAGAGGCTGGTGCTTGTGGTACGGCTGCTGTTATATCTCCGATTTCTCATCTAGATGACATGACAACTGGTAAGGTTTATAATTTTGGAGACAAGCCAGGACCATGGTCAACAAAGCTCTACGAAACACTTCGTGGCATTCAATATGGTACGATTGAAGATAAGCATGGTTGGACTATGGTCGTCATTGAGTAAGTTTACTTTAATACGAAAAGAAATCTTGTCAAGTTAAGAGACATAATTATCAAAAATTACATCAAAGTATCGATAAGCTTATTGCTTAGTGCTTTGATGTATATTTTTATGCAGGTAAAACACGTTATAAAGTCTTTGGGTAAAAGGAATTGATACTGTAGATAAATATTTATAAGTGAATTATTTGGAAAAATAACAATAAAGTAGTAATTTTGCAGTCGGAATTATGCTTGATGACTTTTTTATTAAGAATTAAGTTACATTTTAAATAATAATTGAAATGAATATATCAAAGAAAATGCAGGATGCGTTTAACGCACAGATTGCAGCAGAAATGTGGTCATCAAATCTTTATCTTCAAATGTCATGCTGGTTCCGTAAGGAAGGCTGGAAGGGTTTCTCAAGCTGGATGTATAAGCAGGCGGAAGAAGAAAGACAGCACGCAATGGATATGGCTCAGTTCGTTCTCCATCGTGGTGGTGAGGTACTCCTTACCAGTATAGATGCTGTTAAGACCAGTTGGACTGATGCTAAAGAGGTATTTATCGAGACATTAGCTCATGAGCGCAAAGTTACTGATCTTATCAATAAATTGGCTGACGTAGCTGATGAGGAGAAAGATCGTGCTTCACAGAATTTCATTGCGAAGTATATCGACGAGCAGGTTGAGGAAGAGAAGAATGTTCAAGATATCTTGGATTCTTTCTCTCACTTGGAAAGTCACGCTATTGCACATATCGATAGCAAACTTGAGCAAGCTCGATAAGAATGGAGAAAATAAAAATGTCAGGGCATTTAGCTCTGACATTTTTGTTTGTTTGTATTAGTTAAAACTTACGGATAAGATTATTTTTATCATATAGATTATTTATTTCCAACTATTTCTGATGTTGTTGGGTGCTCTTTGGTATGAACTTTATCATATCTTTATTCAGATGAGTAACACTGATTTGCTGTCCATCCTTACTAAAAACAATTTTATAGAAACCTCCCGTTTTATCTTTCCGTTCGTAGGTGTAGGCAAATTTATTAATATTCCAACAAGTATCATGCTGTGCTGCAAGCTCTACTCTTTGGTAAAACGTCTTGTTAGGAATGGTGTCAAGTATTAGAGTTGCAGTATAGTTACCACTTGCAACAGTCTCCTCATCAGCTGCTAAACTGACAGAGTCGGGTATGAAAGGAGTAGTCTTAGCCACTTTGTATTTAGGGAAATGAATAGAAGTGATGTTGAATAAGTCTATATTCAGTTTCCCATTCTCAACTTGTGGAGTGAACTCCTTTGCGGCGACAGTATCCTCATCATTACTACCTTCAATTGCCTTACTCTTATGACAGGATGCAATGACAATAATAATAAGTACTATTACAAGCAATATTTTAGCTATATGTTTTGAAATACTATTCTTCTTTTTCATGTTTGTTATAGTTTTTTGCAGAGAGGTTTTAATTTCTCTAATCTCTTTCTTGCAGTAGGATTGTTAGGACAGAGTCTAAGCGCCTTTTCATAGTTTGCTATGGCTGCATCCGTCATAGCTTCCTGTTCACATTCTTTTCCCATCATAACATATTCCACCGATAATTCTTTTAGGTATTTATCCTTTTCTGCCTGTTCTTTTTTCAGCGTCTCAATTTCATCTCGTAGCTGATTAATGATATTCAGTTTTCGTCTGATGAATCGCTTTGCTGCTGGACGTTCAATATCATATCGGCTATGAATAGCAAGGAAGAAGTTACGGAGGAAAGAATCAAAGTCGCCTTCGTTGAAAGCAGATATAGCGTCGTAGTACTCTTTATCTGCCTTACTCTGTTTAAGTGCTGTAGAGATAATATTATTATCATTATAGTGTTTGGCAAACTGTGTTACCTCACTTCTTACAAATACCTCATTCCTTCGAAGTGGTTCTTTTAATGTAATGCCCTCCAAACTTGTACACCGTGAAAGTGCAACGTATGCTTGTCCACCAGCAAAGACACCACCTGTGAAATCAATATTAACGTTCTTGAATGTAAGTCCTTGACTTTTGTGTACTGTAATAGCCCAAGCCAACTTAATAGGAAACTGTATATAAGTCCCAATCTGCTCTTCCTCAATTCGCTGTTCATCTTCATTAAATCGATATCTTATATTCTCCCACATCTCTCGTTGTACCTGTAGGTCGTTGCCTTCTTCGGTATGTATATATAGCATACCAGCTTCTTCGTCAATACCGATGATGATGCCTAAGGTCCCGTTTACCCATTGCTTTTCTACGTCGTTCTTAATGAACATAATATGAGCACCGACTTTAAGATTTAGCTCTATAGGAGTAGGTAGGCTACTTTCTGGGAACTCTCCTTTAATTTCTCCCAAGAACATTACAGCGTCCCCATCAAGGTTTTCAAGTCCTTCGTTGTTAATCCAGTCTACTGTATCTCGCTTGGTGGATAGTGTAATCATAAAATCCTCTTCATTTTGGCCAGTATGTCTTAATTCTGCATCAACACGTTCATTAATCAGTTTAAAATCTATGTCAGTCGCTTGATTGGTACGTATATGGTCAAGAATAGATATAAATAGAGGATCATTCTGACGATAGACCTTATTAAGTTCGATGCTTACAAGAGGATAATTCTGAAATACCTTAGCATCAAAGAAATAAGAACTTGGATAAAAAGGTTGTAAAAGTTTACGATCTTCCTCCTTTAGTACAGGCTCTAATTGATAGATATCTCCTACTAAGAGAAGTTGTTTTCCTCCAAAAGGTTCACGCATATTACGATTATATAGACGGAGAACCTTATCTATAAAGTCGATGATATCAGCTCTAACCATACTGATTTCATCAATAATAATCAATTCTACTTCTCGTAATAGTTTGCACTTGTCACTATTGTACTTCATCGTACTACGTAAGTTACGAGCGGAGTAACGTTTATCATTAGGTACAAGTGGATAGAAAGGAAGTTTGAAGAAGCTATGCAACGTACTTCCTCCTGCATTGATTGCAGCTATGCCTGTTGGGGCTAGAATAATATGTTTTTTCTTTGTTGTTGCTGCAATATAACGAAGAAATGTAGATTTTCCTGTTCCTGCTTTCCCCGTTAGAAATAAGCTATTATTGGTAAATTGAATAATCTGAAGTGCTTTCTGAAGTTCAGTATTATTCTGTATATCGGTAATTGCTTTCTCCTTTGACATTGCTATCGATGTCTAATCAATCATATATATCCACAGAAAAGAAATTCTCTGTGGATATATAAAAGCTAATTCCATCAGTTAGTATATAACTTTTAGACAATCAGAAACATTTTAATAGGATACACTGTTCCTGTTTCTCTATATTTCCATATCCTCACTGCGTGGCTTCTTCGCTTTCTTGATTATTTGTTGTGACTCATTATTATTGTTATTACCTTGTCGTTCAGGTGCCGGCTGAGGTACAGGCTCTAATATAAAGCCACCTTCATCGCTATTCTCATTTTCGTTGCTCGGCTCTTCTTCCTGTTCTCTGTGACGTCTATGACCAGAAGATATATCTCGTAATGAGTCTGGTGCTGCACGACGAATGACTGAAGGCTGGCAATTATACATAGTAGGGTCTATATCTTCATCTGGGTCTAACTGCCATTTAGCATGATACTTTTGGAAAGTCTTATCCCGCATCAAACTATAGATAAATTCACCACAGATTGGTAGTGCCGTCTTAGACCCTTGTCCCAAGGCACCAGTTCGGAAATGGATAGAACGATATTCACCTCCTACCCATGCACCAACAACAAGTTTTGGACTAACAGCTATAAACCATGCGTCAGAATGGTTATTACTTGTTCCTGTCTTGCCTCCCCAATCGGTATCACCAAAGATATAATGACGCAAAGCCAGACTTGTACCGCCACCTTCGTTCACACCAGCTTTCAACATCTCCTGCATGAGGAATGCTGTCTTATAAGGTAATGCTTTCTCATGATCTTTGGGAGCAACATATACCTCATTCCCATCCTTGTCTAAGATACGTGTTACAACTACTGGGACATGATGTTCACCATCATTAGCAATAGTGCTATAGGCATTTACTAACTCCAATAGATTAACGTCGCTGGATCCAAGTGCCAAAGAAGGTTCGTCATCTAACGGACTCTTTATACCCATCTCTTGTGCTGTTCGTATCACATTCTTAATACCCATCTCTTGGCCTACTCGTACAGCGATAGAGTTGATACTACGAGCAAAAGCACTTTTTAATGTGATTGAATCGTTAGAGAATCTACCATTTGCATTGTGTGGTGTCCATGTCTTCATCTGGCCCGTCTTCTTATCGAGAACCTGCATACTGATATACTCATCACGACGTTTGTCACAAGGTGTTAATCCTTGGTTAAATGCTTCTGAATAGACAAAGAGTTTGAAAGTAGAACCAGGTTGACGTTGTGCAACCACCTTATCATATTTCCAAGTCTTGAAGTCGATGTCACCCACCCAAGCTCTTACTGCGCCTGTCTCAGGTTCCATTGCAACCATAGCACAGTGCATAAACTTAACCATGTAACGGATAGAGTCCATTGAAGACATTTCTTTCTCTATCTGCCCTTTCTCATAGTCGAAAAGTTTTACCTTGTGTGGTTTGTTCAGATAATAGAGAACGCTATCAGGCTGATTAGGATACTTCTGTAATAGTTTCTTATAGAAAGGTTGACGTTCTGCAATCCCTTCAATGAACCCTGGAATCTCATTTCCTTGTGCATCGCGCCAAGGTTGCATACCTCGCCAATGGTTATTAAAATTCTGCTGTACCTTCTCCATTTGCTTTGTTGCAGCCTGTTCTGCATACTTTTGCATACGAGTGTCGATAGTAGTATATATTCTTAAGCCACTACTATAGAGGTCATAACCATTATCCTTCATCCAATCTTTGAAATACTCAGATATATATTCACGGAAATATTGTGCTTGTCCGTCATAATTTTCTTCGACGTGTATATCTAATTTCATTGGTAGCTTAGAGTATGTGGTATACTCATTACGTGGCAACACATTATGCGTGACCATATTATATAACACAGTATTACGACGTCGTATAGAATTCTTTGGATGTAATATAGGGCTATAGTAAGTTGTAGCTTTCAACATGCCTACTAAGGTTGCAGCTTGATCTATAGACAATTTAGAAGGGCTTGTATTAAAATAAGTCTTTGCTGCTGTCTTAACACCGAATGAGTTGTTGCCAAAGTCAACAGTATTAGCATACATTGTAAGAATCTCTTTCTTAGAATATATAAGCTCTAATTTAACTGCAATGATCCATTCCTTACTCTTCATGATGAGCATACGAAGACCTGGGACATGTCCCAACAAGCCAGAAGAATACTGCGTGCGGACACGAAACATATTCTTAGCTAACTGCTGTGTTATCGTTGAAGCACCTCGACCGCCACCACGTGTTAAAGCGTCTTTGATGGCACCTCCGATACCCATAAAGTCAATTCCATGATGGCTATAGAAGCGTTCATCCTCTGTACTAATGAGTGCATTCCAAAAAGCTGGATTAACTTCTTCATATTTCACAGGGGTTCTATTCTCCTTATAGAACCGACCTATTAAAACAGAATCAGCACTATAAATTTCAGATGCAGCGTATGTAGGTGGAGTCTTGATATCAATAAACCCTGGTGATTTACCAAACAACCACAGGAAATTAATGTCTACCATTCCCAAATAGAGGAAGATAGCGACAATAAACGATACTACTCCTACCGCTGTCTTGGTATACCAAGCACGCCCTTTATAAAGTTTAGCATACCAAGGAAAGAAATTTATAATCCCTCGGATGATACTTTTAATAAATTTGAAAATCTTCTTTACCATTTATTGTTATTCTTCATCATGAAAAGGCCTACCCATTGATATCGTTCGAAAACGAACTTCTTAGGGAGCCATGCTATCTTATACAAAGATAGCTATTTACTTGTATCTGAAACTATTGTGCTGATATATTTTAAGATTTCTTCAACGTTATCTGGATTGAACCATTGAAGGTCATCATCTTTTTTATACCATGTAAGTTGTTTCCGAGCATATTTACGTGTATTACTCTGAATCTTAAATATGGCTTCATCAAGTGTTGTTAATCCATCAAGATATTCAAACATCTCCTTATATCCGACCGTATTAAGTGAGTTAAGCGTCCTTTTAGGATAGACACGTAATGCTTCTTTTATCATCCCCTCGTCAATCATGTTTAGAACTCGTTGATTGATTCTGTCGTAGAGCTCATTCCTATCCCGGTTTAGTCCAATCTTAATAATATTAAATGGACGTTCCTTTGTAGTGTTTGAACGAAAGGAAGTGTATGTCTTCCCCGTTTGGATACATATCTCAAGTGCATGGAGGACACGTCGTGGATTTTTCCTATCTACAATTTCCCAATGCTCTGGATCAAGATTCCTCAATAAGTTACACATCTCTTCCAACCCTTCAATCTCTAAGCGTCGCATCATCTCTTCACGTATCTCGGGTCGGATTGTTGGTATATCATCAATCCCTTTACATACAGCATCAATATACATCATTGATCCACCTGATAGTAGAGAGATAGAGGTGTCTTGGCTATTAATGAGATTCAATACATCTTGCTCATATAAACTTGCTGAATAATAATCTTCTAAGTGGTGGTTACCAACAAAATAGTGTGGTACACGCCGTTGTTGTTGAGCTATTGGTGCAGCTGTCCCTATAGGTATTTCTGAAAATATCTGTCGAGAATCAGCATTGATAACAGGCACATTAAAATGTTCTGCGATAAGCAGTGTAGCTTCTGTTTTACCAACTCCTGTCGGTCCAGTAATTATTATTAATGTCTTATTTTTCAAGCTGATAAATAATTATAACAGACTTCCACTACACTTTTACATCGTATGGATATGTTTTATACACTTGTTACCAAACACATATTCTCTCTCTTAAAAGAGAAAGGGGGAGAACTATTATCTTATAATTCCACGTTCTGATGCTTCAACAAAGTCGATGATATATTGTATCTCTGGAGTGAGTTGTAATTCGCTTTTAATTCTCTGAATGTTCTCAGCACGCGTGCCCGTACCATAAAGGATACGATAAGCATTGTGGATAAGTTCGATGAGTTCATTTGAGAAACCACGGCGACGAAGTCCTATAAGATTGATACCCATATAGCGTGCAGGCTCTTTACCTACAATAATATATGGTGGTATATCCATAGAGAAACGACTTCCACCCTGTACCATAACGTATCCACCGATATGGCAGAACTGATGACAGAGAATATTTGCAGAGATGATTGCATTATCATCAACAGTTACCTCACCTGCAAATTTCGTCGCATTACCAATAATATCACCAGAGCCAATGACGCAATCATGAGCAACATGTACACATTCCATCAATAGGTTGTTGTTACCAACTTTAGTGACACCCTTTGAAGCTGTACCACGTGAGATAGTAACATTCTCACGGATAGAGTTATTATCACCAATCTCACAAATTGACTCCTCGTTCTTAAACTTTAAGTCCTGTGGCTTAGTAGATATACTGGCACCAGGGAAAATCTCGTTGTTATTGCCTAAGCGTGCACCGATGTGGATGGTCACGCTATTTTGGAATACGTTATTATCGCCGATAACCGTATTCTTATCGATATAACAGAACGGTCCAATTATATTGTTATCACCAAGTTTTGCCTCTGGATGAACAAAGGCTAATGGGCTTATCTGATTCATGATAATATAATCTTATAATTACTTGTTTTTAACAATCTGTGCTGTGAAGGTGGCTTCTGCTACTACACGTTCACCAACAAACATATAACCCTTCATTGAACTAATCCCATGACGTACAGGACCGAGCAGTTCAACACGGAACATGAGGGTATCACCTGGAACGACTTTCTGGCGGAACTTAACGTCATCAATCTTCAAAAAATAGGTTGACCAACGCTCAGGCTCTTCTACTTGAGAGAGTACTAAGAGGCCACCACATTGAGCCATCGCTTCTACCTGTAGCACACCTGGCATCACAGGTTCCTGTGGGAAATGTCCTTGGAAGAATGGTTCGTTGCTGGTTACATTCTTTATACCAATAATACTTGTTGAGCCCATTGCAATGACCTTATCAACTAACTGCATTGGATAGCGGTGTGGTAAGAGTTCACGGATACGGATATTATCCATTAACGGCTCTTCGTTTGGGTCATAGATAGGAGCCTGCACCTCATGCTTGCGTATTTCTTTACGCATTAAGCGAGCAAACTTATTGTTCACAGTATGACCTGGGCGAGTAGCGATGATACGACCCTTAATAGGTTTACCAATCAAAGCCATGTCACCAATGATATCCAAAAGCTTATGACGTGTACACTCATTATCCCACTGTAATGGCTTATGCTGAATATAACCAATGTTATTCGCATCCATACGTGGAACCTTTAAGAGATCGGCCAACTGGTCAAGTTTCTCTTGTGAAACCTGCTGCTCATAGATAACAATGGCATTATCCAAGTCACCACCTTTAATAAGGTTAGCCTGCAAGAGCGGCATAATGTCACGTACAAAAACGAAGGTACGTGCTGGCGCAATCTCAGTTGCGTAGGTGTTAATGTCATCCAGCGTAGCAAACTGACTACTAATAAACTTAGAGTCAAAGTTACACATAGCAGTGATAGAGAATTGTTCGTCAGGGAGAATGGTAATGACAGAACCATTCTTGTCCTTAATCTCTATCTTCTTACGGATGATGTAGTAATCCTTTGGAGCATTCTGGTCAACGATACCTACCTCGTTGATTTTATCAACATACATCGTCGCAGAACCATCAAGGATAGGAAATTCAGGACCATTAATTTGTATCAGACAGTTATCAATACCCATTGCATAAAGAGCAGACATTCCATGTTCTATCGTACTAACACGTGCCTCACCCTTGGCCAATACAGTACCACGTTGAGTGTCGACAACATTCTCTGCAACAGCGTCGATGATAGGCTGTCCTTCAAGGTCAATTCTTTGTATCTTGTAGCCTGTATTTTCTGGGGCAGGGTTGAATGTTACAGTAAGACTCAATCCTGTATGAAGTCCCTTTCCGAAGAGAGAGAAACTTCCCTTTAATGTTTTCTGCTTAACTGTTTCCATGTATGTTATTTATTCTTTTTCAGTTCTTCTATTTCTTTTTGTAGCGCATTCAGCTGCTTGTACATCTCTGGTAAACGTTGGAAGATTGCTTGTGACTTAAAGTAAGCACGCTGTTCCATTGGAAGGGTTCCAATGAGTTGTTGATTACTCTTTAAACTACCAGGAACTCCTGACTGTGCACCGAGAAACACCTTGTCACCAATAGTGATATGACCAGCAATACCCACTTGCCCGCCAAACATACACCATTGTCCAACCTTGGTAGACCCAGCAATACCCACTTGCGCAGACATAACAGTATTTTCTCCAATATCGTTGTTGTGTGCTATTTGAACGAGATTATCGAGTTTAACACCCTTACGTACGTATGTGCTACCCATAGTTGAGCGGTCAATACAGGTGTTGGCACCAATCTCTACATTATCTTCTATTGTGACAATACCAATTTGTGGAATCTTGTCATAACTGTTGGTCTCTGGATTAGGAGCAAAGCCGAAACCGTCAGCACCAATCACACAGCCAGAGTGGAGGATGACATTGTTGCCTATCTTACAATCATGATAGATGCTTGCATTTGGATAAACAATACAATTGTTACCTAACTGCACACCATCCATTATCGTTGCATGAGGATAAATCTGACAGCCATCACCCAAAGTTACGCCATCACCAATATAGGCGAAAGCACCAATATATACATCCTTACCAATAGTTGCCTTAGATGAAACAAAGGCAAGAGAATCGATACCCTGCTTCTTAGGCTTCATACCCTCGTATAATTGCAGCAACTTTGCAACACAGTCGCGTGCGTTCTTCACACGGATAAGCGTAGGCTTAACGGGTTTATCTACTTGAATGTCTTCATCTACGAGGACAATGCTGGACTCTGTTTCGTAAAGATAATGTATATATTTAGGGTTTGCAAGAAAGGAGATAGCTCCTTTCTTACCTTCTTCAATCTTGGCGAAAGTATTAATGGTAACGTTTTCATCACCTTCAATACAACCTTGTATGAATTGCGATATTTGTTTCGCAGAGAATTCCATTTATATTGCCGTTTATTGATTATTATTTGTGCAAAGATAGGGATTTTTATTTAGAAACGTTGATAAGAGAGGTAATATTTGCATATTTTTTTGAGAGTAATTCTATGTTCAAAATCTCTGACGCCTCGGTTATATCCTTCATCGTACCATCTTTATAGAGAATACTGATGTGGTCGTCGAAAGGATTGTACATATCTTTCTGTACTCGATTTACTCCTACAAGGTAATCACAGTCAGTGATACTTACTCCATATTGTTCTGAAATCTGTTGTTTAAGCTGTTTAAGTTCTTCTTCTGTAGGTTCCTTTTCTCTCACTTCCACCTTAAATATTTTCCGATTTATTAGATTTGATGACAAAAGTGAAAGTATCTTGTCATCATGTTGTTGCCATACTTTAATGGCACTCCATATATCGTTGTCATCCAATGCTATATAGTTGTCCAATGCTTTACCATCTTTATGGAAAGTATCGGCAGTTATATCATTGTAAAGGAAGTAGCGAAGGGCAGGTGAGGCAAATAGTTCAACCCCCTTCTTTGCTAAGTGTTTGGCTCTGTGCAAAGCATTTATAAGAACATTCTCACATCCGACTGTTGTTTTATGCAGATATACCTGCCAATACATAAGTCGTCGGGAAGTAAGATAATTCTCAATAGAATAGATTCCATTTGACTCAACCACCAACGTATCGTCAACCACGTTAAGCATCTTGATGATACGTGCTGAACCAATATTACCCTCTGTTACCCCTGTAAAAAAGCTATCTCTACGAAGGTAATCAAGCCTATCCATGTCAAGTTGACTGGAGATAAGCTGATGGAGATAGGACTTTGGGTATTCGTTTTTGAAGATACTAATAGCAAGATTTAGTGCTCCATGCATGTCTTGATTGATTCGGTCCATCATCATCAATGATATTTCTTCATGCGTTATACCGCTGATGAGTGTGTTCTCCAAGACATGAGAGAAGGGAGCATGACCAATGTCGTGCATGAGAATAGCTGCTTGTACAGCCTCAGCCTCACTATCAAAGACAAAGACTCCTTTCTGTTGTAGCGACACAAGAGCCTCACTCATAAGATAAAAAGCACCTAAAGAATGTTGGAAACGTGTATGCTGTGCACCTGGATACACCTCCTGTGTCAGACCCAATTGTTTTATGCGTGTAAGTCGTTGCATAAGTGGATGACGAACGATGTCAAGTAACAATCCACGTGGCACTTTTATAAATCCAAAAACAGGGTCGTTTATTATCTTTGCATCTGTCATCTTTTCTATGTTATCTTGCTCTTTTATCATTAGATTACAAAGGTAATATATTTCCTTTAGACAACAGCCTGTCCTATTAATAATTTACTGGTATCATGTAGAAAAGACCATTCTGCTTCCTTTCAAAGCCATATTTGTTGTATTATATTCCAATTCCAATGTCAAATTTATCAGTTTCTACTAATTTTTTAAGGGATTATCCTGCTTATTACTTCTTATTCTCAATCTGTGTACAAGGGCTTATTAATGATATCACGAAGACTTAGTGCTGATTTTTTGAAAGCTTAATCAATGGTAAGATTGGGATTGCGAATAACGTAAGTTGCAATTAGTAAGCCCCTGTTTCGCCTATGACAAACATAACTTACATGGTTATCAGGCAGCAAGAATATCAAATCAGGGAAAACGATAGATTAGAATAAATAACATAAAAACTTGTCTGTTTCATTTCTTATCTATAATCTTTTCGTTAACTTTGTAGGCATGAAACGATTGATTAACTGGAAAGAATTTGTTGTACTCTTCATAGTTATTGGGTGCATATACTATCTCACAAGGTCATGGTTTATTACTGGTGGAGTCCTCGTTATCCTACTGTTGATAGATGGTTTATTACGTCAGTACGACCATAAAAAGCAAAGTGAGAAACGTGCTGAAGATATTAAGAAAAAGCTGGAAGAGCAAGACGATTAACTTTAGGCATGTGGTTTTGTAGCTTTATCATTCTAAAGCTATCAAAATGTAGAGGTCATTATGTAGAAGGAGAACGAGGCGTTACGAGTCGTTCTGCAATTAGCCTACATAACAAATTGGATTATGGAGCAACTATTAGAACTATATACGAATTGGAAGGGTAGTAGACCCTCAAATGTAGAAAAGTTGGATGGAGCAGGTAGCAACCGTGAGTATTACCGATTATATGATGAAGAAGGTAATGCTGTTATTGGTGTTATAGGAACAAGCCGAGATGAAAATCATGCTTTCATCTATCTTGCTAAGCATTTTAAGAAGCGGCGCTTACCTGTACCACACCTATTGGCTGTTTCTGCAGATGAGCTTTGTTATCTACAAACAGACCTTGGTAACATGTCGCTCTTCGATGCGATACGGGGTGGGCGAGAGGCTGGAGGACGCTATAATCTTGCTGAACAAAAACTGTTACGCAATGCTATAAGAGAATTGCCAAATATCCAATTGCGTGGTGCAAGAGGGTTAGATTTCTCTAATTGTTACCCACAACCAGAGTTTAATCAGGAGAGTGTACTCTTTGATTTGAACTATTTTAAGTATTGCTTCCTTAAAGCAACTGAGCTCGACTTCCATGAATTAAAGCTTGAAGCAAACTTCCGTATGTTTGCGAAAGACCTAACCTCGGAGAAAATGGACTCTTTTCTCTATCGTGATTTCCAAGCTCGTAATATCATGTTAGACAAGGAGGGAAACCCCTATTTCATAGACTTTCAAGGTGGAAGAAAAGGACCTTTCTATTATGATCTTGCGTCATTTCTGTGGCAGGCAAGCGCAAAGTACTCTTTCAAGCTGCGTCGTGAGTTGGTATTTGAATACTATCAAAGTCTTAAGAATTATACAGAGGTTCCTTCTAAACGCCATTTCGTCAATCGATTGTCGTTGTTTGTTCTCTTCCGTACGTTACAGGTCTTAGGTGCATACGGGTTCCGTGGATATTTTGAAAGGAAGAAACATTTCATTGATTCTATCCCTCCTGCGATACAAAATTTACGTGATCTCTTGGCCTTAGGAGATGATATTTTTCCTTATCCTTACATGATGGATATGTTGAAGCGACTGACATTATTGCCCCAGTTTGCGCATATAGAGAAGCCTGCGGCCAATAGAACTGATGGCTTGAAAACAGCAGAGAAAGATGTTTATAAGGCTAATCCATTAGATGGTCCTGCCACATTCTCTAAATATGATGGTAAGGGTCCGCTGGTAGTACGTGTGTTTAGTTTTTCTTTTAAGAAGGGTATTCCTGAAGATACATCTGGTAATGGAGGCGGTTATGTGTTCGACTGTAGAAGTACTCATAATCCTGGTCGATACGAGCCATATAAGAAGATTACGGGATTAGACGAACCTGTCATTCGCTTCCTTGAGGATGATGGGGAAATACTCGACTTCTTGAAGCCTGTTTATAAGCTTGCTGACCATCATGTAGAACGCTATATGCAACGTGGATTCACCGACTTGATGTTTTCTTTTGGATGTACAGGTGGACAGCACCGCTCTGTTTATAGCGCACAGCATCTTGCCGAACATCTTAATGAGAAATATGGGATAGAAGTACACATAACGCACAGAGAACAAGGTATCGAGCAGACCCTAAAAGCTAAATAATACTTAGGAACTTTATAGGGTAGGTGGTTTTAGATAATAGAATAAGAATAGGGACGTATAGTTCGTGAGTATTTAACAGGCCATTTGGCAACTCACTGTCTATACGTCCCTATATTTATTAACGCTTATTCTTGCTCAGAAAGATTGCAATATATTCTATATTATTTCCTTTAATTCTTCAGGCACCGCTATAGAGTCACAATGCAAATGGTCTAATTTGTCTAAACCATGCTTTGTGATATGGAATCTTTGGCAGCGACCATCCTCCGAACAAGCACGTCGGTGAATAAGTGAAGCCTGCTCTAATGAGGCTATCACCTTTGAAGTATTAGAACGTGTCAAACCCATCTCTTCGGCTATCTCGCCTGCCAACATAGGTTTTTCGCTCTCTGAAAGTAGACATAACAACATCGCTTCATTGATGTTCAAGCCTATTTGCTGTTGTAGTCTACTTTCAAAAGAGGTGATGACACGAAATATTTCACGAATCTTACTGATGCAATGATTATCCATTATTGGTCTTTACTTCAATAAGACAGACTTAATAACCTCCTCAAACTGAGCCTTATTCATAGCTCCTGTCTGCATTGATGGTTCGCCAGTCTTAGGGATGAAGAGTATTGATGGGATTGAACGAATGCCGAAAAGGCTTGCCAATTCGCGCTGTTTGTCTACATCAACTTTATATACATCAATCTGGCCTGCATAGTCACCAGCAATCTCTTCAAGGATAGGAGCCGTTGCTTTGCATGGACCACACCATGTTGCATAGAAATCTATAATAGCAGGCTTATCACCTTTAAAGTTCCATGTCTTAGGATTACTCTTAAAATCCATAACTTTCTGTTGGAACATCTCTGAGTTCATTTCTGTTACAGTCATCTTTGTTTCCTTTCCTTCATTTTGATTAGTTACTCCTGTTTGCTCTGTAGTCATTGCACTGTTATCCTGTTTTTTAGGATTGTTATCTGCCTTACAAGCAGTCAGTGTTAATGCCATGATAGCCACTACAAGTGTTGCTGTACGTTTCATTATATGTGTAATCTTTATTTTACCGAAGTCCTTTTGTTACTCGGTTTGTTATTATTAATTTTGCTTTCCTTAGGAAAACGTTGCAAAGATAAGTATTATTTTGTTATTTACCAAATTTCCAATGGAAAATTATTCACGATGTCTCAAATTTGTCTCATCCGACTTTTTGATTACAATTTTATACGTTTTATATTGCTTTTAAGTAAGTTCTCTGGGCGAGAAGATTGTTTTCTCTTACATTTACCAGTATCTCTCTTAAAATAGTTCGGTACTTACTCCTTATTACGAAACAATCAGTAGAAAGATGAAAAATCATGACATAATGCAAAGGTGTACATCTTCACGGTAAAAGTGTAGTGTCTGTAATAATTAAGCTTATAACATACAATAAATCAATATGTTATAAGTATGGCCGAAGAAGATGCCTTTCTTGCTTCAAGAAGGGTGTCTTCTGTCTTCAAGAAGGGCATGTTCTTGAACGCAGATAAGCCTCTTCTACACATCTCTCTCAGCCCTTTTCAATAAGAAGTGGACAGTGTGTCCTAAAATATCTTTACACTTTCTTTCTGTATTTATGCCGTTGCTTCTCCTTTTTCAATAGTCTTATAGGGGTGACTACAAATTTTACTACGTTCTTCAGTACGTCTCTTTGGTCATTGCCAGTTAGTTCATAAAAGGGGAAGGCTGCTTTTGTAGGAGTAACCTCATAAACAACTTTTTTCTCCTAAGTAGGAAGAACGAAGCCTACTTGGTTGATTGAGTTTTTTGCTTTATCTTTTATGTGTTTAGAACAAAGCTGAATTATCAAAATGAAATTTGCTGTCACTGCTGTCATCTGATATTAGCTGTTAACTAATTGACTTATAGTATGTTTACATGAAATGTTAAAAATGACAGCAAAACAAAATTAAAATTATTTGTATAATAGCGTCTGTTGGTAATTACAGATAGTATCCTTGAATTTTAGTTTTTCTGTTTATGAATTTGATTTTATATGTTTTTTGATTACCTTTGCCAAAGAGTAATAGACTTTCAAATGACAGATTTCAACAGAGCTATAAATCAATTTTATGTTTATTGAGTATAAGCAGGGGTATTGTGAAAGAGCGTTTGAGGGAGTGGGGTGATACTTCATATACTTGTCTCATAGCTTTTAGTTCTGTTGGTAAAAAATCTTTGAGCTGTAATTACGTACATAATATAATCAAATGCGTATCTGCACTTTAAGAGTTGAGTACTCATTCGTTGAGAAAAAAGTTAATGCAATAAATTAAAACACGAAATCATGAAAAAGTTTGTCCTGTTTTTTGCTTGCCTTGCAAGTTTCTCCTTAGTAGCAGCACAGGAAGTGCTTAATTGGAAAGATAACGAGATTGTCTCACCAGTAGTGAATGATGACAATTCTATTACTATCAGTCTCTTTGCTCCAAACGCTGAGAAGGTGGAATTAACTGGTAATTTCTTATATGCTGGGAAAGATACTCCAGATAAGTTTGCGGATGGAGATTGGCGCCCACAGTTGATGAATAGAGATGCGAACGGACGATGGACACTGACAACTCCACCCTTGAAACCAGAGTTCTACAGTTATAATCTGATAGTTGATGGTGTAAAGATTACGGATCCAAAGAATATATATACAGTGCGTGACATTGGTAATAGATACAGTGTAGTACTTGTTGGAGGTGGTGTAGATGGGTTATATGCTGTAAAGAATGTGCCCCATGGAACTGTTAGAAAGGTATGGTATGATAGTCCAACGGCAGGACTTCGACGTCGTATGACTGTCTATACGCCAGCTGGTTACGAAACGAGCAAGCGAAGCTATCCTGTTCTTTATCTGCTTCATGGCATGGGAGGCGATGAAGATGCATGGGAAGAGTTAGGACGTGCCACACAGATTTTGGACAACCTTATCGCTGAAGGAAAAGCAGAACCAATGGTAGTAGTAATGCCAAATGGTAATATTTCGCAGGAAGCAGCTCCGGGTGAGGGATCTAAAGGACTTGTAGTAGCTACAACGCAGTATCCAAAAACAATGGATGGAAACTTTGAAAAGGCCTTTCCTGATATCATTCAGTTTGTAGAAAAGACTTATCGTGTGAAGAAAGATAAGGCAAGCAGAGCGATTGCAGGACTGTCTATGGGTGGCTTTCATTCGCTTTATATTGCTTTAAATAATCCTAACTCCTTTAATTATATTGGTTTGTTCTCTTCTGCAGTCAATCGAATGGCGAAGGATGGCGATACGCTTTCTTATATATATAAGAATATTGACGAGAAGTTTAAGACGCTGTGTAAGAAATCTCCTAAGCTTATATGGATTGGTATTGGTAAGGACGATTTTCTCTCAAAGGATGATGATAGTCTCCGCGCGGCATTGGATAAAGAAGCTTATAAATACTCTTATCTTAAGACGAAAGGCGGACATACTTGGCGAAACTGGAGAGAGTATCTGGCTATTTTTGCACAAAAGCTTTTCAAGTAAGAAGTCTCGATAAAGCTTTCAGTTTATTTCCTACATACGTTTTGCAGCCTGTCATACGTTGTGTTGACTCTTTGCAGCGTTACTTTCAATTGTTTATTTCTTCGAAGAGAAACGTTCGTAAGCTGCAAGGGAATGATAGTTGAGATTTAAAAGATTGTGCAATATAGTATAAAGACTATGTCGGGCAATAGGATAGAATATCGTCAAATACGGAAATGTATCTTGTTAGTTGTGCTGGTTTGGCTTATATATTTGGTTTACAGTATAGTTGCTGTTTATTACGATAATAAGTCACTTGAGATCGGACCTATTAAGTCATACGAAATCGTATCTAAGCATAGTGGAGCTGTAAATATTACCTCATATATTATAGTACGATATATGGGAAAGGATTACACCGTCACTGTAAGTAGAAAAGATATTAATGAAAACAAGCTATATAAGCCTTTGTATTATAATAAATGGACTGATATACTGTTTTATGATATAAGAGATGATATATTTGTTAGAGCCGGATTCCTCTCTATAGGTTTACTTTCAATCATCTGCATGTATCATTATATAAAAGGTTATCATGGTGGGAAGCAATGAAGCCTTTTCTTCAGTACGCTTCTTATCCTTGTAATAAAGGTTATATGCGACGATGCGTTTATACAAACAAATAGGATTATGAAACTAAAAGGTCTTCTTGAGAAAGATACTTTATGGTACTTCTTAGCTGTAGCAGGACTATTTCTATTGTTATATTTGAGAAGAAATTTTATAATAGATACATACATCTATGCGCTCTCTTTGAGTACTCCTATATTCATATTGTCCTATATGCTGCTTAAAAGAATTGATGCTTTGCGTTATTATATTCATGCAACAGGATGTATATTCTTTGTAGTATGGTTTTGTTTCTACGCATTAAATGTGGCGAGAAGCAAAAGTGTAGGGGGACATTTAACTGAATATATTGGCGTTGAGCACTATACTCCTATAGGAAGAGAAAGCAGGTCAAGTAGTAGCGGTATTCGATGTAAGTATAAAGGGGAGTTTATACAACTCTCGGCAACACCAACATCAGAAGAGCTTTATAGAATATATGGTGACTCTGTTGTTAATCACTTAAAAGTTCGATTAGTAGTTAAAGAAACATTGCCTCATGTGTATTACATAGATAAGGTGTTGATAACCAGTTTGAAATGATGCTTTACAATAGGATTGTTAGAAATCAAATAGAGGAATACCCTTAGTGGATATTCCTCTAAATCTTATAGAAATTGGCTTAAATACCAAGCTTTTTACTTCTTTAATTGCTTCTTAAGGAGTTCTGGTATTTCACTTGTCTCACGTGCAACAGGTACACCTACGGCCTCAAAAGCTGCTATCTTCTCGCTTGCAGAACCTGACCCACTTGAGATGATAGCACCAGCATGTCCCATCTGCTTACCCGGAGGAGCTTGCTGACCAGAGATGAATACAGCAACAGGCTTGGTAACGTTCTCCTTAATAAACTTAGCAGCACGCTCTTCAGCATCACCACCAATCTCTCCAATGAGAGCTATACTGTCTGTCTCTGGGTCGTCTTGGAACATACGAAGAAGTTCCTCGAAATAAAGTCCAACGACTGGGTCACCACCAACACCGACTGCTGTGGATTGTCCCAAACCAGCTTGTGTAAGGTTATAAACAACCTCGTAGGTAAGTGTACCACTACGACTGATAACACCAGTATGTCCCTTCTTGAAGATATTAGTTGGCATAATACCAGCCATACTCTCCTCTGGAGAAATAAGACCGGGACAGTTAGGACCAATTACCTTGACTCCCTTAATCTTAGCATAACGCTGTGCTGCTACAGCATCAAGCGTTGGCACGCCCTCAGTGATACAAATGACGAGTTTCACACCACCATCAATGGCTTCAAGCATAGCGTCTTTTGCGAATGGGGCTGGGACGAAGATAATAGATGCGTTGGCTCCTGTTGCAGCAACAGCATCCTTAACTGTGTTGAATACAGGAATGCCACATACTTCCTGACCAGCCTTGCCAGGAGATGTTCCACCAACCACATTGGTGCCATACTCCTTCATCTTTGAAGCGTGGAAACTACCATCACGACCTGTAATGCCCTGTACGATTAACTTTGTATCTTTATTAATTAGAATACTCATAACTCTTGTGTTTTAAAGTTTTTTGCTTAGTTCTACAGCCTTATGTCCTGCATCTGCCATGGTTGTACCGACAGTGAAGTGAGTTCCCTCAAGGATAGCTCTACCTTCTGCTTCGTTAGTTCCTGTCAAGCGGATGACAATAGGAATATCTGTTTCGATAACCTTGAAGGCCTCCAAGAGTCCGTTAGCAACATCATCACAACGGGTAATACCACCGAAGATGTTGATTAACACAACCTTTACGTGCTTATCACTCAAAAGAAGTTTCATGGCTTCAACAATCTTCTCTGGGTTAGAACTGCCACCAATATCGAGGAAGTTGGCTGGTTCACCACCATATAACTTAATCATGTCCATGGTTGCCATAGCAAGACCAGCTCCGTTTACCATGCAACCAATGCTTCCACCAAGGTTCACATAGCTAAATCCCTTGTCTTTTGCTTCACGTTCTTTGCGTTCTTCCTCTGTTGGCTCGAATAGTTCAGCAACATCTGGATGACGGAAGAGAGCATTGTCGTCAAAGGTCATCTTGGCATCGATAGCCTTCAAAGACCCATCTTTCAACATTACTAATGGGTTGATCTCTGCCAATGAAGCGTCCTTCTCTGTAAAGAGTTTATAAATATTCTTGAAGATTGGTACGGCCTGTTTAACCTGTGCCATGTTATCGAAAAGCTTGAAAGCAGCCTCACGTGCAAGATAGTCGCTCATACCAACAACTGGGTCAATGACAATCTTCTCGATCTTTTCTGGTGTCTCCTTTGCTACTTGCTCAATATCCATACCACCAGCACGACTAAGCATTAACATAGGACACTTTGACTTACGATCAACAAGGATACTCATGTAGTACTCTGAAGCAATGTCAACAGCTTCGCTGACAAGTACTCTGTCTACAATGAATCCCTTGATATCCATACCCAAGATAGCTTCTGCATGTTGGCGAATCTCGGCCTCGTTGCTACCAAGTTTAACACCACCAGCCTTGCCACGTCCACCCGTGTGAACCTGAGCTTTCACTACGGCTTTCTCAACACCTAATTGCTTGTAGGCTTCAACAGCTTCATCAGGAGTACGGCAAATAATGTTGCGGTCTACTGGAAGCCCATAACTTGCAAAGAATTTCTTTGCTTGGTATTCATGTACCTTCATAAGATTTAGTTTTGATTTATAAACTATATGTTAATTGTTTAGGGTTCTTTTTGTTTAATAATCCTTCGCTTCACGCTCTCCTCGAAGGACTGCTAAGGCATTCTCAGTCAAAGCCTGCATCTCATCTTGGCCTGGATAAACATAAATAGGTGCAAGGAATGAAAGGCGTTGCTTGAGACGTTCGATGATATAATCAGACTTTGCCATACCACCGGTAAGCAGAATAGCATCTATGTTGCCGCATAGCACCGCTCCTTCTGCAGCTATATTCTTAGCAATATGCCATATCATAGCTGATACAACAAGTTCAGCATGCTTGTCACCAGCATTGATCCAATTAATAATCTCACGTAGGTCATTTGTTCCAAGGTGAGAAATAAGACCAGCATGGCCACTGACTTTCTTCAATAACTGTTCTTCTGTGTATTTTCCACTGAAGCAGAGATGAATTAAGTCGGCTGCAGGAAGAGTTCCAGCACGCTCTGGTGAGAATGGTCCTTCACCGTCTAACGCATTATTTGCGTCAATTGCCCTGCCATGTGAATGGGCTGCGATAGAGATTCCTCCACCTAAGTGACAGATAATAAGGTTCAACTTATCGTATGATGTTCCCATATCTTTTGCAAAGCGTCGGCCTATTGCTTTCTGGTTTAAAGCATGCCAAATACACATACGTGGCATGAGAGGAGAACCAGACAGACGTGCTTCTGGCTCCATTTCATCCACTACACCAGGGTCAGCAATAAAACTCTTACAGTTAGGAATATCTCGTGCTATTTCGTCTGCAATCATACAACCAAGATCACAAGCATGTTGATGAATAGCTCGTTGTTGGTCTATTATCATTTGCTTTGTGATAGTGAACACACCACTTGACACTGGTTTTGCAAGTCCACCTCGTCCTATAACGGCATCAAAGTCTAAAGGTATATTTCTTTTCTTTAATTCTTCAATAACGACCTGCTTGCGAAAATGATATTGGTCGGATATGCGCTTGAATTTGCTTAGCTCTTCTCTTGAGTGCGCAATGTCTGCAACAAAGACGGGCTGATCGTCATTTGCAAGCGATATCTTGGTTGATGTCGATCCTGGGTTGATAGCTAAAATCTTGTAAGCCATAATGTTTTATATGTATACCTTATATATAATGTATATAGACTATCTGGAGATAAGACTCGCAAGGGCGAGACTATAGTATTTAGATTCAATAGTATCACCACGACTTGGGAGCACTACTGGTGCCATAGTTCCTTGAAGAATAGCAGCAGTCTCGGCATGACAGAATAGTGTTATCGTCTTATAAAACAGATTGCCTGCCTCTATATCAGGGAAAATTAAAGCATCGGCTTCGCCATTTATGGGGGAGTTTATCTGCTTAATCTTCATAGCTTCAACTGAACAAGATGTTATTAAGTCTAATGGGCCATCTATTGTACACTTACCAAAAACTCCTGCTTCAGCTTCTTCTTTTAGTGCTCTATATGAAAGAGTATATGGGAAATGGCGCTCGTCTACCTTCTCTGAGCAATGGATAAGGGCTACTTTTGGACATTCTATCTCAAAGGCATGACAGAAATCTACAATATATTTTACCTGTGCTCTGCGTTGCTTATCATTTGGAGAAGGGATAACAGCAGCATCTGTAAAGAAAAGTAGTTTATGATACTCTGGTAACTTTGCAGCAGTAATATGCGTTAAGACCGTATCTTTTGGTAGGATTCCTACTTCTTTATCAAGTATAGCACGTAAGAGGACATCGGTATTAAGGAAACCTTTCATAATGATGTCAGCATCACCTTTCCTCACTACTTCAACTGCTTTTCGTGCTGCATCCTCTGGTGATTCAGCAAGAATTGATTGAAAGGAGTTCTTCTTAGCATAGTTTTCCATAGTTTGTTTAGAGCATACTAAAATAGGCTCTATGAAACCATCGTGTACAGCTTTACAAACAGCTTCTTGTGTATGGTTCTCTTCTGGCCATACAACTACTGTTCGTTTACAAATCTTTCTTTCATTAAGAAGATGAATTAGCTGTTTAAAGTCATGGATAATTTTTCTTTCTCCAGGCATAGTTAATCGATTTTCAGTTATAGATTTATATTGTGACAAAGATAATACTTTGTTTTGATATACGGTCGATATTTAAAGAAAAAAACATGAGAAAATTCTTTTTTTTGTATTGGTTGGTGTATATTTGCAAGTGAATTAGAGATTTGTATATGAAACGTTTGTACTTTATAATACTTTTAAGTACCTTATTTACAGTTGCTACAGCACAACGTGTAGCACGTTCTTATATCCCTCATGGAGCTTTCTTCTATAATAGTCAATGGCAGGGAGTACCCAATGCTAATAATGCTTCCTATTATAGAGTCTTAGCGCTCGATGATAAAGGACAGAAGATGTTTTATGACTATTACATTACTGGACAATTACAAGCCGAGAAGCATTATATAAGTATTAACCGACAAAATGATAAATACACAGTATTGAACGGTGTTTGTCGGACTTTCCATAAGTCGGGTAGGGTAGAATCTGTGTTGCAATATAAGAATGGAAAAGCTAATGGTCGAGCGCTCTCCTTCTTTCCTAATGGTAATATAGGAATGAAACTGTCTTATCGTAATGGTCTACTTGACGGCCCATGTTATACTTATACAGAAGGTGGCCGATTAGAATATACAACCATTTGGCGTAATGGTACTAAGGTAAATGAGATCAAAGGTGGTAAGGATCATTATATTAATAAAAACACAAACGAAGATGAATTCTGTGAACATTATCGTCATGACGAGGCGTTGTTAATGGCGCAGTCTAAAAGTATTAGTAAAGCGAGAGGAAATAATGACAAGCAAAAGATTGTAGAGGTTAAGGATACAAAAACGACAAAAGAGGATCTTACAAAAGATTATAAAGGTTCTCAGATAGTACAAGGTACAGCAACTACAGATGATGTTAATTCTTCAAAGGGCACAAAGAAAGAAGCTTCTACAAATTCAACAAAAGAAGATCGTTACGTTGCTAATATAAAGTATCCTGATAGTTCAGCTGAGAAAACAGAACCTGTTAAAGTAGAGAAGAGTTCAAAAAGAAATTCTACACAGGTAAGAATGTTTAACTTTTCATACCTCCTTAGCATGTTGAGTAATGATAATGAGAGAGTTAAAAGTTTAGATGTCTTGACTGATATTAGTCGTAAATTCCAACTCAATACTTCACAAATTATTGATGGGTTTGGCGCACAAAAGGAATTCATCTTCCATCATAACATGTCTTATGATGTACAAAACAGCAATGATAAGATTACGGGTAACAATCCAAGACAGATTGGTTATTTTGGTACAGCCTTAGGGAAAATGCTAACGATAGAGCGCATTAATATTTTTACATGGTCGGAAGAAGAAATGTATCATATTGCCCAAGAAGCTATCAATGCCGGATATAAGCCACTTGGTGGATTAGATTATCAATCAACGAATGGTAATTTTGTACTTGAGCCTAAGGCTAACTCAACAAACTACGGTGAACATGAAGTCGTCGTTACCTTTACTCATCAGCCAAATCTCTATGCTGGATTATATCACATTCAGATGGATATAAGATAGAATAGAAGTTTTTTAGTTTATTAAAATAAATATTTATAGACTTCAGCCTACTATTTACTTTTTTTAGTATATTTGCAGGATAAATTATATTTTCTACTAAAAGAGAACGAGAAGACTCATAAAATAAGGTGAGTAATTACCTATAAACAATTAAATGTGATTATGAAAATATTTGATAAGCTACTGAATTGGTATCTTTCGCGAAATGCCTTGCCATATTGGGTCATATTGGCTATTGACATTGTTATCTGTTATCTGTCAGGTATCTTTGTGTTTTGGATGTTTTTTCATGGTGCGGTTTCTCCTCAGCATATTGTATTATTATCCAAAACAATCTTCATGTACATGATCTTTAACCTTATTGGTTTCAGAATTTTCCGTACATATTCAGGTATCATTCGCTACTCCTCTTTTGTTGATTTACAGCGAGTTGTATTAGCAATGTTATTGTCTCTTGCGGTTGCGGAGGTAATGCATTATGTTGTCTATCATTGGAATCTTGAGTTTGTTCGTTTACAAGGTAGACAAATTGCAGCAATGTATCTTGTTGCAACAATAGGTATGATGGCTTTCCGTATCATAACGAAATCACTTTATGATGTGCTGTTTAACACTGATAAAGGTGTTCGTACGCTTATCTATGGTGTGAAGGATGGTGGTGTTGGATTAGCAAAAAGCATAAGAACAGACAAGCCATGCAAATTCCTTCTGAAAGGTTTTATTGCTCATGACCCATCCATTAGTGGTCGAATACTTATGGGTCAGAAGATATATCTGGTTGATGATAATCTTGCTGAGCGCATTAAAGCGTTGAAAATAAAGGCTGTTTTAGTTTCCCCATTACAGAACGCACGTTTCCGTAATGATACGAAATTACAAGATATCCTATTGAATCTTGGGGTTCAAATCTTTATGAGTCATGCAGAAAAAGAGTGGTCTAAAGACGATGATTACACGAAGGTACAGCTTAAGGAGATAAGTATTGAAGACTTACTACCACGTGATCAAATCAATGTTGACATGGATTCCATTGGTAATCTCTTACGTAACAAGAAAATCATGATTACGGGTTCTGCGGGTAGTATTGGCTCGGAGATGGTACGTCAGATTGCTATATATAAGCCTGCTGAGCTTATTCTTATTGACCAAGCAGAGACTCCCCAGCATAATATTCGCTTAATGATGCAGTTTGAATGGCCTGATATTAAGGCTCATACTATTGTTGCGAGTATTTCTAACTATGACCGTATGGAGGAGATATTCAAGACATATAAGCCTGACTATGTATTTCATGCTGCAGCATATAAGCATGTACCTATGATGGAAAATAATCCATCAGAAAGTGTGCAGAACAATATATGGGGAACGAAAGTTATTGCTGACCTCAGTGTTAAGTATGGTGTTAAGAAATTTGTCATGGTCTCAACAGATAAGGCAGTTAACCCAACAAACGTAATGGGTTGTTCTAAACGTATCTGTGAAATCTATTGTCAAAGTCTTAATAAAATGATTAATGACCAGGCTAACGGTAAACCAACAACACAATTTGTAACTACTCGTTTTGGTAATGTATTAGGTTCAAATGGATCTGTAATACCTTTATTTGAAAAGCAGATTAAAGCTGGCGGACCTGTTACTGTTACTGATCCAAATATTATTCGTTTCTTTATGCTTATTCCAGAAGCATGTAAATTAGTGCTCGAAGCAGGTACACATGGAGGTGGAGGAGAGATTTTTGTCTTCGATATGGGTAAGCCTGTCAAGATTGCTGACCTTGCCAAGCGAATGATAAAGCTTTCTGGTGCTAAAAATATTGATATCGAATACACGGGCCTGCGTGCTGGTGAGAAACTATATGAAGAAGTATTAAGTACAACGGAAAATACTCTTCCAAGCTTCCATGAGAAGATCCGTATAGCGGAAGTTCGTGAGTACGACTACAATGAGGTAAACAAGCAAATTGAAGCATTAATTGCTTTAAGCCATACTTACAATGATATGGCAATTGTTGAGAAGATGAAGGAGATCGTTCCAGAGTATGTAAGTAATAATAGTAAATATTCTGTCCTCGATAATAAGTAGTTTATTATATGAGGAAGGAGGACTTAAATAGAATCATGAAATATAAGAATAATGATCCCTTTATCCGTATCTTCGACTTTCTTCGTTTTTGTTTAAAGGAGGAAGCACAGGAACCTGCGAGCTTAGAAGATATGGACTGGGATGAACTCTACGCCTTTGGTAATAAACAAGCTATTCTGGGTGTCTTGTTTCATGGTATAAAGAAACTTTCAGACTCTCCACATCGACCTAATAAACAACAAATTCTTAAATGGTATGCTGCCTGCTCATTTATAGAACAAGCTAATAGACAAGCCTATAAAGATGCGTCAGCTCTTACAACATTATTGCAAGAGAAATATGGAGTGCATGGTTGTGTCTTAAAAGGACAGACGAATGCATTGATGTATCCGGACCCATATATGCGTACTTCTGGGGATATTGACCTTTGGACAGATGCTAAAACATTAGACATTATACGTATTTCTCGCCAGTTAGATCCGAAGGGTGAAATAGGATATCACCATATTGAACTAAGTTATTTTAAGACTCCTGTGGAGGTGCATTTCTTTCCTTCATTTATGGGAAACGTTTGGCATGAGTATAAATTACGCAAGTTCTTTGAACAATGTAAGAAAGAGCAATTTAAACACCAAACAGCTCTACCAGATGGATTAGGAAAGATTTATACGGTTACAGATGACTTTAATCGTGTATTCCAGTTGTCCCATCTTATGCATCACTTCTTCTTTGAGGGAATAGGATTAAGGCAGATGATAGATTATTATTACTTGCTGTTACGTGGTTTTAGTGAAGAGGAGCGTTTGAAGACAGTTCATATTCTAAAGAGTGTAGGAATGTATAAGTTTACTGCTGCCGTTATGTATGTCATGAAAGAGATTTTTTCTTTGCCAGATAAGTTTCTTTTGATGAAACCAAATAACAGAATAGGTAAGATTCTTATGTCAGAGATTTTGATTGCAGGAAACTTTGGATTCCATGACCATCGTTACTCGTTTGCAGGTAAATCTGTTTATTCCCAATATTTCATAGAGATATATAGAAATCTTCATTTTGCTATAGACTTCCCATCAGAAACAGTGTGGGGACGTCCCATTTCACGCTGGTGGCACATGATATATAAGGCTTATCTGCGTAGACAATTGGGTCATAGCTCAAAATGAGTAACTTGTTAAGTGTCATACGTCATGTGTATGTCATATACTGGAGTCCTTTTATTTTTGTTTGAAAAGTAAAGCGAAACTGCTATGCAATATGCGAACACCAAAGGAGAATAGTGTTTATCTCCAATGGTGTTCGGTACTTAAAAAAATAAAGGGTCAATTGTTTTTTATTGTATAAGAGGTGATAGTATATCCGACTAATATTGTATTTCTTTCTATCTCACTTACTTCAGAATAAAAGGATGTCGATATTACTTTTGTAAAGTCTTATTTTTTGAATAAGAGAGTTTTACCATTACTGGATAATGATCAGATATATTACGTCGTGATTTACCGAGCCAATAGCTGTTGGTAAAGATGGCGTAATGCGGAACATCAAAATCTCTTGTAACAAAAATGTGGTCAATACGAGATTTACTACGGCTATCCTGCATAAAATCATTCCATGTTCCTGTGGGTGCCATACGCTGTTGAGCGTTGGTATAACAGTCGTGTAGTATTCCAGAGTTAGAGAATATCTGATAGATCTCATCTGTTTGATCAACGTTAAAGTCACCCGTTAGAATGGTAGGGAGACCCTTTGCCAGTTGACTAATGCGTTTCAGAATTAGTTGTGCACTCTCTCTTCGTGCTACAACACCCACGTGGTCCATGTGAGTATTGAAGAAAAAGAACTTCTTGCCAGATGTTTTATCTTGAAATTCTCCCCATGTACAAATACGAATACAAGCTGCATCCCATCCTAATGAGGCGTGTTCTGGAGTTGAAGAAAGCCAGAAATTACCACTGTCTAATAGTCTGAGTTGATCTTTCTTATAAAAGATTGCTGCATATTCTCCCTTCTCCTTTCCATCTTCTCGTCCTATACCGATATAGTCATAACCATTCAGTCCTTTGCTTAAGTCATGTAGTTGATCTACAAGAACCTCCTGAGTACCGAATATTTCTGGCTGTTCAAAATTGATGAAATCGCATAATGGTGGACAGCGTAGTGCCCATGCGTTCCCCTCATGTTCATCATTAGGATTATTGTAACGGATGTTATATGTGCCCACATAGAGTTGTTGCGCATAAGAACTACTGCTTAGTAGTAATGCAAGGATTAGTGTTGTCAGTTGTTTATACATGATTTAAGTCTATTGATATTCAGTTGATTATATTGTAAACTAAGGATGCCTTTTATTTACAATATACTTTCTAATTTACAAAAGTACACAATGTTTTCTATATTCCATCATATTACCTCTCTTTTATTTAGACAATATGACATCCCTTAAGCTTAATCTTAAAGCATGTAGGATTATGTTAGCTAAAACTAAATTGGACTTTAAGTTTAATTTGACTTGTATCACCATTGTGTAATTTCTGTAATTACAACATCCTTTAATGGAACCCGTGTTAGAATAAAATTATATTACATATAAACGAGTTAAAAGCATTCAATAAAAGAGTATAAATCACCTTAGAATACGTCATATAACCATCAATAAATCAATGTGTTACCTATAGCATTGTTATAGATGCCCTTCTTGCGCCAAGAGAGGCGTTTTCAACACGCAAGAAGGGCATGTTCTGCAAGCTAAATAGGCCTCTTCTATAAGCTTAAAGACCATGTGTAAGAGGTTAGAAGGGCGAAAAATATTTACATTAAGACCAAAAGTTGGTTTCATGAGCAGTTTCTATTTGTATTAATAAGCCTGTGTTGTTCTAATTAGAAAACAAGCTTTGTCCTAATGACATAATGAAAAGATGAACCTTTAAGTAGCCTTCTTTTAAGCATGTTTGCAGATAAACTGTCACCTATTCAAACACATCTATCGTAGAAAAGATAACTGTTATCGTTGGTTTTGTCACTTTTGCCTTGATGAATGAATAGTATTAAAGTCAACTAAACGCAAAAGACTGGAACTCATAGTAGCTCCCAGTCTTTTATTTTTTAATCCTTTCAAGGGAATATACAAGAGACAGAATAACACCAAAAGATAAATTTGTTTTTGATACTACTTTGTCAACGTAATTCTACTCCATTCTAATTGTACCATCTTCGTTCGTCTTCATGCGTGGTTTAGACTCTATTTTAGGCTGTGATTGGGGTTTTGGCTTAGTGATAGGAGTAGGGTTGTGTCGTAGAACGGGCTTAGTCTTAACATTCTTCGCTGTTGTTGAGCGTTGTACAACAGGAGCCCTCCTTATAATTTGCCGAACAGTCACATTCTTCTTTACTGGTACAAATTTACTCTTGGGTATACCCGTGAAATAAGTTCCGTCAGGTCCTTTCGTCACCCACTCATAGAGCGTACCTCGTGGAATTGTAGTGGTATCTTCGATACATAAACCATCTACATAACGTGCGCGTTCGATAATCTTCTGCCCATACTGATCGTACACATAGGTCATTCCCTGTAGCTTTCCTTTCTCGTAGTTCTCGATGTAGTCGAGTCGAGGAGTCTCACCGGGATAACTTGTCTTTTTATACATATAGAGCTTACCCTGCTTCTCTCCTTTGACATAACTCACGATACTTGCGATATTACCATATCTATCGTAATTCTTTACCTGTCCGTCTCGTAGGCCTTCCTTATAGTCTTCTTCCAGTAACAAGCGGCCATCTTCCATATAACTAACACAATGCCCTTCAAGCAAGCCTGTCTTTTTATTTTTATAAGAAATCGACTTTATTTGTCCATTGTCGTAGGTCTCTACAGTCTTCTTTACCTGTGCGTTACATGCTAAAGGTAGTACGATTAGTGAAATCAGAAGGATTTTAATCATTCTCATATATATTTGTGTTTAATACTTATTACTTTGGAACCTTATGATTAGTAGCAAACTTATACTCGTATTTCAGATAACCTTCCTTTAATGTTAGGCTCGCTATGTAGTCTTCGTCATCACCACTATTGTTTTCTTTGGTCGCTCTAAACCATATCTTTTGATTATCTCGCATGATGCCCCGAATCTTCATTGGAAGTTCAAGAGAGTGTGTCCAAAGGACTACACCATTAGTATTTCTCAGCTGAAGAACCGTAGGTGCATCTTTTGAAATACTGGTTTTATACTCTATAAGGATATATTTCGCATCTTGATAATCTATCAATGTTTCAAAACCAGTGAACCATCCTGTTATTGGATTATGGCTAATCATTCGATCATCACCACGTTTGTTTTCCATACCATATAGGAAATAACCAGCGTCCTGAGGGTCACCTAAGTGATACATGAAGCGTATTCTCCAAAGTTTATTTTGGCTTGTTTGGCTTGAGTTTTCACTTGCATCCTTTCGTTCTAATATATAAAATACACTATCGCGCACCTCTCCATTGAGTTCTGAAATTGGTAGTTCCTTTGCGTAATTATATGCGTCTTCTGTATAAAGGCGGTCTGTGGCAGGGAAATAATAATAAGTCTCAGCCAAGTTGTTAACTACCTTGAGTCCCTCACCAACACCCGACGTACTTGCATGGTCTTCATAGGTATCAGAGATAAAGTTTACTGATGAGATACCACTCGACATAGCTTTCTTCTTGGCAAAGATAGTCTTTGTGACGTTTTTCAACGTGAGTGTCTGTGGATTAATCTCAAGTATAAACTGAGAAGGTATCGTGATATACCACTTCTTGACTTGATTCAGATATTGTATCTCAAGCATGTGGAAAGCTGTCATACCAATCTTCCTTGCGTCGTCATCACTGATGAAAAGTTTGTCAGCTAACACCTTTCCGCTATCTGGATCGATAAAGCCATAATAGTAACCCGTTGGTGGAGTTTCGTCGTCAGAATACCAGTTACTGAAACTGCGATTGGTTAGATAGAAGAAACAAACACGCCCGTTATATCTTACAGGAACAATGGCTCTATATGTATCCTCAACGCTAATAGAATCGCGCGAACTAACACTTGGACTGGAAGATCTCAATCCGTATATTATCATAAAGAGTAGAAAGAGAGTGATAACACCTATGATGGCGAATACTTTGGCTATACTAGTTATAGAGACATTGGAGTTTCCATTGAAGCTGGAAAAGCCTCCATTATCAAAGTGATGTTTGACATGAACGGTTATATCATCGTCATCCAAGAAATATTCTGTCCCACAGCTTTTACAGCGATAGAGTTTGTCCCCCAATTGGACATGTTTCTCACTACCACAATTCGGGCACTTTATGGGTCTTATCTTTGTTGACATTGTATTACTTTATCTGTTCTTTTATTAATACTTAGTGCTTCTTTACTTTATGATTTCTATCAAACTGATATTCGTATTTTAGCTTGCCTTCTTTCAATGTGAAGCTTATTATGTAATTTTCGTCATAATGTTCTGGGGTCTTTTTACTTGCACTAAACCATATCTTACGATTGTCTCTTATAGCAGCATAAAGCCGTATAGGATACTCAAGAGAACGTGTCCATAGAATCTTTCCATTAGTGTTTCTTAGCTGAAGAACAGCTGGTGTATTCTCCGAGATATTGGTTTTATACCAAATAAGTATGTACGTTGAATCTTGTAAAATAATGTTTGCATCGAATCCTGTGAACCAGTCTGATATTTGCTGACTACCAACTACTTGTATGTCTTTAGCCACAAAATCGTATTTCTTGTTTGAGGGATTGCTAAGGTATTTAGGATTCCCAAGGTGATACGTGAATTGTATTCTTGTTAGCTTGTTTTGACTTTCTTTGCTTGAAGAGGCATTAGACTTCTTGCTTTCTAATATGTATAATACGCTATCACGCATCTCTCCTTTTAATTCAGATGATGGTAGTTCCTTTGCGTAATTATAGGCTTCTTCTGTATATAGATGGTCTGTGGCAGGGAAGTAATAGTAAACTTCTGCCAAGTTGTTAGATATTTTTAAGCCCTCATCTCCCTCTAATAAAAAATCAAAGAAATCGCTTGTTCGATAGATAAAATCCACTGATGAAATCCCACTAGACATTGCTTTCTTATTAGCAAATATAGTCTTTGAGATATTGTTCATAGTGAGTGTTTGCGGATTAATCTCATAGATAAACTGCTTAGGAATGAGGCATAACCACTTATCTGCTTGGTAAAGATGCCATATCTTAAGTCCATTAATCGATGTCATATCAACTCTTTTGCTCTCATCGTCACTGATGAGGAGCTTATCAGCTAACACTTTCCCAGTCTGTGCATCGACAAATCCATAATAGTAACCATCGGCTAAAGTCTTATCATCATCAATCTTATAATCAATATTACGTTCCGTTATATAGAAGAAACAAACTCGTCCTTTATGCATCATTGGAAGGATGATATCATATTGATCCACTACACTAATGGAATCATTTGAGAATAAGTCATTTGAGAAAAGACGATTTTTCCCTTTGTTATTTCCATCCCACAAAAACATAGCACCAATCAGAAACAAAAAGACGATACCAATAACTACGAAATTCCTCTTCGTATTACTAAAGGAGTTTTTAGGCTCTCTTTTAGGTTGCGTAAAGCCATCGTAGTTAAAATCATGCTTGACATGAATTGTTATGTCATCGTCATCTAAAAAGTATTCTGTCCCACAGTTTTTGCAGCGATAGAGTTTTTCATTCAATTGATTATGCTTCTCGCTACCACAGTTCGGGCACTTTATTGGTCTTATCTTTATTGACATCGAATTACGTTCCTGTATGTTTATCGTTTTTTATAGTGTATAGTTAGATAACTTAAAATAACTTCTACAGCTGTAAAGATGGCAAAGAGAATTATCCACCAGTTATCTTTTACACTACTTGGTGCTATTAATCCACTGACAAACTCTACTACTCCTGCAATAAGGAAGAGCATACCAAGACTCAAACGATGAGTACGCTCTGCACCAAGAGCAAACAACATTACAACTAACAGAGTGTTGACAATAATGGTAACACTCGTGTAGAGCATGTTTGCCAAAGGATAGACAGAGAGGACGAGACCTGCAATGATATTGACAAAGAGGACTGATATGGCGGGGATTAGGACTTTATTCATAATTTAGAAAGTATTTCGTTCTTCTTTTGTTCATATTCTTCATTTGTGATGAGCTGCTCATCCAAGAGTTTTTTGAGCTTTCGTAGGCGTAGAGTAGGGTCACTATTGGTATCGCCCGACTTGAATATGTCTTGTGCTAACTGTAGTCCTGCTCCCATTTGCAAGCCAGCTCCTGCCAGTCCACCTTCATTCTTTGCAGCATCACGTAAGGCTCCTAACTTCTGCAATTCAGTGTAGTCAAGGTCAACTTCGGCTGCCGCATGCTTCTCAGTAGTCATGTTTGCAATCCTACCAATGCGTTCCATCGTATCTTCATCGAATGTGACTGAGGCAATGCGGAAGTCGGTCAACTGTAAACCAAGACGTGATAACTCTTCAGAAGTCTTATCTCGCAACTCCGTGGAAAGTTCACCTAAATGGGTATCAATCTCTCGATAAGGGTAAGCTTTGACCGCAAGAAAGGCAGTGAGAGGTGTTACGATGCGGGAAGAAACAAGTTCTTGCACGTCTTCCGCATAATAGTTAGACATCGTTCCCAGCAGTGTTACAAACATTTGTGCAGCGTCTTGTATCTTTACAGAGAAGTTTCCACAAACTCCAAGAGCCACTGGTAATTGATAGTCAGGCTCTATGTATTTCACTGGTGAAGCTGTTCCCCACAGGATATTCACCATCTCGGCCGTACGAAAGAAGTAGAACCTCATTTTGTGTTCACTCTCTGCTTGCTGTGCGATATTGAGCAAAGTTGTGATAAAAGGATGGTTATCAGACTCCATCTCATACACTCCTGCCTCTGTAAGTGTGGCTTTTACCTGTCCATCATAAACGACAATGCAGCCCTGTCCTGGTGCAACTATCAGCTTACTGGCATCTTTTATCTCGTCAGTTGTGGTTTCCAGCTGATGGAAGAGAAGTCTGTTATCTTGCTCTTTCCACTCTATGACGGTCCTCATTTGTCGTTTGAAGAAATTCTTTATTCCCATAGATTCTACAGTAACTTATTAGTAATTATATTCCTCTTTGTCGTATAAGATTGTGTATCTTAATCTCTTATAATATTGCAAAAATAATGATTTATAATGAAACCAACAGCATTAGTTATCACAATAAAGTCTATTATTTGTTATTAAATATTGATGAATTGCTTATAAATTTATTATATATTAAATAATAATAAGGTGTTGTTTTACTACCAGTAGATACTAACTTTCAACAAAAAGACTATCCTTCTCGGGTGGAGCAAGTGTTTGATAAAAATGTTTACAAACCTCATGTATAAGATTAGTGAGGATGGTAAAAAGCAAAAGTAGGAAGAAAACCACTTCGTTTTCTTCCTACTCATCATTATGTTAGCATATTATTTCCTTAATAAGGAATACTCAATACATGTACATGTTAAAGTAATCTATCTTAAAGAACATAATGCACAATCTGTCATTGATACAATATCAGGAGAGTATACTCTTGTCTATTAATCTTGGATAAGGACTCAAGAACTCTATTAGTTCAGCGAACCTTGATAATCTTAATAGGTGTGGATGAATTTTATTAAGATATTCTATATCTTCACTGTCAATATCATTAGGGATATGGACAGCCCATCCTCCTATCTCCAAAACAGGAGCAATATCTTCAGGATATGAATCTCCAACCATCAGTAGTTGCCCTATCTTTACGCCAAACTGTTTGCATAATCGGTTATAAGCATCAGGCGTCTTTTCCGATACAATAACAATATCATCAAAGTAGGGACGTAGTCCCGAACGGTGAAACTTATTTTCCTGATCAAGCAATTCTCCTTTAGTAAACACAACCATTCGGTATCTTCCAGTGTCACGAAGCTTTGCCAATGTTGCTTTAACACCATCGAAAGGGTGACCCGGTAGTCGTAGTAATTCCTTACTAACCTCAACAATCTGCCCTATGTCATATCCCTTTACCTTTCCGTGACTGATTTTGACCGCATTCTCTATTAGTGATAACATGAAAGCTTTACTTCCATAACCAAGGAGTGGTATGTTAGCCTTTTCAGTGGCGCGGAGAGCATGGGATACCTCTTCAGCCGAAGCGTATGGGGCAAGTATCTCACAGTACACTTTCTTCACTATATCAAAGTAGGTTTGGCTACCCCACAGTGTGTCGTCAGCATCAAATGCTATAAGTGAAATCTCCGTCATAAGCCTAAAAAATTAAATATTATTGTTATCGTGGACATTCTCTTCTTCATTGAACCTTGTCCAATGAAGGCTGGTCGTAGACGGTAAATAATAATCTTCCTTTCAACTATAATAAAAACCTCCTTTTCTTTCTTTTCGCAGCAAAGATAATTCTTTTTTTCGTTATTACAAGTTTTTCAACAATATTTTTACCATCATAAATGTTAATTTTGCTTTTATTAATTATATTCAAACACCATATATTTATCGACAAAACAAATATTTCTATTAACTAACATGCTTTTGTTATGATTCTTGTTAACACATTAGAAGCCTATACAGAGTACATGATAGGAGTAATTAAAACGACGAAAAGTTTGACTATCTCAATTATTTTTGCTTTCTTTGTGGTCACTTTTGTCTGTGATAATGACCTACACTTAAATACTATTGTGTAATTGTTAATATCATATAAACCCAGACAACACACCTAATTGGAGACTAAAAACAAAATGGAACAAAAACTCTTGACAATAGCCTTGTTATCTTCAGCTTTCGGAACGGGACAGAAAATGATAGCACAAACACGTGGAACGACAACAGATAAGCCTAATGTGATTATCATATTAGCTGATGATCTTGGTTATGGTGATTTAGAGTGTTATGGTGCTAAAAACGTTCATACACCTAATATCAATAGACTTGCAAAGTCTGGTATTCAGTTTATGAACGGCCATGCTGTTGCTGCTACAAGTACTCCTTCAAGGTATTCTCTTCTCACGGGTGAGTATGCTTGGCGTCGAGAAGGTACTGATGTTGCTGCTGGCAATGCTGGAATGATTATCAAACCCAGCCAGTTTACGATGGCTGACATGTTTAAGAGTCGTGGCTATGCGACCTGTGCTATAGGCAAATGGCACCTCGGCTTGGGCGATAAGGGTGGTGAACAAGACTGGAATGCACCTTTACCAGAGTCTTTAGGCGACCTCGGTTTTGATTATCATTATATCATGGCTGCCACAGCAGACCGTGTCCCATGTGTTTTTATCGAGAATGGGGTAGTAGCTAACTATGACCCAACTCATCCAATAGAAGTGTCATACGTAAAAAACTTTGATGGTGAACCAACAGGACGTAAGAACCCAGAACTCCTTTATAATATGTGTTCGAGCCATGGTCACGATATGTCAATTGTCAATGGCATTGGTCGAATTGGATATATGAAGGGTGGGGGCAAAGCTCTATGGAAGGATGAGAACATTGCAGACTCCATCCTTTTTCATGCTATGAAATTCATTGACAAACATAAGAAAGAGCCTTTCTTTATGTATTTCGCAACGAATGATGTTCATGTTCCACGCTTCCCTCATGAGCGTTTCCGTGGGAAGAACCCAATGGGAGTGCGTGGAGACGCTATTGTTCAGTTCGATTGGACAGTGGGACAGTTACTGAAGAAGCTGCATGAACTAAAGATAGATGACAATACACTCGTTATTCTTACAAGCGATAACGGACCTGTTGTAGATGATGGGTATCAAGATCGTGCCGAAGAATTACTTAATGGACACAGTCCTGCAGGGCCTTTCCGTGGCAATAAGTATAGTGCCTTTGAAGGTGGAACTGCCGTACCATTCATTGTATCTTGGCCTCGTAAGATTAAAGGAGGAGTGGTGTCAAAAGCCCTTGTGAGTCAGATAGATCTATTGTCGTCATTGGGCTCACTTGTGCATGCACGACTCCCTAAGGGTAGTGCACCTGATAGTCGCAACTATCTCCCTACTATTCTCGGTAGTGATCAGAAGGGACGTGATTATGTGATAGGCCAATCTAACACGCATGTCCTTTCTGTCTTGACGCCTCAATACCGTTATATCGAACCAAGCAATGGGCCTAAGATGATTCAGTGGGGACCAAAGATTGAGACAGGTAACCTCCCTGTGCCACAGCTTTATGATATGACAGTCAGCCCATACGAAACAAATAATGTTGCTGCAGAGCACCCAGACGAAGTCTCTCGTATGCAAGATATATTGAAGAACGAAAGGAGTAAGTAACTTCAACATTAGCAGGCAACTTTATGCTATCCTCTTAGGAGTAAATAACCATAGGTGACTTTTGTTGTTATTATAATACCATCAGTCCACAAACCTATGAAGAATGGAAGACTAAAGATTACTAATGTGAGAGGATATTTAATACCCATTATTACCGAAATAAGTTTTATTTTGATTTGCTGTCACTTTTAACATTTCAACTAAATATTCTGGTTTTCAGTTAGTTGAATAGATTTTTTAGATGACAGATATGACAGGAAAAGTAATTTCCAATGGAATGTTTAGTTATAACAAAGTAACATGATGATACAAAATTGGAATTGATATAGTACACATAAGAATCATTTTTTATAGAGAATGATAAGGGGAAACCTACATGCAACTGGTTCTCTTTATCACTGTGTTACATTGTTTTTGACTATGAATTAACCTATACAAAATGTTCTTCTTATTTCTTTACCATCACACCATTGCTTATCAAATAATAATGTCTTAGTCATCAATCCATGCTGTAATAATCACTGTACAATTATGAAGAACAAATAAAGATATGAAAAACCTTTACATGTAATCAATCTAAATATCATCAAAATATAAGTAATGTAACACTTAAGATACTGTTGATAACATCCACTAATTCAATACATTATACATCGTTATAAAGAAGACGCCTCTCTTGGTCCAAGAAGGGCATTTTCAACGCATAAGAAGGGCATGTTCTTGAATAGAGTTAGGCCTCTTCTATGTGATTGAAAAGCATGGCATGTATGCGAGGAGAGTAAAGATTATTGACATTCCGCTAAAGATAAAGGAATGAAGGGGACCCTATAAACGCATGAATCCCGGCTCCTATAAGGAGACCGGGATTATGTTGTTTGTTTGGAATAGTTGTTTGTTTGTTTCGCTTTAAGCTTCTGGCTTTACTGTCTTAGCAGCGTAAACCTCCTCTGAAAGGACAGAAACAGTACTCTTATTGTACTTGCCCTTGTGGAAGTAAACAACACCGTCTGCAAGAGCATACAATGTGTCGTCCTTACCCTGTGCAACGTTTTCGCCTGGGAAGTGCTTGTTACCGCGCTGACGAACAATGATATTGCCTGCGACAATCTTCTGTCCACCCCAGATCTTAACACCTAAACGCTTTGAAGCTGATTCACGACCGTTCTTAGAACTACCTACACCTTTTTTATGTGCCATTCTTAAGTCCTCCTTGTTAAGCGTTAATTGATTTAATTTCTACCTGAGTGAAGTGTGAACGATGACCGTTCTTCTTTCTGTAGTCCTTACGACGTTTCATCTTGAAGACAACAACCTTGTCGCCTTTTACGAGAGGAGCTACTACCTCAGCTACTACCTTTGCGCCCTCAACAGTTGGTGCGCCTACTGTGACTGCTCCGTTGTTATCTACCAACAGAACCTTGTCAAACTCAACAGCCTTGCCTTCTTCCGCATCCTTGATGTGGTTTACGAAGAGCTTCTTGCCCTCCTCAGCCTTGAACTGCTGACCGTTAATTTCTACAATTGCGTACATTATTTATATTGTAAACGGGTTTGTACCGTTGGGCGGCTGAGCATCTATTCAGCACTTGTTCTGAGCCCAGAACGGCATAATCGGGTGCAAAGTTACTAAAAATTAATGTTATGTAACATAATAATGGGGGATTATTCTTACTTAATTAACAATAATTAGAGCATTTGCAGCACATATCTCTGCTTTGAAAAGGGATAAATATATGAAATTGGGGATGCTATACACAAGATTTCTACTCCCTTGTTTCCTGTCTTTAGGCCCATGTATACAAACACATGACAAGCTACCTTCATGTTAAGATGAAGGTTTTGTAGAATGTAACTAATGTCTGCAAGCCTATAACATTGCTACTCATACCAAGCGTTTTACGAGGAGATTCCACAAATGTTATGGCCTAAGTAATCGTTATTTATATCTCATATCAAAGGATGTATCGTCTAAATTATCAAGCTGACGATCGTCCTCTTGATAGATGTTATCAAGGTTAAACTCTTGCTCATTGTGCATCTTTGGTTTACGTTTCATAGTTATGTCCTCCATAGAGTAGCCTTGCCGCAAAGCATGCCTCTGGTAGTAAGTGATTTAGGATGCGGCAAATCCTTGTTATCTTGTTTACAAATATACGATAATAAAATGGTACTATTGTCAATAAACAAGAAATCTTTTGATTGATTTTTTCTATTATAAAGAGGTAAGAGTTGCGTGGATATTGATATTCTATACTTATTGTTGAAAAAGTAATCCACCTTTCACATGAAAACAACAAGCTGAATATTTGGTCATTAAGAGGGAATATAATAACTTTGTAGCTAATGAACAATAGTTTATGATGTTATGGATAAGACAAAACAACGCAGTGACAAAGAGATGAAGTGGTCTACACTCTCCTCCGAACAACTTATCAACCGACCTTGGTTGAAGGCGCGTCGTGATACGGTTCAGTTGCCCAATGGAAAGGTTTATGACGAGTATTATGTGCTTTCATACCCAACTTGGATAAACGTAATTGCCGAAACAGAGGACGGAGAACTTATCTTGGAACGTCAGTATAGACACGGTCTTGGTGTTGTTTCAACGGAGATATGTGCTGGAGTAGTGGAGGATGGTGAATTACCACTACATGCTGCACAACGCGAATTGGAGGATGAGACTGGTTATACTGGTGGTGAATGGGAGGAGATAATGACGATAGCTCCTAATCCTGGGGTTATGGATAATCTCTGCCATTGCTTCTATGCTCGTGGCGTGAAAAAGACTAATAATCAGCATCTTGATGCCACGGAAGATATAGAAGTGTTTCTTTGTTCTAAGGAGAAAGTAAAAGAAATGCTCCTTCGTGGCGATTTTATTCAAGCATTAATGGTAGCTCCATTGTGGAAATATTTTACCTTACAGAAAGATGATAACAAAAGATAGTATTGAAGCCGCCTACTGCTTCTTTCATCAGAAGTACCAGGTTTATGCCTTCTCAAATAGTGATAAACAGAAAGATGACATTGAATATGCCATCAGTCTGTATGTTGAACAAATGAATTCAGAACTTTATAAACGATTAGGAAACGGTCGTGACGAATTTCTTTTAACACATACTCGTTTCGCAGAAGACATGCAGGAAGCGATTAAAACGCTATCCCAACTGCTTCCTTAACCGTTTTATAAGCCAGAAATAAGCTGGAATAAGGAAGATATCGGCCATTATCCAAGCAACAGGGTCTGCGTAACAGATTCCTGTCCATGCTAAGATTGGTACCAGCCAGATACTCACACCACAACGGGCAATCATCTCCATGACCCCACTCATCATACTAAGATTACTATATCCAAGCCCTTGAATACTGTAGCGAAGGATGACGAGTATTCCTAATGCTGGATAGAACCAGTTAGAGATACGCATCAGTTGGGCCGCATTCAGTATTACATCTTGTTCATTCCCATTGACAAACAGCATCATCATGTTGTCTGCAAAAGGATAGATGATGGCAACGGTAATAGCGAAATAGGCTAACATAAGCCACATGGCATCATTGATACCTGTCTTTATTCGACTTATTTTCTTTGCTCCAAGGTTCTGTCCACAATAGGTTGCCATGGCTACTCCAATGTTCTCAAGTACACATGTAAAGAGGTATTTAATACGAATAGCAGCCGTGAAGGAGGCTACATACACTGTTCCAAGGGCGTTATTAGCACTTTGTAGCATGATAATACCGATAGAAGTGATTGAGAACTGCAATCCCATTGGGACACCATTATTCAATAAGATACTAATCTTCTTGTTATCAAACTGTCGTTCGTCACCTTTCGGAACAAGGATTGTCATGTGCCGTTTGATAAACCACCAGCATAATAAAGAGGCGAACACCTGACTGAGTAGCGTTGCAATACCGGCTCCTTCAACGCCCATTCCACATAATAAGATGAACACTATGTCAAGTAGAATGTTTAAGACTGAAGAAGCAATGAGGAAGTAGAAAGGCTGTTTAGAGTTACCCAATGCTCGGATCTGACCAGACAATAGGTTATAAGCAATGGTGAAAGGGATTGCACAAAACTGTAAGAATAGGAAGATATAAGCATCGTTAAAAACATCCTTTGGCGTGTTTACCATCTGTAGAATCTTATCACAAAGGAAGCAGGAAAGTAACGTGATGACAATTGCAAGCACCAATGCTATGCGCATCGCATTACTCACGTAACACCTCATCTTTCGATAGTCACCTGCGCCAAAGGCCTGTGCCACAGGGATAGCGAAGCCTGCACATGAACCGTTACAGAAGCCCATAATAAGGAACATAATACTGCTTGACGCTCCAACAGCGGCTAATGCACCCACGCCAATCCACCTTCCTACGATGACAGTATCAATGATTAAGTAGGTTTGTTGTAATAAATAACCAAGAATAAGAGGGATGGCAAACTTCAATATGGCGCGTGATGGCGCACCTTCTGTCATACTCTCAATGTGTTGTGTTTGTTCTTCTGATGCCATAATTACTCTTATTATCCTTAAATCTTGCCTTATGTTTCGTCTTGAGAGAGTTAGGCCTCAGGGCTAAATGTTTATTTTCTTTTAGTAGATATATCTACTCTAATCTTCTTATAACCCATCGAACGAAGGAATTGTGTAAACTGTTGACGTGCGTTATCCTCGGCTATTTTGATATTATTCGTTGTCATGCAACGCTTTAACATCTTTCTGTAAGCTCGCTTATAGAGTTGTTCACGATCATCGTCAGTCCACTTTCCTTTTTCAAAGAACGACCTTGTTCGTGCTTCATCAATAAAGTTTCGATCCAAGAGAACGATAGGTGGGAGCGTGGCTATGATGCTATCGCCTTCAACTCGTAGCCATTGAGGCTCTGCTTGATGCAGGTCTATACCCAAGCGTGCCACTCCGTAATAGATACGCACCAATTCACTATCCGTGAAGAAGCCACGACTAATGGTGTCTACAAGTTCTTCGTCATTGATAGCAAGGAACTCCCATTGTCCGATGTTTTGTATCTGTTGTATCTGTGTTGGCGTTATCTCTATCTTCTGATCAGCGTCGACACTAACTTTATTAGACGAGTTAAGCCACCAAAAGAGACCGACTCCTAACACTACAATGGTTATACAAGAGAGGAGACAACCTTTACCAGTCGACATGACATGGCTTAGTATTCCTCTTATATCCTTCTTCTCCTCCTTATCCTTCTGGTTAGCGAGGTTATTATTTGGTGTATTCTTTTCCATCTTTAATCCTTAGCTTTTACTTCAAACAAACTACCTAAATCCTTTATCGTAAACTTCTTACGGAAGGATATAGTCACATCTGACTCCTTATATCCCATGGTTGTGAATATAGGGACAAGTTGTCGGGCAGCACTCTCTTGTGCTTGTTCGATGATACCCATTTGAGGGATGGATGCAATAATCTGTTTCCTACCTTGTTGTTCGTAGTTCGTCAGTTCGGCATCAGTGAAGTTACGACGTGTCAACGGTACGTTTTCTTTTATCTCTTTATGGTCTATCTTTGTCGATACGAGGATTATATTGGGGTCAGGTAAGGTGACAAGAAGTTCCTTTCCACGACGCTGTATATTCTTTTCGCTAAAGTTAGACATGTCAATATATGCCTTCAACGTTGCATCCATAGGGATAGCAATACTACGTTCACCTAATGGAAGGTTCACACTGAAGTCTTGTTTTAAAAACGTACCAGACACTTTCATCTTATCATTATGGGTGATAATCTTATGAATCTGATATTCTATCGTGTAAAGTCGTGAACACTGTTGTACCTGTGTCACCAACATTGGGATTGTGTCAATTGCTTTAGCGGCTGGCTCAACATTGTTGTTTTTGTCTTTACAACCAGCTACTAACAATGTGAGAACTGACAATATTAGGACGGAGTATTTCATTCTAAATCAATATAAGTATGTAGGCAAAGGTACGAAAAAGCACCGATAAAACACCTAACCGACCATATAAATTAATGATATTAATGCTTTTCTACCTACATACTGATACTAAGCTCGTATAGCGCAAACAGATGGCAGCAAAAAAGCTAAGTATCGAATAGCCTTGATTTCAATAACTCTTCTCCATCACTCAAACCCTCTTGTTTACCCTCTTCTAAACTCCTCAGCTATTGTATTGACTCTACCCAAAATGTAGTATGACGATGATAAATGATGCTTCTTACCATTTTATATGTCCTTTTCTTCATCTTTGACGTTTTTTATTCGTAATTTTGTAGCTTAATTTATACGAGGTATTTGGGAACAAACCATATATGGAATCATTAAAGGAGATATTTAGAATTGGTAAAGGACCATCGAGTAGTCATACGATGGGGCCACAACGTGCGGCAACAATCTTTGCTGAACGACATCCAGAAACAGCAAGATTTGAAGTGACATTGTATGGTAGTCTGGCTGCAACGGGTAAGGGACACATGACTGATAAGGCCATAATTGATGTTCTAAAGCAAGTGGCACCAGTCGAAATAATATGGGAACCAGACATTTTTTTGCCTTATCATCCTAATGGAATGCTTTTTCGTGCCTTTAACGACAGCCAAGACTTGTTAGATGAATGGACTGTCTATAGTGTTGGTGGAGGTGCTTTATCAGAGGGCAAAGCGACAGGCGATTTCTTTCAGAAGGAGTCTGTCTATGACTTACACACCCTAAAAGACATTCAGGCATGGTGCGAGCATCATGGACGTGGCTATTGGGAGTATGTCAAACAATGTGAGGGAGACGACCTATGGGACTATCTTCGAGAGGTTTGGAAGACCATGCAGGCTGCAGTTGAGCGTGGACTTGACAGCGAAGGTGCCCTACCTGGTCCGTTAAATCTTGCTCGGAAAGCCCCCAACTATTATATCAAAGCACGTGGCTATAAGCCTTCATTGCAGAGCCGTGGTATGGTTTATTCATACGCATTGGCAGTTAGCGAGGAGAATGCCTCTGGTGGTACGATTGTCACAGCACCCACTTGTGGTGCCTGCGGTGTAGTCCCTGCAGTGCTTTATCACCTCTCAAAGGGCCATGAATTTTCTGAGACAAAGATATTACATGCCCTTGCCACGGCTGGTCTCTTTGGTAATATTGTCAAATATAATGCTTCTATCTCTGGTGCTGAAGTAGGTTGCCAAGGTGAGGTAGGAGTTGCTTGTGCAATGGCTTCAGCGGCTTCTTGCCAGTTATTCGGTGGCAGTCCTTCACAGATAGAGTATGCCGCAGAAATGGGCTTGGAGCATCACTTAGGTATGACATGCGACCCTGTGTGTGGATTAGTACAAATTCCTTGTATTGAGCGAAATGCTTTTGCGGCCTGTCGTGCACTGGATGCGCAACTTTATGCATCGTTCAGTGACGGTAGCCATCGTGTTTCGTTCGATCGTGTTGTTGAGGTTATGAAGCAGACAGGACATGACATACCATCACTTTATAAGGAGACAAGTGCTGGAGGACTGGCTAAGGATTATCAGATGTAAATCTTTTTACATTTGAAAGTTATTGTTTTTTACAAAACTATATCAGCCTAATTTTAGTAGATAAAGGCGTAGAGACAGCTTTAATGCCCAGTAAACGTGTTACCGAACAAAGGTAAAAACGATTACTGGCATTTATCATATAGAGAAGTAAATACAGTCGGCTACTCCATTATGAGCGTATGGATAGAGCGTTGTTGTCTATTGATAGGCAACATTACCTAACTTAGTTTTCAAGAGCTTAACCATACTGCCATGTTGACTTTTAGGGTTTCCTTTCCACTGATAGGTCTTTCCTTTATAAGTAATATCAATTCCTACGGTGCCAGACTTCTCATATATAGAATACTTTGCATCCTTATTACTAAAGGTCAACTTACCATTCTTCTTATCATACTTAAACTTTGAATCTTCTTGAAGTCTATCTGCTGGGTAATAGAACTCTACACTCTTTTCTGCATCAAGGACAGCATAATAGAGCAAACAGTCATCGAGATTATAAAGAATAACGTCTTTATTTACCTTATCGACATGGAACATGAAGTAGTCCTTGACAAGTTCATTCTCAAGATTGATACCCCTAAAAACTTTTTTAATCGGCTTTTTACTGGTCCATTCTTCTATTGTTAACGTGTAAATAGGAGACTTCGAACTATCATCAGTCTGTGTACGGATAAGCTTTGGACGGTTGTTAACTACACTATAGTCTGAGTATTGATGCCAACAACAACCATCTTTTATCATTGTTGTAAGCGTCTTTTCTTTCTTATTGATGGTAAATAGTCCGCAATTACCCTGTGCTAATTCTGTGAAATCAGCATTATATACAAAGCCTTTATTCGTTGCTAAGAATATTTGAAAGGATGGACCATTATAGCAACCATTGTTCCCATCCATAATTGCAAAATCTTTTCTCCCATCAAAATTATAGTCTTCATAAAGCAAGACACTATACTCTCCATAAGGAAACTCCGCTATATTTGCTTTAATCTTACCATCATGGAGATCAAAAGAAAGGTCGTCTGCATCAACATGGATTAGTTTCTTTTTTGTAATACGGTCATAAACTTCAACCCAACCAGCAGTTGTAAGTGCGGATGTGTCGGCGTAGTAAACCTTACCATAGTATTGTTTTGAAAACCCATCAATATTAAATGTGGCCTGTCCGAAGGCTGAGTGTAACCAACCTAAGAGTAAAAAACATAGTGTGAGACTCTTTTCCATTTTATAAATAATATTTGGTTTAATTTTAATTGAGCAATAATATCGACTATCAAAACCATTGATTTAATTTAGTTCTACGACTTTTCGATAATTCTTTCTAACTTTCCTTGTATCCTTTATGTCCGTTTCTTTGTGAGGGAAAAGCGTATCCCATTTGCAATTACCAGTATCTCTATTTAAGAAGGGTAGTGACTTCTCCACATTTCGAGGGAATTTGTACTATTATGAATTATCATTACATATTATTAAGTCAAATACCTTCATGATAGGAGTATAGCTATCACTCATACCAAGCTTATAATCAGCAATAAATCAATATGTTACAGACTGCAAAGAAGAAGACGCCTGTCTTGCCTCAAGAAGGGCGTTTCCAATATGTAAGAAGGGCATGTTCTTGAACGTTGAAGGGCGTCCTCTTGTCTTATTTCTCAGCCCTTCTCCAAATGAGGAGAGAATGATTAATGAAATATCCCAACAATTTCATCTTGCGCATTTATCGTTCCGTCTTCGTTTTACAGCTCTTTTACAAGGTTAAACCCACTAACCACGATTCTCTCTGCGAGGAAGGGAAGGGGAGAGGTACCACCTGTGGAAGTAGATAGTAATTACTGATTTATAAAAGTGTATAACCACTTAGCCTGTAAATCTCAAAGCATGTAAAAAAAGAGTAAAAGTAAAGTAGGTCACTTGATTGGGAATGTTGTGCACCCTATCGATGCTATAAGCTTTTTTACAATACCATTTTTACGTTGTTTACCCCCTGTATTTTCGTATGTCAAAGACAATGAGGTTTATTCAAAAATAAATTTGCTGTCATTTCTGTCAGCCGTCATTACCACCTAACTATTTAATTAACAGTAGGGTTACACGAAATGTTAAAAATGACAGCAAACTGATTTTAAACTTTTATCGTAGTTATGTGTATTAATCTACCTTGCGTTTAGTGGTTTTGATAATGTTTTGTTTTGAGAGATACAAAAAGTGTTTGTCTCAACCTATATATTATTCAGCGAACAAAACATGGTGCATTATAAAGCAAAGCCAAATCCCCCTCACCTTGAATGATAAGGGGAGAGGGATATGCTTAAAATCTATTAATCAATTCTTCCGGCGTTACAAGTTCTTGTTCACCAGAGGTCATGTTCTTTAGTGTTATCTTACCTTCTTGAATCTCAGACTCACCTGCAAGGGCAACAAAACCGATGTTCTTAGCATTTGCATAGCTCATCTGCTTTTTCATCTTGGCCTTGTCAGGGAACATCTCGGTACGTATGCCCGCCTTGCGTGCAGCTGCAACAATAGGCAGACAGTAGGCTGTCTCTTTCTCTCCAAAGTTGATAAAGAGAAGCTGCGTACCCTGTACACTTTCCTTAGGATAGAGGTCGAGCGTGTTAAGGACATCATAGATGCGGTCGGCACCGAAGCTTATACCAACTCCAGAGAGTCCTGGCATACCAAAGATACCTGTCAGGTTATCATAACGACCACCACCAGTAATAGAGCCAATCTGTACGTCAAGCGCCTTTACCTCAAATATAGCACCTGTGTAATAGTTCAGTCCACGAGCCAAGGTGAGGTCGAGTTGTATCTCATTATTAAGTCCTGAACTCTTTAATGTGTCAAGTATAAAACGAGACTCCTCAACACCTTTCATTCCAGTCTCACTCTCTTTCAGAACTTCTGCGATAACATTAAGTTTCTCTTCATTAGTCCCTTCTAACTTAATGATAGGCTGTAACTTCTCTATTGCTTCCTCTGATATACCATTACTGCGCAACTCTTCGTTTACATTGTCAAGTCCTATCTTGTCAAGCTTATCAATAGCAACAGTGATGTCAACAATCTTATCCTTCTCACCTATTACTTCTGCAATACCTGTGAGAATCTTTCTATTGTTAATCTTTATCTGTACACGGATGCCAAACTCTGTAAATACAGTGTCAATAATCTGCATTAACTCCACCTCATTCAGCAATGAATCAGAACCAACAACATCAGCATCACACTGATAGAACTCGCGATAACGTCCCTTTTGTGGGCGGTCTGCACGCCAAACAGGCTGAATTTGATAACGTTTAAAAGGTAACTGCAATTCGTCACGATGCATTACCACATAACGTGCGAAAGGGACGGTAAGATCATAACGTAACCCTTTCTCACAGAGTTTTGTCTGCATCTTAAGTGTGTTGCGTTCCTTGAGTTCGTCGTCACTAACTGCTTTCAAATAATCACCAGAGTTGAGAATCTTAAAGAGAAGTTTGTCGCCTTCTTCACCATACTTACCCATCAGGGTGTGTAAAGTCTCCATAGAAGGAGTCTCAATCTGCTGAAAGCCATAGAGCGCATAGACACGTTTGATAGTATCGAATATGTAATTTCTTTTAGCCATCTCATCAGGACCAAAGTCACGAGTACCCTTTGGGATGGAAGGTTTGTTTGCCATTTGCTTTAATGATTATATTTTGAAATAAAATATTAGGCTGTAAGTTACGAATATAAGTATCTTTGATTACCTATAAACGCAAGTTACAGCCTAAGAAAGGATTATAATACTATTGTTTGTTCACGATCAGGACCAACAGAGATAATGCCGATACGTGTCTCAAGATAGTCCTCAAGGAATGCCACATAATCTCGGAAAGCTTGTGGGAATTCGTCTTGTGACTTACACTTCGTCATGTCTTTCCCCCATCCAGGGAATTCCTTATAGATAGGTTTGACATTATCTATCTCGTATGGGAAATCCTTTGTCTCAGAACCATCAGGTAACTCGTAAGCAACACATGCCTTAATAGTATCAAAACTATCAAGAACATCGCTCTTCATCATAATAAGTTCGGTTACGCCATTTACCATTACGGAATAACGTAGTTGGACAAGATCAATCCAGCCACAACGACGCTCACGCCCTGTCACAGCTCCGTATTCATGTCCAAGGTCGCGAATTGTCTTTCCTGTCTCGTCAAAGAGCTCTGTTGGGAATGGTCCAGAGCCCACACGGGTACAGTAGGCTTTCATAATACCATAGACATTGCCCACCTTGTTCGGACCTATTCCAAGACCCGTACAAGCACCAGCGCAGATGGTATTTGAAGAGGTTACGAAAGGATAAGAGCCAAAGTCAACATCAAGCATTGTTCCTTGTGCGCCTTCGCAAAGGATGTGCTTATTCTCACGAAGGAGATGGTTGACCTCTATCTCAGAGTCAACAAACTTGAACTCCTTCATGTAGTCTATTCCTTCCATCCACAACTTCTCTGTCTCTTCGAAGCCTTCAAAGTCGGTCCAACCCAATGCTGCAAGCATCTTCATGTGACGTTCCTTATGTGCAGCATACTTGTTTTCAAAGTCGCAGAGGATGTCACCAACACGTAAACCATTACGACTAACCTTGTCAGTATAGGTAGGACCAATGCCTTTACCTGTTGTTCCTACTTTATCCTTACCTTTCGCTGCCTCGTAAGCACGGTCAAGAATACGATGCGTAGGCATAATAAGATGAGCTTTCTTTGAGATATGGAGACGCTCCTTCAAAGGATGTCCACTCTTCTCAAGGTCTTTAGCTTCTCCCATAAAGAGGTCTGGAGCCAAAACAACCCCATTACCAATGATATTAACTTTCCCACCTTGGAATATTCCTGATGGAATAGAACGCAGAACATATTTCTGCCCTTCGAACTCAAGAGTGTGCCCTGCATTTGGACCTCCTTGGAAACGAGCCACTACATCGTAACGTGGTGTGAGCACGTCTACGACCTTACCTTTTCCTTCATCACCCCATTGGAGACCCAACAGGACGTCTACTTTACCTGTGTTCATTTACTTTTATGTGAGTTTTTAACTTGTTTCTGTGTTAGAAACTTGCTTCTCTGACGCGATAAGGTTGCTTGACAGCGTGAACATATACCATATATATATAATGAGAAGCCATCTCTGCGGAAACGATGAAACTTCGTATTCTTTATTGCATCTACTATCTCTGGAGAATCAACTTCGGTCACTGTACCGCATAGAGTACAAATTTGATGAATATGATCTTCATTGTTGTAGCAACCTTCATACTTGGTTTGTCCTATGAAACGATGTCTGACAACAAGGCGCAACTCTATGAAAAGACGCATTGCATTATAAAGTGTGGCACGCGAAACTCGAAAGTTCTTCTCTTCAAGTGCTACACCTAACTCGTCTAAGGAGAAATGCCCCTTCATATCATACACCGCATCGAGAATGGCATAACGTTCCGATGTCTTGCGATGATTGTTAGCTTCGAGATATTCATCCAGAATATCGCGAACTCTTTTTTTGACTATATCTCGAGTCACAACTTACTGATTAAATTCGCACAAAGTTACCATTTTTAAATGATATACCTATTATATTACAATGAAAAAAAGTTAAAATAAGGGCGTTCTAAGAATGAGTGAAATACCTTCTTGTAGGTTTTATCTGAAGCTTATCAGGTCATTTTATTTACCTTTAAACTATGACTTTGTATTATCATCTTCATGAAGAAAACGGGTCTCGACACGATTAAAATATATTAGATTTCGTCTAAATCATAATTAATAATGATTTTTTCTTATTTCTTTACATGTTGATTAAAAAATATACCTATATTTGTGGACGAAACAAGATATAACTCTTATGACACTAAAAACCATATCTACCAAATTGAAACGTGTGATAAATAACTTTTTATCACGCATATCATATCGGCAAAAGATTACTTTATCCATTTTGTGCGGTGTGATAGTAGGCTTTACGGGGTTATTCTTTTATCTTCTACGTATGCATACCTATATAATAGGTGATGACCCAGCGGCATGTATTAATTGCCATATCATGTCACCTTATTATGCTACGTGGTCACACTCTGCACATGCTCGTAACACCACATGTAACGATTGTCACGTTCCTAATGATAACGTTGCTGCACACTATGCTTTTAAAGGTATGGATGGAATGAAGCATGTAGCTTATTTTGTTACATTTAATGAATCGCAAACTATTCAGGCAGAATCAGCATCCGCAGAAGTGATAATGGATAACTGCATCCGCTGTCATAAACAATTAAATCAAGAGTTTGTTAATACAGGTAGAATAGATTACATGGAGGCTCAGCGTGGTGAGGGTAAAGCCTGCTGGGATTGTCATCGTGACGTAGCACACATGAAGATGAATTCTCTCTCAAGTACTCCTAGTGCAGAATATGTGGAACCAATGCCACCTTCTCCTGTTCCAGATTGGTTGCAAAAAATGTTAGGAAAGAAAAAATAAGAACTAAAAATCGATAATTATGGCAAAGACATTAAAGAAATGGCAAGGCTGGCTACTCTTTGGAGGAGCAATGGTTCTCGTGTTCATTCTTGGACTGCTCTGTTCTTCAATGCTTGAAAGAAGAGCTGAGGTTGTAAGTGTGTTCAACAACAGACGTACACCGATGACTGACTCCATTGTATCTCAGAATGAGAAATTTGCAGCTGATTTCCCACGTGAATATCAGACGTGGGCAATGACAGAAGACACAAGTTTCGTGAGTAAGTACAATTCTTCCCAGGAAGTAGATGTACTGGCTGAGAGACCCGAAATGGTTATCCTATGGGCTGGCTATTCTTTCTCAAGAGGGTATAATACACCACGTGGACACCGTCATTGTATTGATGACTTACGTAAGATTATGCGTACAGGAAGTCCAGGTGTTGATGGACAAGATGACATACAGCCAGGAACCTGTTGGACCTGCAAGGGTCCTGATGTTCCACGTCTAATGCGTGAGAAAGGAACTGATAAATTCTATGCTGCCAAGTGGAGCGACTGGGGACCAGAGGTCATGAACACCGTCGGTTGCTCTGACTGCCATGATGCAAGGACGATGGAACTTCGTCCCGCTCGTCCTGCTCTCTATGAGGCATGGGCTCGTGTCGGTAAAGACGTGAGAAAAGCCAGCCATCAAGAGATGCGTAGCCTGGTCTGCGCACAGTGCCACACGGAATACTACTTCGAAAAGGAGAATGGCAACTATCTACACTTCCCTCAAGAAAAGGGTATGACGTGTGAGGCAGCAGAAGAATACTACGATAGTATCGGCTTCTATGACTACATTAATCCACTTTCAAAGGCGAAGATTCTAAAAGCACAACACCCTGGTTATGAGTTGTATTTACAGGGAATTCATGGACAACGTGGTGTTTCATGTGCTGATTGTCACATGCCTTACATCTCTGAGGGTGGTGTGAAATTTACAGATCACCATATTACAAGTCCATTAGCAAACATCAGTCGTACTTGCCAGACTTGTCACCGTCAAGATGCTGAAACACTTCGTCAGAATGTATATGAGCGTCAACAGAAGATTTATGACTTCCGTACTCATGTAGAAAGAGAACTTGCTGCAGCACATATTGAAGCTAAATTTGCATGGGAAAAGGGTGCAACTGAGGCTGAGATGGAGCCTGTTTTGAAAGACCTTCGTAAGGGTCAGTGGCGTTGGGACTATGCTGTTGCCAGTCACGGTGCTGCTTTCCATGCTCCACAAGAAGTAATGCGACTCCTTGGAAGTGCTATGGAATATGCAAAGGATGCACGCTTACAGATTGCACGTGTAGTTGCTCGTCACGGCTTTACAGGACAGATTCCTCTTCCTGACGTTTCTACTAAGGCTAAGGCACAGTCTTACATTGGCTTAGATATGACTAAGCTTAATGCACAAAAGAAGCAGTTCCTTGACACTATCGTTCCGAAGTGGATAGAGCAGGCACGCAAGAATAAGCGGTTTATAACTAAACCGATGTAAACAAACTACAAGCAGGATTCCTTCCCATTAGGGGAGGAATCTTGTTCAGTAAAATAGGAATACTCTATTTGAAGAATATTCTTGTATCCTAATATTTTATATATCAAAACGAAATCATTTATCTGCTCGTACTTCACAAACATAAAATAAAGTTTTTCAAGACCTTATTAATAGTGGGGGAGAGCCTCTTTTACTATGTGGAATAAACCTTATACACTTAGAGAAGGTACAGCAATAGTCGTTGGTTTATTGGTTACAGGCGGGTTATTACAGGTAACAATTGGTCCCTTAGAGTGGGGTATCTTTGCTTGGCCAGCCAACGTTATTATATTATTCTTACTCGTACTGACACTTATCATAGTCTATGCACTTCGTAAGCGGTCTTATTTCTGTCGTTTCATGTCAACCATGCAGGCTGCTATCCCAGCTATTGCTGCTGCAGCAATACTCACTCTCCTTATGGGACTTACCAAACAAGTAGCAGAAGGAAAGAGTCCTGTTGACCCGCTTGGACTGACAAAGATGCTCAATTTCTGGCCGTTTATCCTTGTTTACCTATGGATGACAGCCATTGTAGGAGAAGTCACATTAAATCAAATTGCTCATTTCTCTTGGCGTCGACTACCAACCTTAACGAGCCATGTGGGCTTATTTATTATCCTCACTTGTGGTACACTTGGTAGTGCTGATATGCTTCGAGTGAAGATGTTCTGCGAACAAGGACAGGTTGAGTGGCGTGGTCTTGATGCTTTTAGTGCTGTTCATCACCTTCCTGTAGCAATTCAATTAGATAAGTTCACTATTGATGAATATCCTCCGAAACTGATGCTTATCGACAAGATGGGACTTCCGCTTCCAAAGGGAAAGCCAGAGAGTATCCTTTTAGATAAGAATGTAAAGTCAGGTCAACTGTTAGAATGTAAGATTGAGATTCTCAAGCGCATTGATAATGCTATGCCAGTTATGCTTAGTAAGATGGTTGGTAAGATGCCAGGTGGTATGATGAGCAATATCCGTATGGACTCTTTAGGACAGGCACGTAATAAGGATGGCTATATAGCTTCGGATGCTACAGGTACAGCATGTGCGTTATATGTAAAGGTAACAATAGGTGTAAATGCTAATGGAAGCAGTGATTCTGGTTTAATTAAAGGTCAGCAACATACTGTAACTGGTTGGATCACTTGTGGAAGCTATCTTTTCCCTTATCAGTCTTTGAAACTTAGTGATGGTAGAAGATTGGTTATGCCAAATCGTGAGCCACGTCGTTTCGCTTCACTTGTTGACATTTATACACAGGATGGAAAGAATATTCATACCGAGATAGAAGTAAACAAGCCATTTACCATTAATGGATGGAAAATCTATCAACTTAGTTATAATGAGCAGATGGGTAAATGGAGTAATCTAAGTATCTTTGAATTAGTAACAGATCCTTGGATGCCAGTTGTTTATGTCGGTATATTCATGTTATTATTTGGTGCTGTAGGAATGTTTTTAACAGCAAGTCGTAAGAAGGAGGTTAAGCTATGATTTGGAATTATTTTATCATATTTGCAGTCGTATCAGTCATTCTGTGGGCTATAGGAGCATGGGGTGCATGGCGTAACCGAAGAACCTTAGCATTTGTTACAACAGGACTCGGCCTTGTAGTTTTCTTCTCCTATATTCTAATTATGTGGATAACACTGGAGCGTCCACCGCTCCGTACGATGGGAGAAACACGCTTATGGTATAGTTTCTTCCTACCATTAGCAGGTGTAATAGTCTTTAGTCGATGGCAGTATAAGTGGATATTGAGTTTCTCAACACTGCTTGCCACAGTTTTTGTATGTGTCAACCTCTTCAAACCAGAGATTCATTCCAAGACGCTCATGCCTGCTTTACAGAGTCCATGGTTTGCCCCTCATGTCATAGTCTACATGATGGCATACGCTCTCTTGGGTGCAGCAGTTGTCATGTCGGTCTATCTATTATTCTTTAAGAAAGGTTCAGACATAGACAAAGAGATGGAGATAACCGATAACCTCGCCTACGTTGGACTATCATTTATGACACTTGGCATGCTGATGGGAGCTTTGTGGGCCAAGGAGGCATGGGGACATTATTGGTCATGGGACCCCAAAGAGACATGGGCTGCCATCACTTGGCTTGCTTATTTGGTCTATGTACACTACCGCCAATACCATTCTCGCACTGTTCGTCCAGCTTTATGGATACTTATCATAGCTTTCTGTCTACTACAGATGTGCTGGTGGGGAATTAATTATCTTCCTTCTGCGCAAGGTGTCAGTGTCCATACATATAATCTAAGTTAGAGTTAGGTTTATTACCATTCATTTAGACTTAAAAAAATAACGCTGTATCAAGAGTTGCAACATAACTTTTGATACAGTTTTTTTTCGACTTATACGATAGTTGAAGAGATAAGATTTGTTTGAAAATAATGAGAATAACATTAATAAAAAACACAAAAAAAGTTTTTAGTAGAGTTGCTGTCATTTTAACATTTACAATTAACTATCTGAATATAAACAATTTACTCATTCGTAAAGTATGACAGATATGACAGCAAAATTATTTTGTCTTTTCTTCTGCCTATAAGGAATTAATGATACAGCCGTGGTAAACAAACATACTATCAACCCTCAAGCACCACACCTCTCTCTCCGAATAGCATTCTTACAATCAGAACATTCTTTCTATCTACATTGTCAACTCCTTGCTCTATCACATTATTGAAATAAAAAGAAAGTAGGGTTGCAAAAAATGAAAGATGTGCGTAAATGAAAAGAAGAAGATCATGTTATACCATATATTTAACCTCTTTATATCATGTAAAGAGAGTAATGAGTTATGAAACTTTCTCATGTTATAGCAAGTATTTATTCTCTTTATATCCTATCAACACCTATATGAAACTATATTTTTATCAAAAAGCTTTGTTCTTCCATATCTTTTTTATACTTTTGGCAGCTGAAAAAGCTAAAAAAAGATGAGACAAATCATTAATCATTTCACTGATGATGACCTGTACAAGTTAACGATGTGTTGTGCAGTCATTGACAATTACCCACGTGCACACGTATGTTATCAGTTCGTAGATCGTGATGATACGGTATATCCCAAAGGCTTCGCACAGGAAGTGGAGCACCAGATAGAATTACTGGAAACTGTCATTATAACCGATGAAGAGATAAACTTCCTAAGAAAGAAGTGTAATTATCTTCCCGAATGGTTTCTAACCTATCTCCGTGGCTTCCGCTTTTCACGCGATTGGGTCAAGGTTTGGCAAAATGAAGAAGGTCATCTTCATATTGAAATAGAAGGTTTATGGGCTGACACTATTTTGTTAGAGGTGAAGATACTTGCTATCATCTCTGAGTTATTCTACATGTTTAACAAGCAGGCACAGGAGTTTGATTATCAAGAACTTTATGACAACACTTACCATAAGACCGAGCGTTTACTTGAAGCAGGCTGTGTCTTTTCAGATTTCGGTACTCGCCGCCGTGCCAGTTTGGTAGCAGAAGAAACTGCAGTGAGAGCTATGAAGGATTGTTATGATAGTAAAGAGTGGAAGGGACGATTTGTCGGTACAAGTAATATTCACCTTGCAATGAAATACGATCTGACACCAGTCGGAACAATGGCACACGAGTTTATCTGTGCTATCGGTGGTATGTTTGGTCCTCAAATGGCCAATTACATGGCAATGGAGGCCTGGCGTCGGACTTATCGTGGAGCGTTAGGAACCTATTTGTATGACTCCTTTGGCTGGGACATCTTCTCTTACAATTTCTCAGAAGACTTTGCTAATCAATTCAAGGGACTACGTATAGACTCTGGTGACAACTTCGAACAATTAGAGAAAATCATTGCGAAATATAAGTCTTTTGGCATCGATGCACGTGACAAACAAGTGTTATTCTCAAACGCATTGGATACAGACAAAGCAATTGAGATACAACATTATGCAGAGAATCGTGTAAAACCATCGTTTGGTATTGGTACTCATTTCACTAACGATTTCCCACATGTAAAACCAATGAACATCGTTATCAAACTTGTTGCAGTTAAGATAACTGAGCGGTGGCCATTCTATAATGACACTTGCAAGATATCGGAGGATAAAGGAAAGCATACAGGCAAACCAGAGGTTATACAGCGCTTTATGGAGGCCATTCATTATAAAGAATAAGGTGGTTTAAGCTTTACTAAAATAGTTGACAATAACTTTGTCAACTATTTTAGTATAGAATTGTACTATAGAACATACCCAAGTAAGTTAGTTATCAGCTTCTCACTGCATGATACCCACTGACTGTAATAAACCTTTCTCCTAACATTCCTCTTTGGTATTGTGTTTCATCACGCATCATTTTATACGTAGATGACTATGGTGCTAACGTTATGCAATAAGCATATTGATAGCATAGCACCTTACAAGCTCTCGACGTAAACATATCAATTGAACGTTAGAAGAGAACAAAGTAATGCTAATCTATCAGTATTAATATGATGAGAAGACTCATTGTCTTAAATGTAAAACACGCTTCTTATCCCTTTAATCCAACATGATTCATTGGGTTTAGTTGAATTAGCGTACAAATACAAACTCCCCCTACTGCCCATACAAGCAATAGGGGGAGCTATTTTTTAATACTTATAGGAAGTGTAAGCCACAAAGACGTTTAACTCTCAAAGATGTATTATGCCCCTACAACTTATTTAGCAGACTCCTCAATACGTTTCAATCCCTTTTGATAATAGACATAATAGAGTAATCCGGCTGTTGTTAAACCAAATGGGAAAGCATACCAGATACCAATGAGCTGATAGTTCATAACTACTCCAAAGAGATAACCCAATGGTAATGAAACGATAAAGAAAGCAACAAAGGCTATCCATATCAATGGTTTCACAACGGCTATACCACGCATGGCATTCGCATAGTTACACTGCATTCCGTCTCCAAACTGATAGATCATAAATGGTATAATAGTCATAGAAACCATCGATACAACCTCAGAACTGTCAGTAAATAGTCCTCCGATACTATGACGGAAGATAAAGACAGGAATTGAAGTCAGCATGGCCAAGAAGAAGACAAGGTGTATTCCAGCTGTTGCCGTACGTTTCACAGCCGTATAATCTCGCTGTCCCATGAAGTTACTGATACGTACTGCTACAGCTGCAGCAAGACCATAATAAATCATATAACCCAATTGCGAGATTGTAAGCATAACCTGATGCGCTGCTAAGGCAGTTGTACCAAACCAACCAACCATCAGACTTGACAGGCTGAAAGCGGCTGTCTCCATACCCATTTGTAATGCAAGTGGTAAACCAAGTACGGTAACCTGCTTGAAATCCGTGCGATTGATACTCCCTTGGCGCCATCCTTTTCTATATTCCTTATATCGCTTGCTAAAGAAGAAGATGCTAACCATGACGATAGCCATTACGATACGAGAAATCATAGTAGAAAGTCCTGCTCCAACCAAGCCCATCTCTTCCATCCCAAGATGACCATAGATAAGAACCCAATTACCAAATATATTCATGATATTTCCCCCGATTAAAATCCACATAGCTACTCGCGTATCGGTAATACCATCTGTGAATTGTCGGAAGGTATTAAACCAACAGACAAAAGGAAGGGACACAAGCTGAATGACAAAGTAAGAGCGCATAAGGGGCAACAGCTCCTCCGGCTGTCCTAAATTACCAAGATTGATATACAATACCCACATAATAGCTGATAAAAACACAGCCATACAAGTGTTTGCGGCTACTGCACTTTTCATGAGTTCCCCAATACGATGCGTCTTCTCTTGACCATATAACGTACCGACGAGGGCAGTAATAGCGTATGTGAAACCCACAGCAAAGATAATGACCAGCGTAAACATATTATTGACAAATGCCGCTGCAGCCAATTCCTTTGTGCTATGATGTCCAATCATTAGCGTATCAGCAAAATTAAGAATAAGGTTTCCTAATTGTCCGATAATAATTGGAACACCTAAATAAGTAAGGTTTCGATAGTGTGTTTCGTACTTTGAAAATTGATATGACATACTATTTATTGCTATTATATTATCCTAAGTGCGCTGCAAAGGTACGAAAAATAACTGTATTTTCATGCGTTTTTCTTAAATTACTTACTCTTCTAATAATAATAAAACGATATTGTTAATAGAATAGAACGTTATTTCCTGTCTAAGTAAAACGTGTCTGTCCGACCCATGATAACCTCTATATTAATGAGTGAACCACCCTGAATGTTAACTAACACGTAGATCATTCTAATTTATTATCATGAAGAGAAATGATTACTTACGTGAGAAGAAATATTTATCTTCATGAAAATAATTCGTAATAAACTGTTTTTAAGGATTATGTAAACTTTAGAGAGGAAGAAAAAATACAAACAAAAAGAGGGAACCAAACGGCTCCCTCCTAACAATAAAGTATGTGTATCAATGATTTACAAGTCGAACTTGTAGCCTAAAGTAATCTGGAATACGCTGTTCTTAGCGTCACTCCATTTTAGAGCCTTGCTTACACCCCAGTTATAACGAGCGTCAAGCTGGAAATTACTGTATTCGTAAGAAAGTCCAACAGGAATAGAAACGTCTACAGACTGTGCCTTGATAGGGTTGTCAACGGCATTAAGATTATTTTTTTAATCTTATTGCTCACATTAAAACCAGGCTGGACACCCAATTTTACAGCAAGACCTTTAACAACATAAACGTTTGCCATGATAGGAACATTAATGTAATCAAGGCGGTTTGTAGCATCATTAGAATTACCGATATTACCTTTTGCACCCTGCATAGAGTAGAGTACGCCTGCACTTACAGAGATGATGTCACTTGCCTGATACTCTCCTTCAACACCAGCTACAACTCCTACGCGAGGATCAGTGCCCTTGAATTCTGTGAGATTAGCAATACTAACACCAACTTTTGGCTGGAGGTTGAAAGAACCAACTGCGTGCTGTGCGAATGTAGATACTGATGAAAGCATCAGTGCAGCTACAACTAAAATCTTTTTCATAACTCTTTGTTTTTTTGTTAAGTATATTCTTTTCTATAGTTATCCTTTATTTCACCTCTCTCCGTAGGCTTTTTAATTCCTTAAAAGAGACGTTCTATATTGAATACTCTTGTTTATTACGGGCGCAAAGTTAAACGAAACTGATGTAATCACAAAGGTTTTCGCGTTAAATAGTACTTATATCTTTCAACGAGTAATAAATTACATTGAAAAAGGTGGGTTGAGAAGAAATCTCTTCTCAATCCACCTTATTATATAGGTTATTCTGTCCTTTATAATCTCTAAAGATTATCAAAGACTTAATACTTCTTTACCTCGCAGCTTAATGTCTTACCCTCAGAAAGTTCTTTCACACTGCTAAGGGTTGAGACAGCGATATTGTAGAGTGCTTCCTTGGTAAAGAAAGCCTGATGAGAAGTTAGTACTACATTTGGAACCATGAGCAAACGAGCCAAGACATCATCATCAATCATCTTGTCGCTCTTGTCCTCATAGAAGTATTCCTTCTCTTCTTCGTAGACGTCAAGACCTGCTGAACCCACTTGCTTAGTACGCAATCCTTCGATAAGGTCCTCTGTATGGATAAGCTGTCCACGTCCAGTATTGATAATCATCACGCCCTTCTTCATCTTAGAGATGCTCTCCTTATTGATAAGGAACTTAGTGTCAGGTGTCAAAGGACAATGGAGAGAGATAATATCACTGTTGGCATAAAGTTCATCAAGCTGTACAATCTTAACATCATATTGCTTAGCAAACTCCTGATCTGGGTAGAGGTCGTATGCCATAACATTCATTCCAAAGCCGTGCAAAATCTTAATAAGTTCTTTTGCAATACGGCCCATACCAACAACGCCAGCTGTTTTGCCATACATATCGAAGCCCAACAAACCGTGTAAGGTGAAGTTTCCTTCACGTGTACGGTTCACAGCACGATAAATCTTACGGTTAAGACTCAACATCAAGGCTACGGCATACTCCGCAACAGCATGTGGAGAGTAAGCAGGAACGTGTGTTACTTTAATACGACCCTCGGCAGCCTTGAGGTCAACATTATTAAAACCAGCACAGCGAAGAGCAACAAGTTTGACTCCATTGTTCACTAACTCGTCAATAACCTGTGCGTCACACTCTGCATTAACAAAGATACATACAACGTCAGCACCCTTTGCCAAAGGTACTGTACTTATACTAAGACGCTCTTGATAATAGCGAATATCGAAATTATAATCCTTGTTTACCTCGTTGAAAGACTCAATGTCATACGACTTTGCGTCGAAAAATGCTATCCTCATTGCTATTTACCTAATTTGAATTAATTATTATATGTACTATAAATTATCCCTTTCTTTTTGATTGTCAAGGGATTTCTTTATTCGTTTACTACCTCAGGTAATCTCTTATATCTAAGTTTTTCAACTTAAATACTTATTCCAGTGCAAAGGTACACATAATTTGTAATACTTGCAAATATTTACCTTTTATAGATTAAGGAGAATGGTCAACATTATTATAGATGAGGAGTTAATGAGATTCTAACGGTTGGCTTTTCTATTATGGCTTAATAGCTATGGTGGCGTTAGGCATCTTCTATAAAACAATACTTTCATATTAATCCATTAATTTATCATTATTTCTTAACTAATTAAGTGTGAAATGTTTATATGAACAGTCGGGTAAGAATACAAGCACAGGACGGAAGGAATAATTGTTGCTTGTTTAGTAGCTCCATTCCTATCATTCTAAGCCTTATTACGCCTAAAGAGTAAAAATTAAACTGATAAGATTGTTGTTTATAATTGGAAATCTTTATCTTTGCCTTGTGAACTGTTTATCATCAAACTAATCATCTTTCTATATGGTTAAGAAGTAATACGATAGGATTAAACTGCATAGAAATGAAGCCAAACATAAACTGAATAAAAGAAATGAAGACCCTTAAATATTATCTAAAAGGAATACTCTGCATAGTCTTTTCACTACAAGCAACTATATTGAATGCGCAATTAACGGCAGAAATAATGCATATTCAAGACGGCATTGTACAAAGTTTTTATGCGTTATCTGACCATCACTCACAACAAAAAAACACTTATTGTCATTTAGGGCGTACGATAACAGTGAACGGCAAGACATACCCTTTCTATGTAAAAGTAGAGGATAATGCCAGCATTCGGAGGTTTATAAATCCCAAGGACACGGCAGACTATAAACAATACATTAATGAAGACTTTGCTTTAGATGCTCAGAAAGGCGTTTATAAGTATGATTTAGGTCTGTCACCATTTGAATATACCTACGATGGGAACATCGTTTCATCATCAGGTTGTTGGTATTATTCGAAGAAAAATTATAAACAGCTCATTGCTTGTTATTACTTTTCTGGGGATGTGATTCTATATCATGTGGATGTTAAAAAACGGGATGTAGAGTCGCACTATTGGGTTAACAGAATGCTTCAACAGAAGACTTTTATAGTTATTAAAGAAGCAACAATGTTGAAGTATATTCCTTTGAAAATTACAGAATCAATGGGTTTGAGGTGCATACCTATCTTTTCTATATTTCGGGTCTTAGATGAGTGAAAGAAAGAAAACAGGGAATACCAACTTTTAAGCAATGCGTTTAACTATTAGTTCAGTGTCCTTAAAGCAGCTTACGCAAAAGTTTAAGATAGTCATCTACTTACGAGTCAGCCATACACTCCCATGCGTTTCCAAGCAAGCAAAGCTATATTAAAATCTTATATTAGAAGTATAAAAATAGAAAAAACACATATAAGCCATTCTATAAGCGACAGACTAATCTCAAGACTTGTTTTTTTATTGATTTTCAACAGCATTATTACAGAAAATTATGTAAATTTGCATTCATATTAAAGATATTCAACACACATAGAAACCGTGAATAATTCATCCACCATAAAGGGTTATGGCTATGCCAGCCTATCTGCAATAACATTCGGTACAATACCGCTTTTCTCCATTCCGGTAATGGAGTCAGGTATGTTACTGCCGTCAGTATTGATCTATCGATTTGCTTTTGGGTGTCTCTTTATGATGGCTGTCCTCCTATGGCGTAGGCAGAATCTACATATACGATGGGGAGATGGGCTCCGTATTACGTTCCTTTCTATCCTTTATGCAGTGTCGGCAGTATGCCTTTTCAGCAGTTACGAATATATGCCAGGTGGTGTAGCAACAACGTTGTTATTCTCTTATCCTGTGTGGACAGAGATACTCCTCATCCTTTTCTTTAATGAGAAGCTCACAATTCGCATATCTTTAGCTATTTTACTTGCCATTGCTGGCGTGGCTTTTCTTGGTGGGATAGGGCATACAGATGGTATTAAATCGATGTGGGGCGTCACTCTTGCAATGTCGTCAGGACTGTTATATGCCATCTATATGGTACTTTTCCCCAACATGCGTATCAGTAAACTACCAGCCTTGAAAGTTAATTTCTATATCTTCTTTATGGCAATGTTGCTACTAATTCTTTATGCGACATTTACGACAGGAGGCGTACAGCGAATCACTACTGCCGACTCTTTCCTGTCATTGATACTATTGGGGTTAATCCCGACCACCATCAGTAATGTTACCTTAGTACGCTCTCTAACCTTGATTGACTCAGCCAGTGTGGCCATCTTAGGTGCTTTTGAACCCTTGACAGCAATGACAATAGGTATTGCACTCATGGGCGAACCACTTACGACATCAGTCGTTATTGGTAGTGTACTCATCATAACCTCCGTAATACTCCTTATCACAAAGGGCAAAACCTTACCTAATCCTCTTAGAAAATTTGCCAATCATGAAGAATAAAAACATCCTTTGGCATCTCCTTGCCATTGCCATCGTTGCCGTATGGGGCACGACCTTTGTTAACACAAAAGTACTTTATAACAGTGGGTTAACACCGTTGGAAATTTTCTTCCTACGCTTCGTCATTGCCTATATCTGTATATGGTTTATCTCGCCGCGCCAGCTCTTCTCTCGTACATGGCGTGATGAATTAATCATGGTTTTATTAGGTATTACGGGCGGCTCAGTATTCTTTCTCGCAGAAAACTATGCCGTAGGACTAACTTATGTCAATAACGTTAGTTTCATTGTATGTACCGCTCCATTGCTCACCGTACTACTCGGTATAACCTTTGTAAAGAGTATCAAAGCAAGTTGGTCGCTGATTCTTGGTTCGTTGATAGCGTTATTAGGAGTTGCAACTGTCATCTTCAATGGTAGTTTCGTACTCCACCTAAATCCATGGGGCGACCTCCTCACCTTATTAGCATCGCTATGTTGGGCAGTTTACTCCTTGTTGATGAAGAAGATTTCACATAGTTATTCTGCAGTATTCATCACCCGTAAGATATTTTTCTATGGGCTTGTGACAGTACTGCCAGCCTTTCTCTTTGATCCATGGACGGCTACTACCGCTATGCTTCTCACACCGAAAGTAATCCTAAACCTATTGTTCCTCGGTCTTGTAGCCTCTTTCCTTTGCTTCGTACTATGGACATTAGTCATTGCGAAGATTGGTGCTATGACCTCATCAAACTATCTTTATCTTAACCCTATCACCACAGTAGCGGCCAGCGCTATCTTTCTTAATGAGCCAATGACGGCCATAGCGTATGTGGGAAGCGCATTGATTCTGATAGGTGTAGCTGTCTCGAATAAATAGGATAGGGGATTTCAGCTCATTAAGAAGATACTATCTCCCTTCAACCCGACCACAGATTAGAAATGTCATGCACTGACATAAGAACAAAGTCTTTGAATAATTACTTAATCATAATATGAAGAAAATAGCATTAATCACTGGTGCAACCAGTGGAATTGGCAAAGCTTGTGCACGTAAGTTTGCACAGGGTGGATACGATGTCATCATTACTGGGCGTAGAGCCCAGCTCCTTGCAGACCTAAAGAAAGAGCTTGAAGCAATCGGAGTAAGGGTGCTTGCACTTGCCTTCGACGTATGCAATCGTAAAGCGGCTACTGCAGCTATCAAGAGTTTACCATTAGAATGGCAGCAGATTGATGTCTTGATTAATAATGCGGGCTTAGCACTTGGCTTAGAACCAGAGTATGAAGGGAGCTTTGAAGACTGGGACATGATGATTGATACGAATATTAAAGGACTCCTAACCATGACCCGTCTTGTCGTACCAAGGATGGTAGCTCGTGACAGTGGACACATTATTAACATCGGCTCAGTGGCTGGTGATGCTGCTTATGCTGGTGGTAATGTCTATTGTGGTACGAAAGCTGCGGTAAAAGCTATTACCGACGGACTTCGTATCGACCTTGCACACACCGCTGTACGAGTAACGAATGTGAAACCAGGATTGGTTGAGACCAACTTCTCTAACGTGCGTTTCCATGGTGATGATGCCCGAGCAGACAAGGTGTACGAAGGAGTTAAACCTCTTACAGGGGCTGACATTGCTGACGTAGTATTCTATGCTGCTTCCGCACCAGCTCATGTTCAGATAGCTGAAGTGCTTGTCCTTGCAACCCATCAGGCAAGTGGAAGTGTGCTACATAGAGAGACTAAGAAATAACCACGTTCTTCTTTAGCTCCTTGTTAGCTTACTTATAGTATCTACACAGAGATGTTGTATCTGCTCGAAGATGAGATAAAAAGATACAATCATTATGAGGATGCAAGTTTATACGCCTATTGCAAATGTATAAAAGTAGACGTATAAACCTGTATTCTCATTGTTTTTATTAAGGACAGAAGAAACTTAAACTCTTGTCTAAAACATTCCTAATAACTCTCTATAGCATCAAAAAGTGTATAAAAATTTGTTTCTTAAAGTGAGAAATATAATCTTCTACTAAATCTCATACCGTCTCAATAGAGACATACCAAGAATGTTTCCACTTATGAGATTCATTAGCAAAACTGCAAAATATCTTTACATCATATCAAGCTAAACATCCTTATCTCAGAGATATACTATCCCTTAAGCCTGAATTTATAACTTTCATTAAATCAAAAGATTACAGACTGCAACAAAGAAGACGCCTTTCTTGCTTCAAGAAGGGCGTCTTCTATAGGCAAGAAGGGCATGTTCTCAAATGCAATTAGGCCTCTTCTTGCTTCTATAATGGCCTCTCTTCAAATAGAGAGGATAATGATTATTGAAAAATCTTAACGTTTTGTATTGTCATGTTTAGTATTCTATCTGCTTTTATGAGTTACTTTATAAGGGCAACCTCACTAATCACGTCCACTATCGGAAGGACCTTAACGACTCGTCTACAAAGTGTATTACATCCGAAAGTCTTTACTCCAACATGATTATTTACCCGTAGGTCTCTTCTCACGTGCAGTCTTTATTCTGTCTTGAATCATCTGATAGTGTGAGATAGCATGCTTACGTGCATTGATAATCTGGAACCTGTAGACAAAGCAAGTGGTTACAAAGTAAACAGCTGCTTGTATCCATAACGCACGAACTTCTGGTAATACGTCATCAATCGTTGCCCCCATTGATGCAATACGCAGATATCCTCGCACACCAAAGGTAGAGGGAATCAGCCAACTGACACCTTGCCAGGCGCCAGGAATACTACTCTGTGGCCATGATGCACCCGTAAGAAAGAGGAAGGGAATTGATGTAAAGACCACCAAGAGCATTACATTCTCACGATAACGAACAAGGCAAGAGATGGTCATACCGAAGAAGATTACTGCTAACAGGTATGGCAAAAGAAGCCAAAACAAGTCAGCAGGACGCGCAAGCATTGTAAAGTTGAAGAAATGGGGTACCGCCATTGTTACGTATGCAGCCATAACACAATAGATCATGAAGTAGCAAGAGGACTTACCCAGTACTATCTTCATAATCCCGTTATAGTGTTTACCAATAGGGACAAGGTCTTGGAAACGATTATTTTCACGTGCTGTACCAGCTGAAAGGCCAATACCAAGAAGCAAGGTCTGCTGTAGAATGAGGATTAACACACCTGGGAGGATTGCATTACCATATCCCCCTGTTGTATTAAAGATGGGTTCGGCGTCTACAACCATAGGTTCTGTACTTACCTCTTCATCTCTTTCTGTAAAAGACATGGACTGCTCCTTCTTCATGTCAGTACCCATCTCCATTGATACTGCCAGTGCTGTCTGATAGATAGCTTTATAGGTAAGCATTAAACTCATATCACAGTAGACTCCTACGTGAGCCTTTTCGCCACGATGTAAAGTGAGATCAAAATCACTTGGGAAATAAAGTATACCATGTACGACCTGCTTCCCTACTAATGATTCTGCCTCTTGTAGGTTATTGCAATAGAAGGCAGCGCGTACATCAGGAGACGCATCAAAGTCTTGAATGAACTCACGAGAAGAGGCAGAATGAGACAAGTCAACAATAGCCACAGGTACTTCACGCACCACTTCATTGTTATATATCCATGAGTAAAGCAGAGGGTAGGCCAAAGGAACAAGTAGGAAGAAGATTAAAACTCCTTCGTCTTTAATCGTACTCTTCATCTCCAACCACCATATATAACAAAGAGAAGAGAGGAAGCCCAGCGGCCCTGAGCTTGCTTTCCGTTTATTATTTGGCTTTGTAGTATTCTTTGTTTCTGACATAATTGACAATTTATTGAGTCTGCGTCTACAAAAGGTTATTTACGTAGTGATGAATAATTAATAGTGAAATGAACCATAATCACACTTTGTCTGTTGCCATATTTGGCATATATATCTGCCTCTGTTGACTATTGATTAGTAAGACTAATATCGTCTTATGGTATATACACATACTCTATCATCGCTCGTTTAATATTCCTAACGACCAGAATAGGAAGGGATGCAAAGGCTACCAAGGCCACAACATTCACCCACGCATTAATTAAAGGATAACCATTGAAGATACAAATCTGATATATCATATAGTAATGTCGCAGTGGGATAATCTGTGCCAAGGCCTCTATCATACCGTCCATAGCGAACAGTGGGAAGGTAGCACCACAGGCGGAGAACCCGACAACAGCCCAAAGAGAACAGATACTCATTGACATTCGAAGGGAAGGCATTAAGCCGAAGACAAACACACCAAACCCTTGAGAGGATAAGACAGTAAGGATGGCAAGGAAAACAATCATGTTCAGTCCGCCTGGATGAGGGAAATTCAGATATCCATAGACATACCACTCATAACCTAAGAAGATGGTTAAGAAGATAAGTGTCTGTGGTAATAGCTTACCAGCAAGTGCAATAAGAATATTGTTACCAGACATAGACATCCATTCTTTCGCCCGTCCAAACTTTAGTTCAGTACCAATAGAATAGACCGTGATGAGCAACATAAACAGGACTAATATACCTGGTATCATGATACAACTCAAGTAAACATTATAATTCATCCATGGATTACCAATCATGTGTACGTCAAGTCCTATCGGTTGTATGATTGTTTTTATCTCGTTAGGAGTCTTTCCAAGCATCTGTAACTTCGCTGCGCCGACAGCTGCTGAGGTCAGAGTAGTAACTGTTTTTAGGTCTTTAAACAACATACCACCCGCAACGAGTGTCACATTACTATAATAGAAAGATACTTCAGGTTGCCGTTGAGAAACAAGCTTAGCCGTTGTTCCTTCTGGAATATAGAGAAAACCATATATCTCATTACGCTGTATAGCCTTACGCGCTTCAGTTGCATTGTTATAATGTCCTGCTACCTGAGTTCCTTGAAGACCATCCAACTGACGAATCATTGCACGTGTTACTGAAGTGTTGTCTTGGTCGACTACACCACATGGGAGCTTCTCTGGCTGTCCTGTACTCATCAAAGAAGTAAAGAAGAAGATGACAATAAGGGGGAAGACCACCATACAGCAGATGTAGATGGGGTTGTGTATCATCAATTCAACTTCACGAGCCCAGAGATTGATAAGTCTTCTTATATATATACCTAATTTCTTCATTATAATTAGTAAACTCTTGTAACTCCTTTTATAAAGGTATGTTAGAAGCTATGAATGGCTTTAATAGCCTTTGGAAGGATGGTCTTTATAATTATAAAACGTTATAGTCACTTGGCGAAATAAGTGTTTTGAATATGCATGTCAAGCCTCAACGCCATTGCTATTTGTTAACAACTCAATGCGTGATGATTGTAAAAAATAGCATAGAAGAGGGTGGGAGAGGGGTGTTATTGCCATTATCTGATGATTAACCTCTAAGGAAGAAACTCTAAGGAAAGCACGAAATCTTCATTAAACTTATCTCCTTAGGTAGCTTACCTCCCCCGAGAGTGTAGAGAGCGAGCCTACTTCTTTAATATCAAAGACATACCAGGTTTTAACCCTTCAACCTTCTTTGTTGGTTTAGCCTTTACTTGGAATGTCTTTAAATCATATTGGCCATTAGTCTTTGTTGCCTTCCATACGGCGTAAGACCCCTTATCTTTTAAGGAGGTTACACGCAGTTCTATATTCTTATCAAGCGCAGGAACGTAGGCTTTCAGAACTGTTCCAACCTTCATGTCTTTAAGTTGATCCTCACGTACATTAAATGTTCCCCATATATCATCGACCATAGATATACTCATGATAGGACTACCTAAGCCGACAAGTTCGCCTACCTTTGGATAGATTGTCTCAACTTCTCCATCAGCAGTAGCACGCTGTACAGTCTCCTTTAACACTGATCGAACAACATCAACAGCAGAGCGGGCAGCCTGTGCCTGCTTTCTTGCAGCCTCTTTCGTCTCACGTTGAGCACCGTTCTTAGCAAGTTCCCACTGTGATTTAGCAACCTCTACACCAGCCTTCGTCGCTTCGTATGCTGCCATAGCTTCGTCACGTTTCTGCGCACTCATTACTCCTTCATCATATAGTCGTTGCATACGACCGTAAGTCTTTTCGGCTATACCGTTCGCTGCTATAGCTTGCTGATAAATCTGATAAGCACTTTCAACGGTCTCACGACGTGTAGGACCTTCTGCCAAAGCACTCAATGCATCTGTTGCACCAGCCGCTGCTTCAGCCACTTTCTCTTGTGTACTTGCCTCTGGAATAGCCAATGTTGCAAGGACATCGCCTTTATGAACGACGTCACCTTCCTTTACTTTGATGTCTGTGATACGTCCTGGGAACTTACAAGCAACACGGTATTCGCTTACTTCTACCTCTCCTTGGATGGTATCCTCTGTACGATCAATGGTGAAATAACCAATGACAGCTACGATGACTACCACAGATACAAAGCCCAGAACGGCTAAAAGTATGTTCTTATGTTGTGATTTTGCTGACATATTATTGTGGTTTGAATTTATATGTTACGTATTTATTCTACTTAATTTAACTTCTTGTATATGTGTTAATGACCTTTCAACTATCTCTTAAAGACCTGTCTCATGGTTTAAACACACTTTATAAGCCACCAAGAGCCTTTTGTAAACCAGCTTGAGCCAGTTTAACACTGATCTCAGCATCAATGATTGCCATACGTGAAGTCTGCCATGCAGTCTGCGCTGCCATAACTTCTGTTACCGTCATAACACCCTCTTTGAAACCTACATTTGCACATCTAAGGTTCTCTTCAGCGGCAGCCATATTCTTATGAGACGTCGCAAGTTGTTTATTAGCATCCTTAAGACGGAGCCTGTTCTGCTCTATCTCTAAGTCAATCTTCTTACGTACATCATCCATTTCTAACTGTGCTATAGTCGTAGCGGTCTTACTTGCGCGTATCTTATATTTGTTTTCTCCCCAAGTCCATACTGGTACTTGAACAGTAACACCAATGTTCCATAGATCCGTGAAACGCTTCTGAAAGCCATTAAAAAGGTTTGGATTTGATACGGAATAACCGGCTGTGAGAAGTACATGAGGGAGATAAAGCGAACGAAGAAGTTTGGTATTCTGTTTGCTCATATCAACCGCATTCTGCAAGAGGCGGAGCTCTGGACGAGTCTCATTAAGTCTTGTACTGTCTGAAGCAGGGATGATGTAATTATCAAACTGGGTTGAAGGAGTAGGAGGGAGGTCGGCATCCCTTTCATCAGACAATTGTATATCACCATTCAAATCAAGTCCACAAAGTTCGCATAAAGCCATCTTTGCCAATGAAACACCACTTTGTATACGAGCAATTTGCATATCAGCAGTGTTAACAGCTACCTCAACCTTCAATCCATCTGCTCGAGTAGCAACACCCTCACGTATCATCTTCTTGACATCTTCATTCAGCTTTTGTGCTAAGTCACGATAGCGAATAGCTAACGCCTCCTTCTTCTTCAAAGAGATAGCAAGCCAATATGCATTGTCGACTCCATAGAGTACTAACTGTCGTTTAAGGCTGATATTGTTCTGTGCAACCTGCTCACCAATAGCCGCCATATCGTTCGCAGCCTTAATAGCTCCACCCATATAAATAGGTTGGTTGACTACAATGCCACCGGCATATACGTTCTTCGTGTTTGAACGGAACGCATCATTAATACTTTGACCGATGTTATTTCCGGCTTGTGTGAGTGGTGTAGAAACATTGCTTAAGAGCTGACCAAGCTGCTGAGCTACCTGTGGATTAAGAACACCTTGCTGTGCCAAAGAGGAAAGGTTCTGGCCTATCTGACCACCTAACTGCCCAAAGGTATTTGTTCCAAGATTGCTCAGAGTATTCTTCTGATCATCACTAAGGAGTGAAATCTCACGTGAAAAGTGCTGATAACCAGCAAGTGCATCTACACGTGGTAGATATTTAGTCTTAGCCGCCTTACGCGTGTTTTCTGCTACATCTACAGTCATGTTCGAGATTTTCAGTTGTCGATTGTTCTGCAAAGCCAACTCTCTACACTTTTGTAACGAGTACACCTCCTGTGCTTGAACACACAAAGATGACCCCAATAGCACTGCTATAGTAAATAACCTCATCATTATTAAATATCACTGAAAGTACTACCTGCAAAATTAGTGCTTTTAGATTGATATGCAAGAGAATTGCAGTTGTTATTCATTAAAATACAAAAATATGTCTATTTTTAGGGAGTTTTAGAACAACTTTAGAAATAATTGATTATCTTTGCACAATCCTTTTGTATAAAATACAAGTACGAAAACATTTCACGCAGTGAACAAAAACAGTTTCTTTTACCGTGTCTTTGACCTCTATTACGATGGTTTTCGACACATGACATTGGGCAAAACGTTGTGGACAGTTATCATTATCAAACTGGCTATCATGTTTCTTGTTTTAAAGATATTCTTCTTCCCGAACTTTCTTAAGGAGAATGCAAAGGCAGGAAAAGAAGGTGAATTCATCGAGCAACAGCTCATGAAGCGATGAGTTGTCTTACGTTACCACCTTAAAGAATCAAGTATATATATTTAATTTATAACATTATTACAAATAACAAAAAGCAATGGAAAACCTACTTTTAGCCATTGATCCAGGTACTGTGGACTGGTCACGTGCACAGTTTGCGCTGACAGCTATCTATCACTGGCTTTTCGTTCCCTTGACACTGGGCTTAGCTGTCGTAATGGGAATCATGGAGACTTGTTATTATCGCACTCGGAAGGAGTTCTGGCGTACTGCAGCTCGCTTCTGGCAGCGATTGTTTGGTATTAACTTTGCCATGGGTGTTGCCACTGGTATCATCCTTGAGTTCGAGTTCGGAACTAACTGGAGCAACTATTCTTGGTTCGTTGGTGACATCTTTGGAGCACCACTTGCCATCGAGGGAATCCTGGCTTTCTTTATGGAGTCAACCTTTGTTGCTGTGATGTTCTTCGGTTGGAACAAGGTTTCAGCTGGCTTCCACCTCGCTTCAACATGGCTCACTGGATTAGGAGCAACTATCTCAGCATGGTGGATTCTCGTAGCAAACGCATGGATGCAGTATCCTATTGGTTGTACATTCAATCCCGATACGATGCGCAACGAGATGACCTCATTCCTCGACGTTGCATTGAGTCCATTCGCAATTGACAAGTTCACACATACTGTTACATCTTCTTGGGTATTAGGAGCAGCATTCACTGTTGCAGTAAGTTGCTGGTATCTGCTTCGCAAACGTCATATTGAACTTGCAAAAGCAAGTATCAAAGTGGGTGCAGCTGTTGGTCTTGTAGCCTCTCTTTTAGCAGGTTCTACAGGTCACAACTCTGCTTATATGGTAGCACAGTCACAGCCTATGAAGCTTGCAGCAATGGAAGCTCTCTATGAAGGAGGTAACGATCAGAGTTTAACAGCAGTAGCTTGGGTGAACCCATTCGACCAGCCCGACTATATGAAGCAGACCGAGCCACCTATGCGAATAGCGGTTCCTAACATGCTTTCTGTCCTTGCGACAAAAGATATGCATGGTTATGTCCCTGGCGTAAAGGATATTATTAAGGGTTATAAGAAGGCTGACGGCACACAGGAACCATCTCTGAAAGAGAAGCAAGAACGTGGTCGTAATGCCATTCAGGCCCTCAAAGACTATCGTGCAGGAAAGAACAAAGAGGCTAACCTCAAGGTTCTTGAAAAGGACATGAAGTACTTTGGCTATGGATACATCAAAGATGCTACGCAGATTGTACCATTCATTCCTATTAATTTCTGGTCATTCCGCATCATGGTTGGGCTTGGATGCCTTTTCATCGCTGTGTTTGCACTGATGTTGTTCATCGTTTATAGAAAAGACATTACCCGTTTTGGCTGGTTGCAGAAGGTAGGTATTGCACTCATCCCATTGGCTTATATTGCCAGTGAGTGTGGTTGGCTTGTTGCTGAATTTGGCCGTCAGCCTTGGACCATCCAGGACATGCTTCCAACATGGGCAGCAGTGAGCGACCTCTCAAGTGGCGGTATCGCATTCACCTTCTTCCTCTTCCTTGTTCTCTTTACTGCAATGTTAGCAGTCGAAGTAAGTATTATGTGTAAGCAAATTAAGAAAGGACCAGAACTATGACATACGATTTTCTGCAACACTACTGGTGGTTCATCATCTCACTTTTAGGTGGACTACTTGTCTTCCTACTTTTCGTACAGGGTGCAAACTCCATGATTTTTCAGTTAGGTAAGACTGAAGAAGAGCGTCGCATGCTCGTTAACTCAACAGGTCGTAAGTGGGAGTTCACCTTTACAACACTTGTAACATTCGGCGGAGCATTCTTTGCTTCATTCCCATTGTTCTATAGTACGAGTTTTGGTAGTGCTTATTGGGTATGGCTGTTGATACTTTTTACATTCATCATTCAGGCTGTCAGCTATGAGTTCCAGAACAAGGCTGGTAATATCTTTGGCGTTCGTACCTTCCAGATTGGATTGATTATCAATGGTATTCTTGGTCCATTGCTCTTAGGTGGAGCTGTTGCAACCTTCTTTACAGGTTCTAATTTCATAGTAGAGAAAGGTAACATTACTGACTTCATGCAGCCAGTTATCTCTCATTGGGCAAATGGTTCACGTGGACTTGATGTACTGCTCAATCCTTGGGTTGTTATCTTTGGTATTTCAGTAGTATTCCTTGCACGTATCCTCGGCACACTCTATATTAATAATAATGTGGACGATGACATCATCCGTGGACGTGTTCGAAAGCAACTGCTCGTTAACACCGTTCTCTTCTTACTGTTCTTCTTGCCTTTCCTGATTGTTACATTGGTTGGCGAGGGCTATGCAGTAAATGAAGCTGGCGTTATCGTTATGGAGCCAATGAAGTATCTGAGCAACTTATTAGCAATGTGGCCATTGGCTATCATTCTGCTTGTAGGTGTTGTTCTCTTGCTTTTTGGAATCGTTAAAACTGTTCTTAAGCCAGAGTATGTCCGTGGTATTTGGCCTGCAGGTATTGGTGTGGTATTGGTTGTTTTGGTCCTCTTCCTCATTGCAGGATGGAACAACACAGCTTATTATCCATCAACAGCCGACCTCCAAAGCTCATTGACACTTAAGAACAGCTCTTCAAGTGAGTTCACATTGAAGGCGATGTTCTATGTTAGCTTCCTTGTTCCATTCGTTTTAGCATACATAGTTTATGCTTGGCGAGCAATCGACAAGAAGGCTATTGACCGTAAGGAAATTGCTGAGGACGACCATGCTTACTAAGATATAGTACTCCTATTTTTTCCAGATAAATTCTAAAAGGGTGATAGAGGTATCCGATAACGGACTTCTATCGCCCTTTCTTCTTTCAGCGTATTAGCCACCCAAGGTTTAAGTAGATAAAGTGCATACGAATAGTCGTTCTTTAATACTGATAAACAACCATATCTAAATAAGAATACTCTCTGTATTACTCTGTAAAAAATAAACACACACTACTACATTTATCTATATCTCCATAGATGAACCTCAGTAATCATTTCACACCTCGAAAAAGTCTTTAAGACAGTAAAATAATATTACAGAGCATAAAACAAAACAACCTTAACGCAGGAGCATATCTTTTCTAACAACAAAGCTCATAACAGTCAATAAAACAGAATGTTATGAATAGCTTTGAAGAAGACGCTCTTCATGCCCCAAGAAGGGCGTGTTCAACACATAAGAGGGGCATGTTCTTAGACGCAGAAAAGCCTCTTCTTGTCTCCTCACTGAGCTTTTCTCGAATAAAGAAAGAAACTATCACTGAAACATCTTTACAATTCGCACTTACACATATAGTGTTTTTACTCCTTTTATCAATACTCTTGAAAAGGTACAACAATAATCTCACCCTCATCAGAGTATCAAATATTTGCATCTGTATAGAGTCCATATAAAACTGCAGTTTCTCCTCTACCTCTTACTTTCATTAGCTTAATCGATCCATTTCTCGAAACTTTCTAAAAAAAAGAAGTTGATATTTTGATTTAGAAAAGATGTTTTATATATTTGCAGAAAGCAACAGTATGAAATCAAAATTATTGATATTGTTTCTATTTATAGTTCAAATCCTATTCGGTAGTTGTACATCCAAAGTAAGCTATAATAGTCAAATAACAAACTATTATTATCGTAGCTTAGATGGGAGCCTAATCTATAATAGAGATGCTGACATGATACTTTTCGAATCATTCAAGACGAAAGGTAGTGGACTTGTCTTTGTTGACAAGGCTCTAAGAATAGTAAAAAAGTCAAAGAATTATCCCTTACAAGATAAAGATATTATGAAGTTTATCAAGGCTTACAAGAGATTAAACTTATCATATTGTCGTGTAGATAATGGAAAAATAATAAGAGTAATTTCTAAAGGCATTGACTATATAAAAATAAAGAAAGGCTATCACGATGGCTTATATCTTTTTGAAGAACATAAACAAGAGTATAAGTATGTAGGCAATGATTGGTATGTAAAGAAGATGTAAACTATTAAAAATGAGCTAATTTAGTGAATAATATCACAGTATGTCTGCTCATGAGTCCTTTTATCAATACACAAAACAACAGACAATATTATCAATGTTATTACATGTTCATCGAACATATCAAATGATATAGCAACTGGCCCTTTATTGCATCTACTCCCATTTCATTCGAAATTGTTTGAGTTCTCTATGGTAGTTGAAATCCATAACCACTCTTCCTCTGCGTACTGACAAAAAGAGATCAAACTTAAAACCAATTTTGCTGTCATTGCTATCAGTCAAAGTCAACACTTAACACGTTATTTACAGTACTGTTACGTAAAATGTTAAAAGTGACAGCAACTTAAAACAAAACTTTTCTTGTATATTTTGCTATAATATTTCACTTGTTTGAAGACCTAAATCACGTCGCCTATCAGAAGATTTTTATCTCGATGGAAGCATTACAAACAATGCTTTACTTCCCTTTATTATCCTCAATCTCACCTATCTTTCGCGTAGAATTGTCAGCTAATACGTCATTAACAATATTAGTCAACTGCTCTTTCAGTTCGTTGATAAATTGAGAGGCATCATACTTTTTAGCTTCAATATCACGGAGTTTCTTCTCCCAGATACCCGTCAATTCGGCTGATGTAAGAAGTTTCTCGTGAATCGAATCAATAAGTGCAATACCTGTCTCTGTAGCCTCTATATTCTTTCTTTTACGGCGGATATAGTGGCGTTTGAAGAGCGTCTCAATAATTCCTGCACGTGAAGAAGGTCGACCGATACCGTTCTCTTTCATGGCAGCACGCAGTGTTTCGTCCTCAACAAGCTTACCAGCCGTTTCCATTGCACGGAGTAAAGAGGCCTCAGTGTAGTGCTTTGGTGGAGTAGTAAGCTTTTCTGTTAGAGTAGGGGTGTGCGGTCCTGATTCGCCTTTCTTAAAGTTTGGTAGTAATGGTGAGCCAGTAGCTGCTCCTTCCTGTCCCTCATCCAATGGGGTAGAGGAAGTACCTGCTGACGTATCTATGCATACTCTCCAACCTAAATCCAAGATTTCTTTGCCAGAGACCTTAAACTCTATTTTATCCACCTCACCTAATACCGTTGTCGTAGAGAACTTACAATCAGGATAGAAAGCAGCGATAAAGCGGCGAGCAATGAGATCATATACCTTCTGTTCAGCATCTGTCAGCCCTTGTGGTAGTACACCTGTCGGGATGATAGCATGGTGATCCGTCACTTTTGAGGAGTCAAAGACACGCTTTGTCTTAGTTAAAGGCTTGCCACCCAACGCCTTTACGATGTCAGCATAAGGCTTTTTACCAGCAAAGGCAGTCTGAAAGAGTCCGTTCATAATCTGTGGACACTTTGGATAAATATCATCAGAAAGGAATTGTGTGTCAACACGTGGATAAGTAGTAAGCTTGCGTTCGTATAGAGTCTGAATTGTATTAAGTGTCATCTCAGCAGAGAAGCCAAACTTACGGTTACAATCAACCTGTAGAGAAGTGAGGTCATAAAGCTGTTTGGGCAGTTCAGAACCTTTCTTCTTAGTGACACTTGTAATAGTAAAAGGCTTTCCCTCAATCGTAGAGAAAGCTTTTTGGCCCTCTTCCTTAGAGGTGAACTTACCCTTTGTAGCCGTAAACTGTGTGTCACGATAGACTGTAGCCAATACCCAATAAGGTTCTGGCTTAAAGTTATCTATCTCCTTCTGTCGCTCAACGATGAGTGCTAAGGTTGGTGTCTGAACTCGACCAATGGACAACACTTGTCCTCTACCATAGCTATTATTGCCATACTTTAACGTATAAAGGCGTGTTGCATTCATTCCCAAAAGCCAATCACCGATAGCACGAGACAAGCCAGCTAAGTAGAGGGGTTGATATTGCGCTTCGTCTCTGAGGTTGGCAAATCCCTCACGAATAGCATCGTCCGTCATAGACGAAATCCAAAGTCGTCTTACAGGACACTTTACTCCCGCTTTCTGCATAACCCATCGTTGGATTAACTCACCTTCCTGACCAGCATCACCACAATTGATAATCTCGTCAGCAGCCTGAAAAAGACCTTTTATAACATCAAATTGTTTTTTTATTCCTTCGTCTTCAATCAGCTTAATACCAAAGCGTGAAGGAATCATGGGCAGAGACCCAAGGCTCCAATATTTCCAGTTACGGGTATAGTCATGTGGTTCCTTTAGCTCACAAAGGTGGCCAAAGGTCCATGTTACTTGGTATCCATTGCCCTCCATATACCCGTTACGTGTGCTATTCGCACCAAGGATACGAGCAATATCTTTAGCTACACTTGGTTTCTCGGCTATGCAAACTTTCATGCTTTATACTATATCAAATCTCTTCCTATACCTTACACTCCCTCTTTTCACCTTTGCAAAGGTAAGAAAAATATTCGATAGGAGACCTAAACTGTTTTTCATACCTATCTTTTTTTGCGTTTTTCTTTTTCTATCTAAGTTATTTTATCTAAATTTGTAGCAAAGAAACGAACAAGAAAAGATAAAATTATGAGAGTTGGACTCTTTATCCCATGCTACGTCGATGCACTCTACCCACATGTAGGCGTAGCAACCTATAAGCTTTTGAAAAAGCTTAAAGTAGATGTAGTCTATCCCGAACGCCAGACATGTTGTGGTCAGCCTATGGCAAACGGTGGTTTCCAGCGTATGTCTGATCATCTCGCTGAGCGTTTTGAGGATAAGTTTAAGGATTTCGATTATGTAGTTATACCAAGTGTATCTTGTGCTGCTTTTGTGCGTGTTAATTATCCACAGATACTCGACCATGAGTGTCAGACCCCTAAGAAGACAGTGGAGTTAGTAGAGTTCTTACATGATGTTTTGAAGGTAAAGGAACTCCCTGGAAGTTTTCCTCATGTCGTATCAGTTCATAACTCTTGCCATGGTGTACGTGAGTTAACCCTTAGTACGCCTTCAGAGTTGCAAGAGAAACCTGCTAATAAGATAGTTGAGTTATTAAAACTAAAGGAAGGTATTACCGTAAAAGAACCTGATCGTAAGGACGAGTGCTGTGGTTTTGGTGGTATGTTTGCTGTCGAAGAGGCTTATGTTAGCACAGCTATGGGTACCGATAAGGTGAAACGTCACATGGATACAGGTGCTGAGATTATTACAGGTTCGGATAGTTCATGCTTAATGCACATGCAGGGCATAGTAGCAAAGAACCATTATCCAATCAAGTTCATGCACGTAGCTGAAATCTTGGCTGCAGGTTTATGATATATATAAAAGGTTTATAAAAGGACAACAAAGTTATGTCAACATATCATTCAAAAAGAGCAAAAGAGTTTCTGAAGAACCCTAAGAAGGTTGAAAGACACGACCGCACATTCTGGTCATTACGTCAGAAACGAGATGCTGCTGCGGCTCAGCTACCAGAATGGGAGGACTTACGCGAGCATGCAAGTCGTATTAAAGAACACACCGCAACCCATTTAGCAGACTATTTAGAGCAATTCACCAATAGTCTGGAGCGTAATGGTGTTATCGTTCATTTTGCTAAAGATGCACAGGAGTTCAATGAAATGGTGTATGGGATACTTGAGTCTCATAAAGTAAAGAAGCTCGTTAAGTCTAAATCTATGCTTACCGAGGAGTGTGAGATGAATCCTTATCTTATTAAAAGAGGTATCAATGTGGTTGAGTCCGACCTTGGTGAGCGTATTCTCCAACTCATGCATCTGAAACCAGCACATATCGTTATGCCAGCTATCCACCTGACTCGTGATGAGATAGGGGAGATGTTTGAAGAAAAAGGAATATCAAAAGAGAAAGGCAATCACGACCCAGCTTATCTTACACGTTGTGCACGTGAGAACCTTCGAGGTGATTTTATGGATGCAGAAGCAGGATTGACGGGTTGTAACTTCGGCGTTGCTGCAACAGGAGATTGTGTTGTCTGCACTAATGAAGGTAATGCCGACATGTCAACTTCAGTACCTAAATTACATATTGTTGCCATGGGTATTGAGAAAGTTATTCCTGATTATGATTCTTTAGCAGTGTTCCAACGCTTATTGGCACGTAGCGGTACGGGACAGCCATCAACTGCCTTTACCTCTCAATTCCGTAAGGCTCGACCAGGAGGTGAGATGCATGTAATATTAGTAGACAATGGTCGTAGTGACATGATTGCTAATAAAGAACATTGGATGACATTGAAGTGTATTCGATGTGGTGCATGTATGAATACTTGCCCTGTATATCGTCGTTCAGGAGGTTATTCATATAGTTACTTTATTCCAGGTCCTATTGGAGTTAATCTTGGTATGCTAAAGAATCCAAAACAGCACAGTGGTAATGTGTCAGCATGCTCATTATGTTTGAGTTGTGATTGTGTTTGTCCTGCAAAGGTAACTCCTGGTAGTCAGATTTATCGCTGGCGTCAGAGCCTTGAAACGTATGGAACAGAGAACAAAGAGAAGAAGGTGATGGCAGAAGGAATGAAAGTTGTTTACGAAAACTATCATATTTATGATGCGTTACTTCGTAATTCATCAGTAGCCAATCACATACCAGAATCGCTAATGGATATAAAGCTTAATCCATGGAGCATTGGTCATACAATGCCAAAGTTTGCGAAAAAACCTTTCCATGTCATATTTAAGCACGCAATGGAGGAACTGAAACATGAATAAAGAAGAACTATTTAATAAATTGCGTCGCAATACTAAACAACATTTTGATATGCCTGAGAAAATGATGGAAGGTATTAAATATCAAGATGTAGTACAGCAGTTCATTGAGATGAGCCACACTGTTGGTTGTGAAGTTATTGAAGCAAAGGCTGATGATGATATCAATGAGTTGATACAAAAGGCTTATCCAGATGCAAAAGTATTAGCTTCTAACGTAGAAGGGATAAAGGCAGACCTTAATCCTGATACCGTTGCTAAGGCACAAGACCTAAACGGAACGGATGTCGGCATTATCCAAGGCGATATTGCTGTGGCTGAGAATGGATGTGTATGGGTACCACAAACGATGAAAGAAAGGGTCGTTTGTTTTATCTCAGAGAATCTTGTTATTCTCGTACAACGTGATAAAATCGTCAATAACATGCACGAGGCTTACAAGAAAATTCACATGACTGATTATGGTTATGGCTGCTTTATATCAGGTCCGAGCAAGACTGCAGATATCGAACAAGCGCTTGTTATGGGTGCACAGGCAGCCAGAGGTGTTACTGTCATCATAATGTGATAAACGTTAATTTTGTCAAAAAGAGAAATATAACGAGTCGTTAGGGGATGATTACGACTTTTTTTATTAACTTTGCAAGGAGAAAAGAAAGTTAAAAATATAACTGATTTTTAATAAACACATAAGTTATGAAGATTGAAAAAGTACATGCTCGCGAGATTATGGACTCACGTGGCAATCCTACAGTTGAAGTAGAGGTAACTCTTGAAAATGGTGTAATGGGTCGTGCAAGCGTTCCATCTGGTGCATCTACCGGTGAGAATGAGGCTCTTGAGCTTCGTGATGGTGACAAGAACCGTTTCTTGGGTAAGGGTGTCCTCAAGGCAGTTGAGAACGTAAACAACGTTATCGCTCCTGCATTGAAGGGTGACTGCGTGCTGAACCAGCGTGCAATCGACTATAAGATGATTGAACTTGATGGTACTCCTACAAAGAGTAAGCTCGGTGCTAACGCTATCCTTGGCGTTTCTTTGGCAGTAGCTCAGACAGCTGCTAAGGCATTGAATATTCCTTTGTATCGTTACATCGGTGGTGCTAATACTTACGTATTGCCAGTACCAATGATGAACATCATCAACGGTGGTGCTCACTCTGATGCACCTATCGCTTTCCAGGAGTTCATGATTCGTCCTGTTGGTGCTCCTTCTGAGAAGGAAGGTATCCGTATGGGTGCTGAGGTGTTCCACGCTCTTGCTAAGCTTTTGAAGAAACGTGGTCTCTCTACTGCAGTAGGTGATGAGGGTGGTTTTGCTCCTAAGTTCGATGGTATTGAGGATGCACTTGACTCTATCATTCAGGCTATCAAGGATGCTGGTTACGAGCCAGGTAAGGATGTTAAGATTGCAATGGACTGTGCTGCTTCTGAGTTCGCTGTATGCGAGGATGGTAAGTGGTTCTATGACTATCGTCAGTTGAAGAATGGTATGCCAAAGGATCCTAATGGTAAGAAGCTTAGCGCTGATGAGCAGATTGCTTATCTCGAGCACCTTATCACAAAGTATCCTATCGACTCTATCGAGGATGGTCTCGATGAGAACGACTGGGAGAACTGGGTTAAGTTGACATCTACTATCGGTGACCGTTGTCAGCTCGTTGGTGATGACCTGTTCGTAACTAACGTTAAGTTCCTTGAGAAGGGTATCAAAATGGGTGCAGCTAACTCTATCCTTATTAAGGTTAACCAGATTGGTTCATTGACAGAGACTCTTGAGGCTATCGAAATGGCTCATCGTCATGGTTACACAACTGTAACTTCACACCGTTCTGGTGAGACAGAGGATACAACTATCGCTGACATCGCTGTTGCAACAAACTCTGGCCAGATTAAGACTGGTTCAATGTCACGTACAGACCGTATGGCTAAGTACAACCAGCTCATCCGCATTGAGGAAGAACTCGGTCGTTGCGCTAAGTACGGCTATACTAAGTTGAAGTAATTTATTTAGTCAATGAAACTTGATTGAGTAAAATAAATATGAAAAGAGGTATTTGTCTTTCAAAGGCAATTACCTCTTTCTTTTATTATAATAATGTTCCATAGGGCATTTAACTCACGTCAGTCATTAACTTTATCAGCCTTTCAAATCTTCTCTTTCAGTTACTTTCATTGATGTTACATCTCATTATAAACGATTAAAAGAACTGCCTGCACTCTTTATTTATCATAATGACCATTATTTTAAGAAAGGCCTTTTTAAGAAGAAATGAACATTCAACTAAGATTATATAGTGTCTCTGAAATTGTTATTAGTCATGCTCTTAGAACTTAATTATCTACTAAATTAAATAAAAGATAAATATTTAATAGCATATTCTTGGTGATGTAAATTATAACATATAATTTTGCTATCTGGTTATCATTATGCCTTATAAAGCTTCATCGTTAGTATATAACAATCTTAAAAAAGTAACTATATAGCTAAAACACAATATAACCTCTAGCTATAATAACAAAATACTTACAAACGAAAAGACGATAAATGAAAAAAGGAAATCAGTTACAAATATAATACGGAATTTTTTTATGGAGTTCTGTGAGAAAGAAACTTTGTACCATTTCAATTATTGTTTTTATACTAATGTTGCTAGTAGCTAATGTTTATTTAGCCATAAATGCCATGGGAGCATTATCTGAACACGCATCAGCTAAAAGTGTTGTGCATTTAATTTTTTCTGTTCTTCAATTGGGTTGTTGTCTTACAGCCTCAATAGCAATGAGTGTTAAGACAAAAGAATCAAGGAGAATGATCTCGCCTTATCAAGAGTTTAGAATGCGATGGACTCTTTTCATATTACTACCTTTCTTATTTTATATACTTACTGCATATTTCTTTGACGGATTACAAAAACATTACATCTGAAGAGAACGAATAAAGGCTTGCTAAGTAAGTATATTTGGTCTTATATCAATCTTCATACTTATACTTGAAATAACTTACCCTACCATTAATTATCACATACCCTAATAGAGCAAAAAAAAAGAAAATCGGAACTGTAACAGTCCCGATTTCATTGTTCTATATTAGTAGAATCGTCTCTTTTATGAAGCTAAGATGATATATCCATCTTATGCATATAATAAAAGACTAAACTATATTTCTGCAAAGTCAATAATTCTAATCAATATTATAGTTATGTAAATCAACAAACTTACCACGCTGGCGACGTTCTTCAATCATGCGCTCCAGCTTTGCTCTACGGTGTGGAGCAATCCATTTTCTAGCAAAGATATTAGGAATTGCAACACCCAAAGCTATACAAAATAACACCAATGAGCCATTAATAGCAAAGGACATAGCACTTGTAACTTCCCCAACAATACCCTGCAACTCCATGAATCCATAAAGTGCACGATACATTAATACTCCTGGAACGATAGGAATAACAGCTGGAATAGTAATACACTGGTGTGGAGTGTGGAAAATATGAACAGCCTTAATATTAATGAGTGATATCAATGCAGACCCACATAAAGAACCAACAACAAGTCCCAAGCCTAAGCCAACATTTCCTGATTCAGGGGTAAGATATACAAAGTTACGAGTACAGACACATATTACACCACCAACTGCTATCCAAGGCATCAAACGATATGGAATGTTATAAATCGTCGCAAACCCCACTGCAGAGATTGCTGCAGCTATTGCATAAACTGAGAAAGAATGGTGAGGTACTGTTGGAAGGGTCTTTACAAAACCATCAAAACAGCCACATTTTATTGCCAACATAATACCAAATGCCATTGAAACGACAATGAGCAATGTGTTTGTGGCTCGCACTAAACCAGTATTTATATGATTGTCTAACAAGTCATTAACAGCATTTATCAAAGGAACTCCAGGTACAATATATAGTGCACAAGCCAAAAGAGGATGCCAAGGAGTTTCAGAATGAAGATAAGGACGGATAAACTCAGGGAGTGCCATCTGAACTGAAGGAGAAGAAAGAAAAGACGATAACCAGGCTAAAATCGTACTTACAAAAGCAGCAATAGCAAAATTAGCATACAAATTAGAACCAGAATGATTCAAAAACATACGTAAGCGATTACCCAAAATAGCAGCTATAGAAGCATAGAAGAATGCTGTCCAGTCACAACCAAACTGTATACAGAATCCACCACAGGCAAGACCAGCACCAATAGCAATAACCCATTCGGTGTAATAATGTCTACCATGAGCAATCTTCTCAAGTTCTTCCTCATATTTCTCTATTGAGTAATCTTCCTGAATAGCACGCCATGAGAGTTTAGAAACCTCCTGAATAGCAAGCAGATTAATTACATGCTTGTCACAACGTTGCATTTTAGAAAAACTGTGAGCTTCGTCACTTATGTTCACCTGCAACATATAATAATCAACATTAATGTGCAGGTTCTCCTTAGGAAGACCCAAATATGCAGCAGTACGTTCCAAGTTGCGTTTCACACGACTCGTATCTGCAGAACTTTCCATTAATATCTGTCCTGTACGAAGGAGCAAATCAAGTTTCTTACGAAGGATTCTCTTGGAACTATCAGTCTGTTTTCCGTCCATATAAAACAATCTATTTACTTAACTTAAAATCGTTTGCAAAGGTACAATATATTATTTGCATATTAGTATTACATCAAAGAAATCTATATCTTAAAATATCAGTTTTATCAGGAAAAAGTAAAGAAACAGTAATTCAAATTATGAGATACTCTCCCTACATATCAAAGCTTGAACATCGTTTTACGGATATTATCCTTTGCTATAACAGGTTTTATAGCCTCTGAAAAAGGAATATCTGAAGGCGTAACACATTCTACTTGAGAGAAGCCTGCACTGAGTAAAGAAGAAACATCTACTACCCTACCCGCTATGAGTACAACAGGAATATTTTTTGCGAAGCCCATATTCTAAGACTTTTACAGGTAGTTTCCCCATTAGTGTTTGAGCATCAGCACTCCCCTCCCCTGTTATGATTAAATCAGCTTTATCTATGATAGCATCGAAATTGATAGTTTCAAAAAGTACATCAACCCCCGACTGTATTTTTGCATTCATAAATTGAAGGAAGGCATAACCTAATCCACCAGCAGCTCCAGCACCTTTGTCAAAAACATGATCTACCCCTAATTGCACAGAGGCCATACGTGAAAAAGTACGAGCTCGACGATCCAAGTAGCCTATCATCTCGGTTGTTGCGCCCTTTTGTGGACCAAAGACAGCTGCCGCTCCATGCTCTCCATAGAGCGGATTACTGACGTCTGAAGCTAAAGTAACATCTAAATTATGTAAGATCTTATCACGCCAGCTATTTCCTAAAATATTCTTTAAGGCAGTTAACATCCCAAGTCCACAATCACTTGTAGCAGACCCTCCAAGACCAATAATAAACTTCTTATACCCTTTCTGCAGGGCGTCAGCTAAAAGCTCACCAACTCCATAAGTTGTTGCACGTAATGGGTTAAGTTCTTGATTATTAATTAGGTTGATACCACAAGACAATGCTGTTTCAATGATTATAGTATTATCAGAACGAACACCATAGCTGGCATGAATAGGGCGCATGAGTGCATCATGACATTCGACAAAGACCCTTTCACAGTCAGACAACTGTAAAAATACTTCTAACATACCATCTCCACCATCGGTAACAGGAACCTTGACAACCTCTATCCCCTGCCATCGCTCATTGAGGCCATGTTCGGCAGCCTCCTCCGCTTCCAATGAGGATAAGCAGCCCTTAAAACTATCAATTGCTAAAATAATACGCTTCATAATGCCTACAAAGTTATTAAGAATTCATTAATAATTTGGAGTTTACATCTATTATATATATCTTTGCAAGTAAATACTGATTAGATATCTTATATATGAAACAATTTTTCAAGTTCGTCTTTGCTTCTTTTTTCGGAATGATGTTGTTTAGCATCGTTACAGGTTTCTTTGCTCTTTGTGCCATTGTTGGCATGATTACGTCACAAGATGCCACAAAAGAACCAGAAGAAAACTCTGTACTGGTATTGAACCTTTCAGGACAACTATCCGAAAGAAGTGATAATAATTTTCTTAGTCAGCTACAAGGTACTCAAGTAAATAGTCTGGGACTTGACAATCTGATTGAAGGTGTCAAAAAAGCAAAAGACAATGATAATATCAAAGGAATATACATCGAGGCTGGTGCCTTTGCTGCTGATTCATACGCATCAATGCAAGCTCTTCGCAATGCACTGTTAGATTTCAAGAAAAGCAGGAAGTGGATTATCGCATACGCAGACACTTACACACAAGGAACATACTATCTTTCGTCTGTTGCAGATAAGGTTTATCTTAATCCACAAGGTCAGATTGATTGGCATGGACTTGCTTCTGAGCCCGTGTTTATCAAAGATCTCTTGGCAAAGTTTGGTGTTAAGATGCAGGTTGTTAAGGTGGGTGCCTACAAGAGTGCTACTGAAATGTTCACTGGCGACAAGATGAGCGATGCCAACCGTGAGCAAACATCAGCTTATCTAAATAGTATTTGGGGCAATATCACAAAAGAGGTTGGTGCAAGCAGAGGATTATCTGTAGCACAGTTGAACGCCTATGCTGATAGTATGATTACCTTTGCAGATCCACAAGAATATGTTAAACTTAAACTTGTTGATGGCTTATTATATACTGACCAAATAAAGACTGTTGTCAAGAAACAGTTAGGGATTGATGCTGACGACGATATCGAACAGGTTACAATCGCTGACATGGTGAATACGGAAGCGAAGAACCAAGGTGATGAAAACAACAAAGTGGCTGTTTATTACGCTTATGGCGACATTGTAGATGGTGCCGTAGGAGGTCTTTTCTCACAAGGTCACCAGATTGATGCCCAAGTAGTTTGTAAAGACTTAGCGGATTTAGCGAAAGATAAAGACGTAAAAGCAGTTGTCATACGTATCAATTCTGGTGGTGGTTCGGCTTACGCATCAGAACAGATATGGCACCAGATTATGGAAATGAAGAAGTTAAAACCAGTTGTTGTAAGCATGGGAGGAATGGCTGCATCGGGTGGTTATTATATGTCGGCACCAGCAAACTGGATTGTCGCTGAGCCTACAACAATCACTGGCTCAATAGGTATCTTTGGTATGTTCCCCGACGTAAGCAATCTCTTTAGGGAGAAATTGGGACTGAAATTTGATGAGGTAAAGACCAACAAGTATGCTGATTTTGGCACACGTGCACGTCCTTTCACTGAAGAAGAGATGTCATATCTTAGCCAGTATGTGAACAGAGGTTATAAACTCTTCCGTCATCGTGTTGCGGAAGGACGCAAGATGACAGATAATCAAGTGGAGAAAATTGCACAGGGACACGTATTCACAGGACAAGATGCGCAGAAGATTGGACTCGTTGATCAACTTGGTGGATTAGATGTTGCAGTTGCAAAAGCTGCTCAACTTGCTAAACTACCAAATTACAGGACATCAGCATATCCAGAGGCTGACGACGTCTTGGACCAGATACTAAAGCAGGTAAAACCTGACACCTATCTGAGCGATGAACTACGTGCAAACTTAGGCGACTATTATGAGCCATTTACACTTTTGAAGACAATTAATCAACAAAGTGCTATTCAGGCTCGTCTGCCTTTTTATCCTAACATCCATTAATTAGATATGGAAGGAGATCACATCAAAATAAACAAATGGCTCATACCGCTTAGCTGGCTCTATGGATTGGGAGTTGGTCTGCGCAACGAGCTATTTGAGTTGAATATTCTTAAGACACGACGATTTGGCATCCCTGTTATATCTGTCGGGAACATCACTGTTGGGGGTTCTGGAAAGACCCCTCATGTAGAGTATCTTATCCGATTATTGAAAGATAAGATGAAGGTTGCTGTACTTTCCCGTGGATATAAACGTAAAAGTCGTGGCTATGTTTTGGCTGACGAGAACACACCCATGCGCGAGATTGGAGACGAACCTTATCAGATGAAGACAAAGTTTCCTGACATTTGCGTTGCAGTAGACAAGAATCGTTGTGAAGGAATAGACAGGTTAACATCTGATGAAGAGACAAAGGATGTTGATGTTATCCTATTAGACGATGCTTTTCAGCATCGTTATGTACAACCAGGAATTAATATTCTATTAGTTGATTATCATCGATTAATCATCTATGACAAGCTCCTTCCTGCTGGTCGACTTCGTGAACCATTGTCAGGAAAGAATCGCGCAGACATAGTAATTATCACCAAATGTCCTAAAAGTCTTAATCCTATAGACTATCGTGTGTTGAGTAAAGCAATGGAGCTTTACCCTTTTCAACAGCTTTATTTCACTACTTTAGATTATTGTGATTTAGAGCCTATCTTCAGTAAGACACGAAACATACCACTTACAGAGATAAGAGGAAAGAATATTTTGCTGCTTGCAGGTATCATGTCGCCTAAACAGTTAGAGTTAGATTTGAACTCTTTTACAGGTAACAATGCACTGACAACCCTCTCTTTCCCCGACCATCACGCATTTACAACAAAGGATATAAACCGAATAAATGAGACTTTTGCAAAAATGCCTGAGCCTAAGTTGATTGTCACAACAGAGAAAGATAAGGCACGACTAATCGATGTTGAGAAATTATCAGAAGAAGTAAAAGCGAACATATATTCGCTCCCGATTAAAGTAAGCTTTATGCTTGATAAGGGAGAGACATTTAATCAAAAAATCATATCTTATGTACGAAAAAATTCAAGAAACAGCATCTTGGCTAAAAGAGAGGATGACCACAAGTCCAAAGACAGCCATCATTCTGGGCACAGGCCTCGGACAATTAGCTTCAGAGATAACTGATAGTTATGCCTTCTCATATCAAGATATACCTAATTTCCCTGTATCTACTGTAGAAGGTCACGCTGGAAAACTTATATTCGGTAAGCTTGGAGATAAAGATATCATGGCCATGGAGGGGCGTTTCCATTTCTATGAAGGATATAATATGAAGGATGTTACCTTCCCCATCCGTGTCATGCACGAATTAGGTATTGAGACATTATTTGTTTCTAACGCTTCTGGCGGTATGAACCCTTCGTTTAAGATTGGCGATTTAATGATTATTACCGATCATATTAATATGTTTCCAGAGCACCCACTACGTGGACGAAATTTCCCAACAGGTCCTCGTTTCCCTGACATGCACGAGGCTTACGACCATAAACTTATAGAACTTGCAGACACTATTGCCAAAGAAAAGAATATCAGAGTTATGCATGGAGTGTATATGGGAGTACAGGGTCCTACCTTCGAGACACCTGCAGAATATCGTATGTACCATAAGATGGGGGGTGATGCAGTAGGAATGAGCACTGTGCCAGAGGTTATCGTTGCTCGACACAGTGGTATAAAGGTATTTGGTATCAGTGTGATTACCGACCTTGGCGGCTTTGATGTACCAGTAAAGGTCAGCCACGAAGAAGTTCAGGAGGCTGCTAATGCAGCACAACCACGTATGACAGAAATCATGCGTGAAATGATTAAGCGCTCATAACACATATTTAATAAGACTATATCAAGACGTTCTTTAATCTATAAGCAAATAGATAAAGAACGTCTTAGACTTTTTATCACAAAGCAATTAACATAATCAATGGAAATAAAAGAACTTGGTGAGTTTGGACTTATCGACCGCCTTACAAAAAATATTCAACCAATTAATAGCTCAACTATTGTGGGAGTGGGTGACGATGCAGCTGTTCTGAATTATTCAAACAAAGAAACACTCGTCTCCTCACAGATGTTCATGGAAGGAGTACAGTTTGACTTGACTTACATCGACATGGAGCATCTTGCTTATAAGGTGGCTATGATTGCGATGAGTAATATCTTTGCTATGAATGGGCAACCACGTCAAATCATCGTGTCTTTAGGCTTGGGCAAGCGATTTAAGGTGGAAGACATCGAGCAGTTCTATGCAGGACTGAACAAAGCTTGTACCAAATGGAATGTAGACATCGTAGGAGGTGATACCACTTCTTCATACACAGGACTTGCTATCAACATAACTTGTATTGGTGAAGCAGCTAAAGAAGATGTCACTTATCGCAGTGGTGCAAATGAGACCGACCTTATCTGTGTGACAGGCGACCTTGGTTCTGCTTATATGGGACTACAAATTCTCGAACGAGAGAAATCTGTTTACTATCAGCAAGTGCAAGAGTATAATAATAAGGTGAAGGAAGCTCAAAACAATAAAGACGAGAGGCGACTCGAAGCACTGCGCCAAGAACGTGCAGCCATTGAAGATTTTCAACCTGACTTTGCTGGGAAAGAATATCTTATCGACCGCCAGTTGAAGCCAGAAGCACGTGGCGATATTCTCAACCAACTACGAGAAGCAGGAATACATCCAACAGCCATGATTGATATCTCTGACGGATTGGCAAGCGAACTGAAACATATTTGCGAAAAGAGTCACTGTGGTTGTAGAATTTATGAGAAGAATATTCCTATTGATTATCAAACTGCAGCAACCTGCGAAGAATTTAATATGAACCTTACAACTGCTGCATTAAATGGTGGAGAAGACTACGAACTTCTTTTTACAGTACCAATTGGCGACCATGAGAAGATTGATAAGATGGAGAATATCAGACAGATAGGTTATATAACAAAGGAGAACTTGGGTTCATTCCTTATCGCTCGAGATGGAAATGAATTCGAGTTAAAGGCGCAAGGATGGCCTATTACAAAGGAATAACCCACTTGTTAAAGGATGTAAATATCGGCAATTTTCTTTATAAAAGTTTGGAGGAATAAAATAAAAGTACTACCTTTGCATCGCAATTAAGAAATAGCAACACTGCTTCTTAAACCAAAGCAAGATATAGATGGTGCCATAGCTCAGTTGGTAGAGCAAAGGACTGAAAATCCTTGTGTCCCCGGTTCGATTCCTGGTGGTACCACTCCTCCTTTCATCAGGGCGGTTCTCGTAAGAGGCCGCTCTTTTTTTATTGTCCTAAATTGCTTTTTTTCAAACACTTACCATCCGCCATTAACGAACAATTACCCCTAAATCATTATCATCGAAACAATAAAATAACGGAGTATTGACAATTAATAACGCATGTAGTGATAATTAACACACAAATTCTCAAATAGCCGTTAGCCTCTTCTTCAGCCTTCAAACATAAAAGATTTACTCTACAAGAGAATTATAAATACAGTATCAGAAAAAACAATCTTTCGAAGTAATGAGCGATAAAGTTGACTTTCACTATATAAACTAATATTGACTTTCTCTGTAAAAGAATAAAAGCACACTACCAATCCTCTCCTTATAGCCTTCTATCAAAGGACAAGGCTCATCCTCAAACTATCTTTGAATAGAAAAAAACAATAATTATTATCCTTTCCTCCTAAGCAAGATTTATTAGATGTAATGTTATTTTACGAGATGACAAAACCAACTCATACTTTATAGGAAAGCAATCTTTATTTCCAAACAGCTACAACTATAAGGTTTCTACACGTCTTATCATTCTATCATTTATTCTCCTCCATTGCTAATAAAAAGTCACGACATATTTTCATGAACATAGTTACGAACAAGAGTAAAATTCCTCGTTATAATCAAACTGACAACTAACTTGAAATCAATTAGTTAAAAGCTACAAAGGAGAAGGTGCCTAATTAGGCTCAAGAAGGGCGTTAACAATACCCAAGAGGAGCATTTTCTTGAACCTTAAAGGGCATGTTCTTAAACCACAGAGGATAACTACTTAGTTGGAAGAGTACAAAAAAGACTTTACAATAATACCAGGTGTAGTTTTATAACGATGATACTAATCCTACCCTCTCCCCTACCCAACCCTATTGTTTTTACAACTTAACCCATGTTATACGGATAGTCTTTATCTATGAACGTGACGTTCATTGCCATGCCCATTAAAACCAGCCTAACTTTAGAATCATCACCTTGTTATGCCTTTACTTATTTCTCTAATAACATAGCCATTATTCTTTATTGCACTCGCACAAATCTCTCTATAAACCTTTTAATAACTCCACCGCAATCGAATGTAACCAACAAGTCCATCTTCTGTACATCGTTAACAACACAATTCAGCCAAAATTAGATTTGCTGTCACATCTGTCATACGTAATCAACGTATAACTTACTAATACACAGTAGGTTTACATGAAATGTTAAATGTGACAGCAAAATGAATTTAAACTTTTCTTGTAAAATAGAGTATTATTTCGTCATGACCTTAGTAGACATTACCATACCATTGTCATGTTAGTACTCAAAATAATAATAAATAGTAAAGCAAAGTGAAATAAATAAAACCATTTATTTGTATCTTAGCATGATAAGGCTGCTTCTAAGCTACATGAAAAGTAAAATCAACCCAGCTTACTCATTGTTATAAGCTAATACGTCAAGAGCGGAAACACTTCCCCTACTCCCATATTTTTGCTGCAAGCTTTACAAACTCAACCTTACCATCTATGTAATCAGCAAAATATTCAAGGGCAGGAACACCGTCAGGCAGATTACACGACCCACAACCGCCACATGAGGGTGCCTTACAGTGGAAACGTTCTTGGATGAATTCAATCCTTTCTTCGCGATCAGAAAAATCTATTTGTGGTGCTAACATTGTTATTCTTATTAATTGATGAGAGTTAATCCATATTTATTTACAAACAGAAAAAGCTATACAAAGAATCTTATCAATAATAACCTTGTTTGTTAAATACTATAATTAGATAAGCAAACATTACAATAACACGTCCTTCAACTGCGTAAAGAACTCTAATTTCAACAAATGAGGATGTTCGTACTCCTCTATCACCTCATGTTGCCAAGTTGTATGAAAAGGTATATGAGCAGCCCACCCCCCAAGTTTTAGTACAGGCTCTATATCCGAACGGAAAGAATTTCCAACCATCAGTAGCTGCCCTACTCCAATCGAAAAACGTTCGCACAACTGATGATAAGACTTCTCCGTCTTATCTGAAACAACTACAATATCCTCAAAATATGGGGCCAAACCCGAACGATGAAATTTATTCTCTTGATCAAGTAATTCACCTTTAGTAAATACTACTAAATGATATTTATCTAATTCACGCAACACCTTCAAAGTTTCAACGACTCCTTTCATAGGCTTACCAGGCAGTTGAAGGAGTTCTTTTCCCAATGCTAAGATTCGTTTAACTTCCTCTGCTTTTAGTTTCCCATCACTTATTTCTATTGCATTCTCCAGCAATGACAATATAAAAGCCTTACTGCCATACCCTAAAAGAGGCATGTTAGCCGTCTCAACAGCAAAGAGAGCTTTTGAGATCTCATCTGCAGAAGAATAGGAGTTTAGTATCTCGCAATATTCTCTCTCCACTGTCTCAAAGTAAGTTTGACACTCCCATAGTGTGTCATCAGCATCAAAGGCTATCAATGATATATCTTTCATAACTTTCTTGTTTCGAACTGCAAAATTACATTATTTATATATACTACAACCATAAAAACCATATAAATACACTATAAAGACAAGAGACTGAATAAAAATAAGCGTAAATCATGCTGATTTCCTATATAATGATACGACAATAGAGGTCGACTTATGAAAAACGAATAACCATCCTAATAAAATTAAAAGAGCTCACTCATAAAAAAATATTTCATCAGATGAAATCATCGCCAACCCTTTTATACGTCTACAATGCAGACGAAAAAGCATCAAAAGTTAGTAATTTATCCAATATTTTTTAGTCGAATAATCTTTTGTCGATTGAATACTTTTACTTAAATTTGCAGCACAAAGTTTATCAAAACGGGAAACTTTTGAAAGTTGAATACGAAAAAAGTTTTCCAAAACTGACAACTCCTAAAGAGAAAATTGGTATCTAACTTATACTTTTTTGAGGATAAATACATATAAAATAATAAACGTCTAAAAACTAAAATAGCAATGGAAATAAAGAACTTCACAATCACTAAACGTGATGGTTCAAAGGAAAGATTCTCCCTCGACAAAATCATGAACGCCATACTCAAGGCTTTTGAAAGTGTTAACGAACCAACTGATTTAGGTGTATTATCTAAGATTATCTCTAATCTTGATATTCAAAATGACATCAAGGTAGAAGATATCCAAAACCAAGTTGAGTTGGCATTGATGAAAGAAGGATATTACAATGTAGCAAAGAGCTTCATTGTTTATCGTCAGCAACATACAGAAGACCGCGAAACACTTGAGAAGATGAAGTTCCTCTCAGACTATTGCATTGCCACCAACGCTGCCACTGGTTCAAAGTTTGACGCCAATGCTAATGTCGAACACAAAAACATTGCAACACTTATTGGCGAACTTCCAAAGCAAGGTTTCATTCGTCTCAATCGAAGACTACTCGTTGATCGTATCAAGAAGATGTATGGTAAGGACTTGGCTGATGAATATATCAATCTCCTAACCCACCACTTTATATATAAGAACGATGAGACAAACCTTGCCAACTATTGTGCTTCTATCACAATGTATCCATGGCTTATTGGTGGTACAACCTCTATCGGAGGAAATTCCACAGCACCTACAAATCTAAAAAGCTTCTGCGGTGGATTTATAAACATGGTTTTCATGGTTTCATCAATGCTTGCAGGTGCCTGTGCAACACCAGAGTTCTTGATGTATATGAACTACTTTATTCAGAAAGAATATGGTAAAGACTATTGGGAACATGCCGATGAGGTAGTTGACTTGAGCGTCAGAAAACGTACGATAGACAAGGTTATTACAGACTACTTTGAACAGATAGTCTATTCCTTGAACCAACCTACGGGAGCACGTAACTATCAAGCAGTTTTCTGGAATATCTCTTATTATGATCGTCCTTACTTTGAATCACTCTTCGGGAACTTCTATTTCCCTGATGGTTCACAACCTGACTGGGAGAGTTTATCATGGTTACAAAAGCGATTCATGACTTGGTTCAATCAAGAACGCCTGAAGACAGTACTCACGTTCCCTGTTGAGACAATGGCTTTATTGGCTGAGAATGGTGATTGTAAGGATAAGGAATGGGGTGACTTTGCCGCTAAGATGTATTCTGAGGGACATAGCTTCTTCACATACATGAGCGATAATGCTGACTCACTCAGTTCATGTTGTCGTCTACGTAATGAAATTCAAGACAATGGATTCTCCTATACACTTGGTGCTGGTGGCGTATCAACAGGCTCTAAGAGTGTCTTAACCATTAACCTCAACCGCTGTATACAATATGCTGTCAACAACAACCTTGATTACAAGGAGTATCTTAATCATATCATCGTATTATGCCATAAGGTTCAATTAGCATATAATGAGAATCTGAAAGAGTTATTGCGCAATCACATGCTGCCACTCTTTGATGCGGGATACATCAACATTGACCGCCAATATCTCACTATTGGTATCAATGGACTCGTAGAAGCTGCAGAATTCATGGGACTTGACATCACACCGAATGAGGACTATAAGAAGTTTGTACAGACTGTACTTGGATTGATAGAAACACAGAACAAGGCTTTCCGAACTAAAGAAGCAATGTTCAACTGTGAGATGATTCCTGCAGAGAATGTTGGTGTAAAGCATGCAAAATGGGATGCCGAAGATGGCTATTTCGTTCCACGTAACTGCTATAACAGCTATTTCTATCGTGTAGAAGACAACTCACTGACGATTCTTGACAAGTTTAAGCTACATGGAGCACCATATATTGAACATCTAACTGGTGGTTCTGCCCTTCACATGAATCTCGAGGAGCACCTCTCTGAGCCACAGTATCGCCAGTTGTTGCGTGTCGCTGCACAAGAAGGATGTAACTACTTCACTTTCAATATTCCTAACACTATCTGCAACGACTGCGGTCATATCGACAAGCGTTATATGCACGAATGTCCACATTGTCATTCTAAGAATGTTGATTATCTCACTCGCATCATTGGGTACATGAAACGTGTTAGCAACTTCTCTGTACCTCGCCAGGAGGAAGCACACCGCCGTTTCTATGCAGGAGAGGATAAATATACAGTTAATACAACAAATGAGAAGTTATGTAAAGAAACGGTTACTGAAACCAAGAACGCATAACAGACATTATTGTAAAAATGCTTTAACTTACTAATAGGGCTGACAGACTTCACGTCTAATACCCCTAAAATCATTTACGGACACACGCTTATGTGTGTCCGTATTTGTTTATATTCCTCTTCATAGATTTCATGCTGCAACATTCAAAAATAAATCCAGCTATCCACAAAAGCAACATGTTTGACACACGACACTATTAAAGAACTCGCCCTACTACCAATAAAGTAACTAATCTTTTATTTTGGTGTCCTCGGATTTGGAGCATTACACTTGAGACCTAAAAAGAGCTATTCCACATTTATAATCATCAATTTTACAGAGATCCATCCAATCTGCTTCAGATTCATGCAACGAATGGAATGTAAGTACACATGACTCTCTGTCTATGGTTAATATAATCTCATATTCACATTTCATTTCTTTTAGTATATTCCCCAATCTATCTGCGAAAATAAAAGCATTTGATAAGATATCCTTACGACAAAAATCTTCAATGTGGACATTATTGAGAAAACATTCATACGCCGTCATATCATCAAACAAATCTAATGTTATATGTGGATTATTGACATAAAAACGTTTAAAGAAAATACATTGTCCATTAACGGTGATTCCTTCTTTTAAAAGATTCGCAAGTCCTTTGGACAGCTTATTTGAAATAGGCTGTCTTTTCAGAAGGAACATCATTTTTTATTAAATACTATCATTCTCAAAGATATTTTTGTCCTTTTTTATGGCACGTTTGACATCTTTGTTCTCGAGTCATTAGTGTCCCGTTAAAATCGGGACATTAATGATATATTATATTTTCCATTATCGTTTGTAATTCCGTAACACACAACGAAGTGATTCTAAGTCCAATATAAAATACTAGAAAACATATCTTCCTCTGCTAATTTTTCAAAGGAGAGAGAAAATCCCATAGTTTCAAAACCGAGATATTGAGCACACTCATCTATACCTCGCATAGTTACCCCATATCGAGATATATGACAATGCTTTCTCAACATCTCTGCAGAATAAGCAATACCATAAAATCGAGCAATCATACGCAATGAAACTGGACCGCAGTTCGAAGGCTGTTTAAAATAAGAAAAACGAGGAGGCATTATAAATATATATGTGCTGTTAGGCTAATGGATAATGGGCGAAGATAATACTCTGAATAGTAGTTCTCCATATCTCCAATGGAGCGAGATCTATAACTGCGGATATTCGTGAGATTATCACCGTTGAGGTTGAATTCCACCTTCTTTGACAGCTTAAATTGCAGACTACTACCCATGAAAAGATAGTCTTTACGTTCTGAGGTCAAGCTGCTATTATGTGTATGACTGGCGTGGAGACTCAAGAATAGACGTGAAGAGTACAAGCGGAGGCTCAATTCAGCACGCTGACTTAGTTCGTCAAAGGTGAATGTATGTTGAGGACTCGTCGAACGTTGTCGCTGCCATGTGGCTCTATAATCCAAGCGATATCCACTCGCAATATCGAAAGCCAGTGTACCTTGAAGGGCATAGCCTGTGGTGCGATAAGTGGTGAGTACCGATTGGCGCAACATTTCACTCTTCCCCCATGAGCGCGTAGCCGAGAGTTCTATTTGTAGTGTATGCCAATCAATGTCCTTGCGTCCATAAGCCGTCAGCATGTAACGATTACTATGATTGGGCATATATACTGCCTCGACAATCGTATGCGCCTGCGCATCAATGGTAGTTCCGTAGGCGATGTCACTCCACGAACGCTGCCAATTGCCCTCCAAATGGGCAAACACACTTGTAAAGATGTCTTTGAATGCCACTTTGAAATAAGCGCCTGCATCGTAACTGTTGTCGAGTGTAGCACGATAGCGCGAAAGGCTGCGATAGTTTTGCATCACGTTGGCTGTGAGAAGTTTTCTCCAAGGAGTCTCGCTGGATGAATAGTGAGCATTGGCGTTGAGCGTAAAGTTATCAGTGGCTTTCCAATGTAAAGAAAACGAAGGTTGCAAATATAAATGCAGGCGGTGAGCATCCGTTTCCTCGCCCTCAATAGCAGCGTTGTGGAGGGCGGTGTAGGTCAAAGCTACGGGTACACTGAGCTTGGATTGGAAAGCACCACTCGTGTATTGTGCCACGGGTCCCAAATCTACACTGGCATGCATGTGATTCATATCTCCATTAGGAGCCACAGGTATATTGGGATGAGTGAGTGCAGAAGTGAGTATAGTATAGCTGGTATTCAAATTTCCCGAGGAGGAAAGTGTCCATTTGCTAGAACGAAGGTCGCGCAACAATCTAAAACTATTGATTGTGGAGAAAGCAGTGATTTCTATGTCTTGATGAGCAGCCCTCTCGCCAGCAATGATAAGGGTTTGTGGTGTCTTTGAAACTCGATTGGTAGAGGTCCACTCAAAACCTCCTCCCTTTGCCGTGCGGTACACCCAATGGGTACAATTGGTCACTCCCAACGAACGATAGTGCAAGGTTTGTGAAATGGAGGAATCTCCGATAGTTTCGTTCAACATCGAGGGTTGGTACTGATGGGCGGAAAGAATATCTCCTCGCCCCTCATTCCACCGTCCCCAGAGCGAGAACGTATTCTTGAGATAGCGCTGCTGAAAGTTCATTTCGTAGATGAGTTGAACATTCGCCGAATGAGTGTGCGTGCGATCGGCTATATCTTCCATCAGCAACTGCTTCACACCATTCGGCAAGAAGTAAGTAGTTTGTGAGAAAGAGTGCCCTCTCGAGAAGTTATGACTGTAATTGAAGTTGTAGTTTATCGTAATGCTGTCGGAGAGCTTTGCCAAATTGTTGAGATTGATGCTATGGCGATAGCCAAACAAACTATTGCCTATTGGCGATGAGGAGTGTTCCACAAGTGAAACCATACGTGAGTTTCCCTCTGAGGAGAAACCATAATGGTCAGTGCCAATCTCTATGGAACGTCCCAGATTGTCACCACTATAACGCAACATATGCTGCTTGCCCTTACCGAAGTACATAGTCTGGAGCATAGCCTCCCACAATATTTGATCGTGATTGTGTCCAGCACCTAAATTGGCAGATTTGCTCCATATCCCCTTGGCTTTATCTTTAAGTTTTAGATTGATTGCTGCACGCTCGGAGGGAGTTTGATCCTTTCGCGAACGAATATGTTCGTGATTTTCTAATACCTGTACTGTGGCGACATCTTCGGCTTTGATACCCTGTGTGGCAAGATTATAACGTCCCTGCAACATGTCAAGGTTTTCAATGTAGAAATGGTTGATAGGGTTGCCTTGATATTTAATCACTCCATTGTCCTCAATGGTGATGCCAGGCAGTTTCTGCAGCACATCACCTATGGAACGGTCTTTTCCACGCGTGTAGGCAGAAACGAGATAGTTGAGCGTATCGCGATTCCCCCACAGTTTTTGCGACTTAACCACGATTTCACGCAGTATTCTGTTTTCTTCCTTGACATGGAAGTCAAATGTTTGCGAATGCGCTTTTATACGAGTCGTTTTCCGTTTGATATTAAAGCCTGAGATACTAAGGAGCACTTCGCTGAGTTGAGTCGTAGCCTTTAGGGTGTAGAAACCTTGTTTGTCAGTTGTCGTATAGGCAACAATACTGGAGTCCGTTGGCTGAAGCAGAGTCACAAGAGCTCCTACAACCTTTTCAGTACCGCAACGAACCTGTCCATTCACACTTATTGTCTGTGTCTGAGCATTCACAGCACTGAGGGGGGCAACTAAGAGAAGTAAAAAGTACCAAAAACGAGTCATATAATGATCAGAAATCTAAGGGTTGAAATTTAGCAGGTTTCATCTCAATCGGTGTCCCTCCTAATACAACCAATCCCTCTATCACTGCCATACTTTCTATTTCTGTAGGCTTAATGTAATACGATGGATTAGAAACGTAGTTTGGATTCCCAAAGATACGATTGCGTAACTTAACAAATTTGGCACGTGCAGACTTTATACTACTTTCTGGTACAGTGTAAGTAATGGCTTCTTTCACGTTTTCTACCTTACTACATTCAAAACGATGAATACTGTCGGCTGACATCGCACGGACAATCAGACCAGGCAGACCTCCTAATCGCCATGGACCAAAACGAGTGGGCAGTTTTTCGGTAAACCATGCTATCCACTCCCTTCCTCCATACGTTCCAGTTACTTTCTGACAAGGTAGTCCGCAAATGGTATCGCGTTCGGTTAGTAACGTCCATTTTATCTCGACCATCTTTTCCGTGGTCAAATAGTGATAAGGTGGAATGGTCTCGGCAGATGTTATATTTCCCTCAGGATAGTTCTGCCAAGTCGTGGGCACATAGAGTAGTTGCTCACTCCTGTCATTTTCTCCATCGTGGCGCTTCTGTCCCATAGTGCACGCCATATCTTGAGCTACTTGCAGGGTAAGCCCATAGTTCACTATATGATTTTCTCCCTTATTGTCAGAAGTCCGGCAAGTATAATCATAATGGGCAACTAAAAAAGTAGAAGCGATGCTATCTTTGACTTGTCCATAGAGCATCACAGAAAAACTCCAAGACATCAAACATAATGTAATTTTACGTAACATTGTTAGGATTGTTGTTAAAGTTGAACTTATTGTTGCACCATACTCATACGAGCATGGTGCAACAAACTAAAATTAGGCGATGTAGCAATATCCCCCTGTGAATGATCCAATAGATCCATAGGCACAGGAGCCTTGATACCCTTCGTAATCACATGATCCAGAGCATGAACTTTGTGAAGAGTTGAATGAGCAGGTCTTGTCGTTAGCACCACCTACAATTTCAATCATCATCTCATTGTTGAGTGGCTTACAAGATGAAGGCAAGGTGAAATTTTTTAACTTCCTCATTTTTATTTCAGATTAAAGGTTTACTAATAACACAAAAGTTTCCCACCCTAATAAATAGATAGAGAAATAACAGTTTGCCGAATTTTCTTTGTAAATTAGTAATTGCTAAACAACTGATTTTAAAGACAAGACAACACAACTATTATGGAAGCAAAAATAAAGAAAATAAGCGAGTTATCCAAACTTTTGAGTGTTAAAACTTGAATGAATGATGATTTATTTTATCTTTTTGGCATCGGTCACCTGTTATCTCGTCTTTCATTACAGATGACACCATGCTTAGAAAGAGTGGTGTGAGAAAGGAAGATATCAGTCGTGTTTTCGACAATGTAAAAGACAGGTTCGTATTGGGCTACAAACTGTTACTTTCTGCATTCTTTGACAGCAAGACAACCATCCCCTGTGATTTTTAACTGCATCAGAAAAAGGGGAAAAAGGAAACTAAGCAGTATCTCGGATTAGGTGGTTATCAAGGTTGCGACTTCAATGGTCAGATAGCCGATGCTACGCTGTGTTACCTTACATATACCGTCATGGCCTTGGAAAAGAGATTCACAGAATATCAAACCATGGACGAACTCTTTTCGGACATGGAGGGCGATCTCATGGCACTCACGTTATGGAAGCGAGTTCTTGCCTGTATCGAACGCATTCTTCGCATTTTAGGAGAAGTGCTTGGGATGACGCCCCAACACCTTATACCTACAATCAGCGATAATAACAAAGCGATGAGCAAAATCTTTGTAATGGCTGAAGCGTTGGAAAAATGGGATGAAGTATATGGACAGTCTGCATAACTTCTGTTAGGCATGAGTTAACAGTCAATGGATATGGGGGACGACAGACAAAGGAAAATGAGAAAAGTTAGTGTTTTAAGGGGTAGGAAACTTTAGTTATATTAAATTAGCAAGACCCTACGTATCTCTTTTCCATTCATAAATATATTCATCTTTTCTATCATCATAGGATGATAATGATTCTATTACTATCTTAATTGAATTATGTTTATAATTAAAAAAGATATTGAGAATATTCCCTTCCAAAATATAACTTATTTTCGAGAGCCTTCCGAATTTAGTATATAGCTTTATGTCTTTTATTGTATTGTAGGACAAATAAGATTGTAATATTACAGGACTAAATAAAACATTAAAACGACAATTCAGATTACGAAATGTTACATGGGTGCTATTTTTATTTATAGAAATCGATATATGATTTGAAACTTCATCACCATTCGGAAGAATGGATTCATAAATGTTTTGCAAATCAGAAATATACTCCTCTAATAGGAATGCATGTTTAACATAAGGAGACAAAAAAGTCTCCTTATGCAGTTTAAATTTAGAATAGAAATTTATGACACGAAAATTAGAGTTCTTGTACACTTTTGTTTTTGCAAAAGAATAAACATAAATATACTTTTTATAAATTACAGAATCGACCTTATTCCCATAGTCATCGCTTTGCACAAGATGTCTCAACTGTCCTTTAGATGTATAACTCCTAATCTGGACTTCTTTTGTATTGTAATAAAGTTTCCAGACATTTTGAGCTTTATTATCTAGCAGACAAGAACAAAGTAAAATGCAAAAAAACGCTCTTCGAAGCCATAAATTTGAAAATAAAATCATTTTAGAGTCCTCCAAAAAATAGTTAATCCATATTGTGCAGTGGAAGTAATCCTAATTCTTCCCTTATTCTTCATACCTCCATAATTGTATCCTGCAGTTTTTTCTGAGGAACATTAAATAATCCATTACCATTTTTTTATTTACAGCATTTTTCCACGATGCATACTCCTTATCATGCATACTCCACCCCATGACGTTCATTTTATACCTTAATTCCGCAGCATAAATTCTTGTAAGAACTCCAAGTGTCTGAGAAACAAAGTTCTCAAAACACTTGGATATGTCAGAAATTTCACCTATCTTAGTGCTGCAAACATAACAAGTAAGCAAAAATCTGACATGACAAAGGTAGCAATTAAAAACGAGAATATCACTTCTTTCGGTGGAATTTATCATATTATGGACGTTTTCTCAAAGTTGGGCTTTGAAAAACTTACCGAATCTGTATTGGGCAAACGTGGAAGTAGTGGCAAAGCATTCAGCCATGGAAGTATTTTCGGCTATCTCTTCTTCAGTTACCTTTGTGGTGGAGAATGCCTTGAGGACATCAATGTGCTTATAGGGCAGTTCAAGCAGAGACCTAATACGCTATTACCCGGTGCCGACACTGTTGGGCGCGGACTAAAGGAGCTTGCT